>JAJZNI010000071.1 GCA_021847925.1 bacterium
TCGCCCGTGCGGGCTGAGAGTGCACGGGCAGGGCGCGGCCCGACCGCCGCGCCATCCTCGCCCCTGACGCCCGGGCAGAGCCCGGGCTTCCTGCTCTGGCGCGTGACCCTGCGCTGGCAGCGGGCGATGGTGGCCGCGCTGCGGCCGCTCGGGCTCACGCACGTCCAGTTCGTCCTGTTGGCGAGCACCTGGTGGCTGGCCGAGGTGGCGAGAGAGGTGGTCACCCAGCGGCGCCTCGCCGAGCACGCGGGAACGGATCCCATGATGACCTCGCAGGTGCTGCGCACCCTGGAGGCCAGAGGACTGGTGACGCGCGCGCCCGATCCCGAGGATTCGCGCGCTCGTCGGCTGCGCGTGACGCCGGTGGGCGCGAGGCTGGCGCGGCGGGCCATCGCCGTGGTCGAGGCCGCCGACACCGACTTCTTCGCCGCCGCCCCGCGCCGCGGCACTCTCCTCCAGATCCTGGACCACCTCTCGCGCTGACGGTCGGCGCGCGGGTTCGACGTCTCCGTCGTGTCTGTCCAGGCCCGATGTCGCCCTCCGTGGGGTGGGCGAAGAGAGCCTGGGTGTCGCTCATCCCGAGGAAGCGCACCGGCACCCTGGTCGCAGCACGCACCGCGCCGACGGCGTGCTCCGGCCGGCGACCCAGGGGCACGGCGTACGAGCTACCGGTCGTCGTTGCAGTCAGACTTCAACGCGTTCACTCCGTCATTGAGTCCGAGTCCAACACCGAGCCCTTCGCCGGCGTCGGCCGGGACCTGCTGGGTCATGCCCCGGGTCTTGCGGAGGGCTCACCAGCCGACCGTGGTCGGCACGCGGCGGCCGTGGCTGGCAAACCAGAGGTAGGCGCGTTCGAAGGCCCGCTTGGCAAGGAGCCACCGACGCCCCTGGGAGACGGTCGGGATCCTGTTGCGGGGCGGGCGCACCGGGTCGACCGCCATGTAGGCGCCGCGGTTCCCCATGTCGAGGATGCAGCGTGCGGAGAGCTCCCTCGTCGGACCGGTGCCACCCGCGATGCGAGCGGCGATGTCGGCTGCGGCGATGGTCGCCATCTGTTCGGTCATGTGCCCGATCTTGGGGAAGTTGACCGGCACGGGGGTCTCCTCGACGGGGGGAAGGGCGACGGCAACCCCCACGGCGTAGACCCCGTCCGCCTTCGCGTGGCGGTAGTGGGCATCGACGGGGATGAAGCCCTTCGGGTTCGAGAGGCCGGGACTCCGCGCGACCGCCGCCACCCCGGCGAGCGGCGGAATGACGATGGAGAGCACCGAGGGGATGGCCCTGGCGCCCTCGGTCTCGACGGCCTCGGCCGTGATCCGGGTGATGGCAGCTGAGGTCCGGTACGCGATGTCGCGCTCCTCGAGCTCGCCCTCGAGGAGCTGACGGATCTTGCCCGCCCCCCCCATGCCCATGTGGCCGAGGTGGGGCTCGGGGGTGACCAGGGTGATCGGCACGCGGTGGCGCTGCCCGTGCCGGCGCAGCAGCTGGTCGAGCTCGAAGGCGAGCTCGTAGACCGGCCCGATGCAGCTCGCCCCGGGCGCGGCTCCGACGACCACCGGACCGGGATCCCGGAGCAGCCGGCGGATCGCGCGGCCGAGCTCCTCGGCCTCGGTGGCCGACATCGGCGAGTGCCCCGGCCCGTCGAAGGGGCCGAGGCCCTCCACCGCCTCGTTGGCGCTCCGATGCCCGGTCGCCACAACCAGGAAGTCGTACGGATGCTCGGCCCTGTCGGTGGAGACGACCTTGCTCTCGCTGTCGATGCCGACCACGGTCTCGTGGGCGAATCTCACCTGCTTGGCCGCCAGGGGTCCGGCCAGCTCGAAGGAGATCTGCTCCAGGGTCCGGCTCCCCGTCGCCACCCAGGTGAACGAGGGGACGAAGGCGAAGCGCTCCTCTCGCGAGATCAGCGTGATCGCGAGGCGCTCCGCTCCGACGTGACGTCTCAGCTCGTAGGCGGTGGTGAGGCCGCCGAAGGAACCACCGGCGATCACCACCCGCACCTGTCGGGTCATCGTGCCTCCTTCCTCGCGCGGGCCTGCGGTGCCCGAACCCCGCGGTCCGGACCCTCCGAGCGTGGCATGGTCCTCGCCCACTCAGAAGCTGACGGTCTGATCCGCCCAGAGGGTCCAATCGGTGAACTCCTCCAGACTGGAGCGGTGGGCTCCCTGAACCAGCGCCGCCTCGCCGATGCCGCGGGCGTCCATGCAGGTGCCGCAGCAACCGACCTCCACGCCATGGCGGAGGGCGGACTCGAGCATGCGATCGAGGTGGTAGTAGCCGTTGGGCAGCTTCTGCCCCGCCACCGCGCAGCCGACCGCGTCGCCGAGCAGGAACACCCTGACCTCCACCCCCTCTCGCTGGGCCAGGGAGCCGGCCAGGCGCAGCCCATTCCACGACCGCTCCGTCCCGTAGGGCGGGTCGTTGCAGACGACCAGCATCTTCATCGCCGCTCGCCTCCCCCGACGGCCACCGGCAGACCGGCGAGCCGCCACTCCGGGAAGCCGTCGGTGAGGCGGCGCACGCGGTAGCCCTGAGCGCGCAGCCGTTCCACGGCTTGGGGCGCGAGCACGCAGTACGGGCCGCGGCAGTAGGCGACGACCTCGCGGTCACGGGGCAGGTGGACAAACGCGCTGTCCAGCTCGTCCAGCGGCACCGACAGGGCTCCCGGGATATGGCCGGCGGCGAACTCCTGGGCTGGGCGGACGTCGAGGATCACCACGTCGCCTCGCTCCGACCGGGTCACCAGCTCCTCGTGGCTCACCGGCTCCAGGGCGTCCCGGGCGGCGAAGTAGTCCCGCACCACCTGCTCCACGTCGGGCAGGCGCAGGCGGGCGAGGTTCCTCAGTGCCACCACGAAGCCGGCCACGTCGTCACCGGAGAGGCGGTAGAAGACCCTGGTCCCCGCCTTGCGCGTCTCGACCAGCCGCGAGCGGGCGAGAACCTGGAGGTGAGCCGAGGTGTTGGTGACCCCCATGCCCGTGGCCTCGGCGAGGCTCTCCACGCTCCGCTCTCCCTGGGCGAGCAGCTCCAGGAGCTCGATCCGCCTGGGGCTCCCGGCGGCCTGGGCGGTGCGGGCAAACACCTCGTAGAGGCGGTCCTTGGCCTCCCGGGCTTCCATCCTGACCTCCTTCTTCCAATGATCCGTGGAAGATCCTATATCGGCCGCCCGCTCCGACGCAAAGACGGCCGGCCCGTGGGCGGGTCCGAGATGCTCTAATTGCTCATGGAACAATGGACAAGCTCAGGGAGCCCGCCAGCCCATGCTCGCCACCAGCGACCTCGCAGGCCTCGTCGGGCCGCACCCTGGAGAGGAGCGGATGAGCGCCCAGCCGGGGGAGGGTGCACCGGTGCGCCAGGGGTCACAGCGTGTGGGGCCGGCGATGAAGGAGATCTATCTCGACCACAACGCCAGCACGCCGCTCGATCCCCGGGTGGCCGCGGTGATGCGGCTGCTCCTCGACGGGCCCTACGCCAACCCCTCCGCCACGCACGCGGGCGGCCGGGCCGCCCATGCCCTGATCGACCGGGCTCGTGCCCAGGTGGCCGCCCTCCTGGGATGCGGCAGCGACGAGGTCGTCTTCACCAGCGGTGGGAGCGAGGCCAACAACCTGGCCCTGAAGGGTGCCTACTTCGCCCTGCGCGACCGTGGTGATCACATCGTGACGACCGCGGTGGAGCATCCCGCGATCCTCGAGCCGGCCCGCTTCCTGGAGCGGCTGGGCGCCCGCGTCACCGTGGTCGCGGTGGACCGGACCGGACAGGTCGATCCCGACGCTGTCCGGAGGGCGATCACCTCCCGGACCATCCTCGTGAGCGTCATGCACGCCAACAACGAGGTCGGCACCATCCAGCCGATCGCCGAGATCGCCCATGGTGCCCACGAGCGCGGCATCCTGATGCACACCGACGCCGCCCAGTCGGTCGGCAAGATCCCGACCCGGGTCGACGACCTCGGCGTCGACCTCCTCTCCATCGCCGGCCACAAGCTCTACGCCCCCAAGGGGGTCGGGGCACTCTACGTCCGCCGCGGCGTCCACCTCGAGCCGCTGATCCACGGCGCCGGCCACGAGGGCGGCCGGCGCGCGGGCACCGAGAGCGCCCTGCTCGTGGCGTCCCTCGGCGCGGCCTGCGAGCTGGCCCAGGACCTGGAGCCGATGATCGAGGTCCGCCGGCTGCGGGACCTCTTCTGGGACCTGCTCCGGGCACGGCTGGGCGAGCAGGTGGTCCTCAACGGGCATACCGAGCAGCGCCTTCCCAACACCCTGAACGTCTCGCTGGCGGGCCGGGTCGGGGCCGACGTCCTCGCCGCCCTGGACGGTGTCGCGGCCTCGACCGGCTCGGCGTGCCACTCCGGTTCGGTCGAGCTCTCGCCGGTGCTCCGGGCCATGGGCGTCCCCCCCGAGGTCGGCATGGGAGCACTCCGCTTCAGCCTGGGGCGCGGCACCACCGAGGCCGAGATCCGCGACGCCGTCGAGCGTCTCGTGGGCACGGTGAAGACGCCGCCGGTCACAGCGGTCGTGGAGGGCTGACCCCCGACGGCACCTCTCGTCCCCGCGCCGTGCTGGCTGGCCCTCGGCGCCGTTGTGCTCGGCGGGCTTCTCGCCGTCCGGCCACTCCGCGACCGCCTGCCCTGGGCGCGGTTCGAGACGTTTCAGCGGGCGGTCCGAGACCCCTCGCAGGAGGGGACACCCGTCTGACGAGGTAGGTTGGCCGCACGATGCCCAAGAGCAGCGCTTTCGACCAGCACGTCGCCGACTACGACGCCTGGTTCGACCGGCACCGTCCGGTCTACGAATCGGAGCTTCAGGTGGTCAGGGAGCTGCTGGGGCGAGGCCGGACGCTCGAGGTCGGTGTGGGGACCGGACGGTTCGCTGGCCCGCTGAAGGTCGGCTGGGGGGTCGAGCCGTCGGCCCGAATGCGGGCCATCGCCTGCGAGCGTGGCGTGGACGCCATCGACGGCGTGGCGGAGCGGCTTCCCCACGCAGACCAGAGCTTCGACGCTGTGCTCATGGTGACCACGATCTGCTTCCTGGACGATGTCGATGCCGCGCTCCTCGAGGCGGGCCGCGTCCTGCGGCCCGACGGTCACCTCGTCATCGGCTTCATCGACCGAGAGAGCCCCGTGGGACGCGACTACCAGGCGCACCACGCGGAGAGCGTCTTCTACCGGGAGGCGACGTTCCTCTCGGCGTCCGAGGTGGCCGAGCACCTCCGCCGGGCCGGGTTCATCGACCTGGTGTTCAGGCAGACGCTCTTCACGCCACTCGCGGATGTCGCCGCGGTCCAACCCAGCCAACCCGGGTGCGGTGCCGGCTCCTTTGTCGTGGTGCGCGCCCAACGCCGTGGGCGCCCCTTTCACGCAGGCGATGGCGGGGCAGACGCGCCGCGGTCAGACCCTCGTTGACGCCCCGCGCCTCACTCACGGACGGGCCTGATGCCGGCGGAGGGGCGCGCGGCGGTGGGCGGCGGGTCCGGCATTGACGGTCGCCGCCCCAGCATCTCGCCGGCCAGCTCGTCAAAGGCAGCGCGACAGGCATCGAAAGCCGCCCTCCCCGCGCGAGTGGGCGGTCTCAAGCGGTCAGCACGATGGAGGCGACGCCGCCGCCCGTCCACGATCGCCGCGTGTGAGGCGAGAAGCCTGGCTTCCTCGAGACGGTGAAGCATCGGGCACACCGTGCCCTTGCATGACACGGTGCCCATGGAGCTCCAGCTCCTCGATCAGCGCGGTGCCGTGCACCTCCCCGCGCCGCTTGCCTGCCTGGGCAACGGCGTGCTGGCCCTGGTGATCTTCTCCCTCGGCATCCAGATCGTCTCCCTCGGTCCAGGGCGGGGAGCCCCACCCGAAATCGCGAGCCCTGCCCCGGCTTGCTGTCGACCTCGATGCGGCCGTGGTGGGCCCGCACCAACTCGCGGACGATGGCGAGGCCCAGACCCGCCGCTCGCCACGCCCTCGTCCGCATCCCGGCCAACCACCCGGCGCGTTGATTGTCTATCGTATATACTAACTTGGATGTTCTTCCGGCGGCTCCAGGGCAGAGGGGGCGTTCGTGGCGATCACGCAGCCCGGTGAGGCGAGCGGGGCCCTGGCTCCGGGTGCGGTGGACCTGCGCACTCTCGCCGAGGGGCTCCGGGTCTCGATGATCCACCTCGGCCGCCAGCTCCGACGCCATGATCCCGGCGAGCTCAGCATCGCGCTCATCTCCGGTCTGGCCAGCGTCGTGAAGCGCGGCCCCCTCGGGGTGGGCCGGCTGGCCGAGATCGAGAACCTGCCGTCCTCGGCGGCCACGCGGCTGGTTGACAAGCTGGAGGAGGCCGACCTCGTGGCGCGCAGGGCGGATCCCAGGGACCGGCGCGGCGTACAGGTGGTGGCCACTCCCGCCGGTGTGGCTCTTCTCGACGGCTATGCCCGCGCCGGCAACGAGTGGCTCGCGGAGCGGCTCGGCGCGCTGAGCCAGGCCGACCAGAGGGTTCTGGAGCGCGCCGTCACCATTCTGCGGTCGCTGGCCGCCGACCGGCTCGGCGCGGTGACGGCGCCGGCGGGCGAATCCCGACGCCCGGAGACGATGCGAGCGTGAGCGACACGGCGACCGTCGCCGCCCCTCGCGTGGGGCCCCACTACAAGTGGGTCGTCCTCTCCAACACGACCATCGGCGTGCTGCTGGCGTCCGTCAACGCCACCAGCCTGATCATCGCCCTGCCGGTGATCTTCCGCGGCATCCACCTGAATCCCCTGGTGACCGCGAATGAGACCTACCTGCTGTGGGTCATGATGGGCTACATGGTGGTGTCGGCCGCCATCGTGGTCACCGTCGGCCGCATCGGGGACATCTTCGGCCGGGTGAGGATGTACAACCTCGGCTTCGCCTGGTTCACGGTCGGGGCGATCCTGCTCTCCCTCACGTGGAGCACCGGCTCGAACGGGGCCCTGGAGCTGGTCATCCTGCGCATGTTCCAGGCCGTGGGGGGCGCTCTGCTGATGGCGAACTCCGCCGCCATCATCACCGACGCCTTCCCCTCCGATCAGCTGGGGTTCGCTCTCGGCATCAACATGGTGGCGGCGATCGTGGGTTCCTTCCTGGGGATCGTCGTCGGCGGGCTGCTCTCCCAGCTGGGCTGGCGCTGGGTGTTCCTGGCCAACGTCCCGGTTGGCGTCCTGGGCACCGTCTGGGCCTACTACAAGCTGAAGGACATCGGGGTCCGCGTCCGGGCCCACATCGACTGGGTGGGGAACCTCACCTTCGCCGCCGGCCTGGTGGCGCTCCTCGTGGGCTTCACCTACTCGATCATGCCGTACGGCCACTCCCTCTCCGGCTGGGGCAACCCCTTCGTCCAGGGGATGATCGCCGGCGGTGTGGCGCTGCTGGTCGCCTTCGCCGTCATCGAGACGAAGGTGAAGGATCCGATGTTCCGGCTCCCGCTGTTCCGGATCCGGGCCTTCGCCTTCGGCAACCTTGCCCAGTTCCTGGGGTCGATCGGCCGGGGCGGCCTGATGTTCATGCTGATGATCTGGTTCCAGGGGATCTGGCTGCCCCAGCACGGCTACGATTTCACGGTCACGCCGCTGTGGGCGGGCATCTACATGATCCCCTTCACGCTTGGCTTCGTGATCGCCGGCCCCATCTCCGGCCGCCTGTCCGACCGCTACGGCGCCCGGCCCTTCGCGACGGCCGGGATGCTGCTGTCAGCCGCCGCCTACGCGCTGATGCTGACCTTCCCGGCCAACTTCAACTACTGGCCCTTCGGCGCGGTCATGCTCTTCGCGGGGATCGGTGGCGGCCTGTTCTCCTCGCCCAACACCTCGTCGATCATGAACTCGGTCCCGGCCCGGCACCGGGGGGCGGCCTCGGGCATGCGCGTGACCTTCGCCAGCACCGGAATGCCGCTGTCCATGGGCCTGTTCTTCACCCTGCTGGTGGCGGGTCTCAACGCCAGGGTCCCGGGGGCGATGTACACCGGTCTGGTGCGTCACGGGGTCCCCGCCACCACCGCAGCGGCGCTCTCCCACGCGCCACCACTCGGCTACATCTTCGCCGCGTTCCTGGGTTACAACCCGCTCCGGAGCCTGCTCGGGCCCGCGGTGCTCTCCCACCTCTCGGCCAGCCAGGCCGCCCAGCTCACCAGCCGTTCCTTCTTCCCCCAGCTGATCGGCCCTGGCTTCGTGAGCAGCCTCGACATCATCCTCGTCGTCGCGGTCGCGATGAGCGTGGTGGCGGCGGTGGCGTCGCTCTTCCGCGGCGCCAAGTACGTCCATGTGGACGAGGAGTCGGCAGCTCAGCGGCGGGTGGCTCGGGGCCTGCCGCACGCCACCTCCAGGAAGCCTCAGGCTCCAGGCCTCGGGCTGGAGCCCTCCGTGGATGGTGGTGGCGGAGAAGCCGGTGGAATTGGCGCGGCTGCTCCGGGTGCCGGGGCCGGTCTGGCCGCCGGGGGTCCAGGCGACGGGGTTGAGGGCGGCAACGCCGGCCCCGTCCCCGCCGGCGGAGAGATGGTCGTTGCGCGCCTCCGGGTTGTGGCCGAAGCCGTGGATGCCAACGACCTTCACCCCGAGCCCCGGGAACCCACGTAGGAAAGGAGGCGCAGGATGAGCGAAAGGGAGGTCACGGTCGGCACCGAGGATGGCGGCATGCCGACCTTCATCGTCCACCCGGACGCGGGCGGACCTTTTCCGGTCGCCCTGCTCTACATGGATGCGATCGGGTACCGCGAGCAGGTGAAGG
This sequence comes from bacterium, assembly GCA_021847925.1. GTDB lineage: Bacteria > Chloroflexota > Dormibacteria > Aeolococcales > Aeolococcaceae > JAJZNI01. The sequence goes on from JAJZNI010000071.1 coordinate 8,715, forward strand.
AGAATGCCCGCCGCTTCGCCAAGGACGGCTACTATTGCGCCGCTCCCGATCTCTTCCACCGAGCCGGCAGGGGGATCACCTTCGACATGCGGCAGATGGGGGCCGAGCAGGTCCGGGAGCGCATGATGACGGTGGCCCGGAGCGTGACGCCGGAGAGGGTCATCGCCGACACGCTGGCGGTTCTGCACGCCGTCAGCAGCGATCCCCAGGCAGCC
>JAJZNI010000024.1 GCA_021847925.1 bacterium
CCAACAGCCGGGGCCAAAGTCCTTGCCCCCGAACGACAACCCCGCCTCAAACGGCCATCAGCCGCTCAAACTTCCGCCTAGGGGCGCGAGGGGCCGCGCCAGGTCGTCTCCCGCGCGCGGCCCAGGCCCCGGCTACGCGGCGGCGCCCTCGGGCCGCGGTGGCAGCGCCGCCATGATCGCCGCCGCCAGGGCGCGCGCCGACTCCTCGGTCAGCTCCACGGCGACCCGGGCGGAGGGGCCCTGCGCCCGGTTGAGGAGATCGAGGTTCAGCGTGTGCTCGGCGAGGGCGTGCTGGGGATGGTCCCAGTGGACGGTGGCCTCGGTCACCCGCAGCCAGGCCGGCGTGCCCTTGGCGCTGCCCCGGATCGCGAGCGTCTCGGTGACGTAGGTGCACACGCCTCAGCCTCCGAGGTGACGGCCGAAGAAGTCCCAGATCCGCTCCCACCCGTCGTTGGCCGCCTCCACCCGGTAGCTGGGACGATCGACGGCGAAGAAGGCGTGGCCGGCCCCCTCGTAGGAGTGGAACTCGTGGGGCTTGCCCAGGCGCGTGAGCTCGGCGTCCAGCTCGGCGACCTGCTCGGGGGAGGGGAATCGGTCGTCGGCACCGAAGAGCCCGAGGACCGGGCACGACAGCCTGGCGGCCATGCCCAGCAGGGGGGTGGCGCGCATGGGCATCTCGGCGGGCGGCGTCCCCACGATGAAGGCGCCGTAGCAGACGACGCAGGCGTCGAGCGGCAGCGAGCAGGCGGCCAGGAACGCCTGGCGTCCGCCCGAGCAGTAGCCGATGACGCCGACGCGGCCGTTGCAGGAGGGATGCGAGCGGAGGTGGCGGGCCGCTCCCTCGACGTCCCCGACCAGGCGATCATCGGGCACCCCGCCGGCGGCACGACAGGCGGCGGCGGCGTCCTCGGGGCTGGCCGTCCCCCGCCCCTCGCGGAAGTGGAGGTTGGGGCAGATCGCCAGGTACCCGGCGGCGGCGAACCGCCGCGTGATCTCCTTGGTGGCCCGGTCGTAGCCCGGCATGTGGTGGATCACCACCACCGCGCCGAAGGGCCCCTCACCCATCGGCTCGGCCAGGTAGGCCTCGATCTCGTCGCCACCGTGGCCGGCGATCCTCACGCTCTGCGCCGTCAGCGCGTCCTCGACGTGACCCACTGCTCGCGTCCTCCATCTGTGCGGAATGCGGGTGGTCCCGTCCGCTAGGTTCACACACCGGGCGCGGCGCGCGCCGCGCCCGGCGGGACCTCAGCCGGCCGCCGGGACGCCTCCGCCGCGGGCGGCGGCCGCGCAGTCACCGCAGGTGCCGATCAGCTCGAAGCGGTGCTCGGCGACCTGGAACCGGTCGCCCGCCGCGGCCTCGACCGCGTCGCGCAGGGCACGCTCCAGACGTGGGGTCGGGACGATGTCGCTGACCCGGCCGCAGACGGCGCAGATCAGGTGGTGGTGATGGCCGCAGAGATCCTCCGCGAGCTCGAAGCGCGCGCGGTCCCCGGTTCCGCTCACCCGGCGGATGGCACCGGCGTCGATCAGGGTGGAGACGTTGCGGTAGGCCGTGCTCTGCGAGAGCTCGGCCCCGCGGCCCAGGATCTCGGGCATGGTGAGGGGTCGCCCCGCGGCCGCCAGCAGGTCGACGAGGCGCCGGCGAAGCGTCGTGTACCGCTGGTCGGCGCGGGCGAGGCGCAGCGCCACCTCCCGGTGGATGGTGCCGTCGGCGCGCGCCGGGGGGGACGTCGTGCGGCCCCGCTTCAGGGTCACGGCGCCAGCGTACTCGTTCGCGTCCGGCGGCGCGGGGGAGGGTGCCCGGCTTGACATAAGAATGGTTCCTATTATAGATTGAGCCCATGGCAGGGTTCAAGCCCGGGGCGTGGGCGCGGCGGCCGAGCCGGGTGGGTGTGGGCGCGGCACTCCTCGCCGCGGTCGCCGTCGCCGGGGTCGCCGCCGGCTGCGGCGCGGACCCGGCACCCGGTCTGATCCAGGCCGTCGGGGCGGAGAACCAGTACGCCAACGTCATCTCGCAGATCGGCGGACGCTACGTCCAGGTCACGGCCGTCGTGAGCAACCCCAACACCGATCCACACAGCTTCCAGGCCAGCGCGCAGGTGGCCCGGACCCTGTCGTCGGCGGAGCTCGTGGTCCAGAACGGGCTCGGCTACGACACCTTCATGGGCGAGATCGAGGCCGCGTCACCCAACTCGTCCCGGCGGGTCATCGACGTGCGGCGGCTGCTGGGTCTGCCCGACAGCACGCGCAACCCCCACCTCTGGTATGAGCCGAGCACCATGCCCCGGGTCGCGGCGGCCGTGGCCCGTGACCTCGCCGCCATCGACCCGGCCCATCGCGCGTACTTCGAGGCCAACGCCAGCGCCTTCACTCGGTCGCTCGCCGCCTGGAGCGCGGCCGTCGCCGGCCTCAGGGCGGACTTCGACGGCGTGCCCGTGGCCACGACCGAGCCCGTCGCCGACTACCTGCTGCAGGCCGCCGGGCTGGACAACCTCACGCCCTGGACCTTCCAGGCCGCGGTGATGAACGGGGTCGACCCCTCGGCCCAGGATGTCTCGCGCGTGCGGGCCCTCTTCACCGGCCACCGGGTCAGGGCGTTCGTCTACAACCGCCAGGTCACGGACTCGCTGACCCAATCCCTCCTCCAGCTGGCCCGGCAGAACGGCATACCGGTGGTTGCCGTCTACGAGACCATGCCGGCCGGGCACGACTACCAGACCTGGATGACGGCGGAGGTGAACGCGCTCCGGGTCGCGCTGGCCGAGGGGAGGTCGACGACCAGCCTATGAGCGCGCTCGTGCCCTCCGACGGGGCGGCAACCCTCGATGGCGAGGCCCCGGCCACCCTGGAGGTGAGCGGGGTCACCGTGTCCGTGTCCGGCCGCGAGGTGCTCCGCGACGTCAGCTTCCGCCTGGCCCCGGGGCAGCTGACCGCGCTCATCGGGTCCAACGGGGCCGGCAAGACCACCCTCTTCCGGGTCATCCTCGGCCTCCAGGCCCCCACCGCCGGGACGATCCTGGTGGACGGGCATCCCCGGGCCCGGCGCAACCCGATGATCGGCTACGTCCCGCAGAGGGTGTTCCTGGACCCTGACATGCCGCTCCGGGCCCGGGACGTGGTCTCCCTGGGCCTCGACGGGCACCGCCTGGGGCTGGGACTGCGGCGTCACGCCGACCAGCGGCGGCGCGTGGAGGAGATGCTGGGGGCGGTGGACGCGCTCCGGTTCGCGGACTCGCGGGTCGGGAACCTCTCGGGGGGCGAGCAGCAGCGTGTCCTGATCGCCCACGCCCTGGTGAGCCGGCCGCGGCTCCTGATCCTGGACGAGCCGCTCGCCAACCTGGACCTGCGCGCCGAGCGCGAGGTGGTGGACCTCCTCGGGCGGATCACCCGGGACCAGGGCATCTCGGTGCTCATCTCCGCGCACGACATGAACCCCCTGCTGCCCGTCATGCACCGTCTTGTGTACCTGGCCCGCGGGCGGGCCGCGACCGGCACGGTCGAGGAGGTGGTCCGCCCCGAGGTGCTGAGCGACCTCTACGGGCAGCACGTCGACGTGCTCCGGGTGCACGACCGCATCCTGGTGGTGGCGGGTGCTGACGAGCGGCTCCCGGCGGGGCTCCGCCACGCCGGCTCGGCCGCCGGCGCCGCTCCCCACACCGAGCGGTGGGAGCCGTGAGCGCGATCTTCGCGGCCGGTTTCTTCCAGAACGGCTCGGTCCACGCCGCCCTCCTGGCCGGGGCCGTCGCCGCGCTGGTGACGGGGGCCGTGGGCACGTTCACGGTGCTCCGCGGCCAGTCGTTCGCCGGGCACGCGACCGGCGAGGTGGCCGCCACCGGCGGCTCGGCCGCGATGCTGGGCGGGCTCAACCCCCTCTGGGGGTACCTCGGCATCGCCGTCATCGTCGCCGGGGCCATCGAGGCCCTCGGCGTGCAGCGTCCGCGGGCACGCGACCTGGCCACGGGTCTGGTCCTGGGCGCCGGGCTCGGGATCGCAGGTCTGCTCCTCTACCTCGACACCACCGGGACCAGCACCTCGGGGGCTGCGGTCACCGTCCTCTTCGGGTCGCTCTTCGCCGTGACGCGGTCGGCGCTGCCCGGCATGGTTGCCCTCGGTGGCGTGTCGCTCGCGCTCGTCGTCCTCACCTACCGGTTGCAGCTGCTCACCGCGCTGAGCCCGGACCTGGCCGCGGCCCGGGGGGTGCCGGTGCGGCTCGTGAGCCTCGCCTACCTGCTCTCCCTGGCGGTGGCCGTCTCGCTGGCCGCCGAGACGGTCGGCGCGGTTCTCGCCACCGCGCTGCTGATCGGGCCGCCGGCGACGGCATTGCGGCTCACCAAGCGCCCCGGGCTGGCCGTGCTCGGCTCCGGGCTGATCGGGGTCGCCGCCGCCTGGGCCGGCACGGTGCTCGCCTACGACAGCTACTACTGGCCCCCGGCGGGCAGGAGCTGGCCGCCCAGCTTCCTGATCGTCGCGGTCGTGTTCGGCCTCTATCTCGGGTCCGGGGCGGTCCAGCGGGTGCGGGGGCGGCGGCGGGCACCGCTCGCCCCGGGCGCGGTCCCCGCGGCGACCGCGTGATGGCGAGCCTCTTCACCGGCTTCATGACGGACACGTGGGTCGCCGCGACCATGGTCGCGGTCGTCGCCGGCGTGGTCGGGTTCTTCGTCGTCCTTCGGGGGTCCTCGTTCGTCGCGCACGCGATCCCCCATGGATCATTCGGGGGCGCGGCGGGCGCGGCTCTCCTCGTCGGCGTGGACGGCACGATCCTCGGCATCAGCGGAACCATCGCCGGGCTCTTCGTGTTCGCCGTGGCGGGCGCGCTGGGCATCGGCTGGCTGGGGCGGCGCGGGCGCCACGACGTGGCCACCGCCCTCTCGCTGGTGATGATGCTGGGGCTGGGCTTCCTCTTCCTCTCCTGGAGCGGCCAGTACGCCGACGCCCTCTACTCGCTGCTCTTCGGCGAGGTGTTCGGCATACCCGCCTCCGACCTCCTGCCCATGGCGGTGCTGGGGCTCCTCTGCGTCGTCGGGATCGCGTCCCTCTTCCGGCCGCTCATGCTCAGCTCGGTGCTCCCCGAGGTGGGCGAGGCACGCGGGGTCCGCGCCGGATGGGTCGAGACCGGGTTCCTCATGGTCGTGGCGCTGGCCACGACCATGACGGTCCCGGTGGTGGGCGTCCTGCTCATGTTCAGCCTGATGCTGGGTCCGGCCGCGGCGTCGCGCAGCGTCACCAGCAACCCGCGCGCCGCCCTCGCCATGTCGGTGGGGATCGCCGTCCTCACCGTCTGGATCGGGATCGTCCTCTCCTATGCGAGCAACTGGCCGCTCGGGTTCTTCGTCGGCGTGTCGGGCGCGGTCTGGTTTGTCGCCGGGCGGGCGTGGGCCTGGCGCCGCAGGATCCGCGGGGTGCCCCTCGCGGCCTGAGCGGGCACCGGGCCCGGCACAGGCCGGCGCTCAGAAGAGGGCCGAGGCGAGCTCCGCGCGCAGGGGCCCCAGCGCGGGATCGGCGGCGATGGCGCCGACGACGACCCGCCTCAGCCGGGAGCGCTCCGGCTCCGCGCGCCCTGGCAGCGCACCGATGAGGCGGCGCACGGAGTCCGCTCCGTGGCCGTCCGCGGCGAGCGCGCGGAGAGCCTGGTCGCCGCCTCTCAGCAGCTCCACGCGGGCCCGGAGCCCGTCGCACACGGGGTCGTGAGCGGCCGGCTCGAGCACCTCGGCGGCCTCGTCGAGACGGCCCCCCGCGACCAGGAGCCCACCCAGGGCCCGCCGGGCCGGGAGGCTCTCCGGGTCCTCGGCGAGCGCGGAGCGCAATCCGGCCTCGTCGGTGGGCACCGGTGCCGCTGATGCGGGGGCCACGGTGGCGAGGAAGCGCTCCACCTGAGAGCGTGGCTGCAGCCCCACGAACTCCGCGACCACCTGCCCGTCACGGAAGCCCTTGACCGCGGGGATCCCGCGGATGCCGAACCGCTGGGCGGTCACGGGGTTGGCGTCAGTGTCGAGCTTGGCCAGGGTCACCCCGCCGTGGCGGCGCACGGCCTCCTCCAGAACCGGCCCCAGAGCGCGGCACGGCGCGCACCAGGCGGCCCAGAAGTCGACCACGACCGGGCGCTCGCGGGAGGCGGTGACCACATCGCGGTCGAAGCTCTGATCGGTGACATCGATGACAGGTGCATGGTCCATGCTCCTAGTCTGGCTCGCCGGCCCCGCCGCTCAAACGCCGGCGCGGCACCGGGCCGGCAGGTGGGGGAGGAGGGTCGCCGCGCGAAGCACCCCGGCCGGGAGATGTCGCCTGGCGGTGACGGGCCGGACCCAGGCCGGTGGTCCCGATCTCCGAATGCGGGCGCCCGGCGGAGGATCGAGAGGCTGCCGGTGGCGGACGGACGCGGGAGCGTGGGCTCTCGGCTGGTCGCGACCGGGGCCCGGCGGCACGAGCTTCGGAGGCCATGGCGGCGGACGGTCGGAGGGCACGGTTGCGGATCGGGGTCCTCTCGCCGCTGCTCGGGCCCACCTTCGAGAGTGACGCGGTTCGTGGCATCGCCGCGGTCGCGGAGAGTGCCGGTGCCCGCCTCGTCGCCGTGCAGACCCTTGACCTGAGCGTCAGCCTGGACCGCTCCGAGGCCGCGACCCCGCACCTGAGCGCACCGGTCGCCTGGGACCAGGTCGCCGGGTTCGTGGTGGTGCTGAACGCGGCGGAGCCCTGGTACCTGCGCTCGCTGCTGGACGCCGGGAAGCCGGTCGTCATGATCAGCGAGCACGTCGAGAGCCTGCCGATCCCCGTGGTCCAGCCGGACAACCGCAGCGGGGTCGTGCGCGCCGTCGCCCACCTCGTGGAGCACGGTCATCGCCGGATCGCCTTCGCCGGAAGCATGGTGCAGCCCGATGTCCGGGAGCGGCACCAGGCATACCGCGAGGCGCTCATCGCCCACGGCATCGAGCCCACGGACGACCTGGTCTTCGAAGCCGACAGCAACATCGAGGAGGGGGGGGCGGCCGCCGCGCGAAGGATGCTCGAGGCGGGGCTCCCCTCCACGGCGGTCGTCGCCGCGACGGACTACAATGCCATCGGCATCATGGAGGCGCTCCGCGAGGCGGGGCTGGCGCTTCCCCGAGATCAGGCGATCGTCGGGTTCGACGACATCGACGAGTCCACCTCGGTGCGGCCGACGCTCTCCACCGTCCACCAGGGGTTCGAGGAGCTCGGACGTGAGGCGGCGCGGCTGCTCCTGCGCATGATCCGGGGCGAGCACGTGAGCCCCGGCCGTCACCCGATGGGCACCGAGTTCGTGATCCGCGAGTCGTGCGGGTGCACCAGCACCTCCGCGGCCCGCGAGGCCGTCATCCCGGCGCCGCCCGGATCCCGGCCCGCGCCGCGCGACCGGCTGCGCGCGCTGCTGGAGCGACGGCTGGTCGGTGAGCGACCCGCGACCGCGCGGCAGGCCGCGGCCCTGGAACGGGTGGTCGAGGTGGTCGCCCCCGCGGCGGGGGCGCCCGAACCGACAGCGGACGCCGTTCGCGAGGCGGCCGCCGCGATCTGCTCGGTCAGCCCCCGCTGGACGGCCGTCGCCGACACGGTCGCCTGCCTGCGCCGCTACCGCGAGGATCTCGTCGAACGCCACCTGGACCTGCCCGCCGCCATCCGTGGGGGCATGGAGGAACTGGTGGTGGAGATCTCGCGGCTTCTCGCGGAGCGCGATGCGAGCACGCGGACCGCTCTCAACGTGACGGCCGGCCGGGACTACCGCCTCAGCATGTCCCTTCTCAGCGCGAGCGCGGGTGACCCACGCTCGCTCGGATGCCTCACCCACACGCGGGCGCGGCTCGGCTGTCTCGGGACGTGGGCGGAGGGCGGTGCCGAGCGCGCGCTCGAGATCATCAGCACCTACCCCGCCGAGAGCGGAGATCGGCTGGGAATCCCGGCTCGCGTCGGGGTGAGGGCCTTCCCGCCCGCGGCCCTGCTGGACGCCCCCGACTGGGGGCCGGGGGAGATGGCGGTCGTGCTCCCCGTGAAGACCGACCGCTCCGACCTCGGTCTGCTGTGCATGGTCGTCCCCGTGGAGACCGAGCACGTGACCGGGCGCGACCTCATCCTCGAGCGCGGTTCGCTCTTCAGCGTCGCCGTGGAGCGGGTGATCACCACCGAGCGGCTGAGCCGCTCCCGAGCCGAGCTTGAGACCTTCAGCCACGCCATGGCGCACGACCTGCGCAACCCCCTGGCCACCATCGCGATGTGGGTCGACGTGGCCCGTTCCGAGGCGGCACGCGGGGCCGATCCGGGGACGATGGCGGCGACCCTCGACCGCATCGCCGAGGTGGCCGGCTACGCCAACGAGCTGATCACGGACCTGCTGCGCTTTGCCGAGCTCGACAGCGCGCCCGGCAACCTTCAGGCAGTCAGCCTCGGCGCGGCGCTCGAGAGGGCCCTGGCCGTGATCCGTTCGTCGGTCGTGGAGAGCGGGGCGGTGATCGAGGCGGCAGAGCTGCCGTCCGTGGCGGGCCGGGCGGCTGAGCTCGAGCTGCTGCTCCAGAACCTGCTGGGGAACTCCATCAAGTACCGCGGCGCCGCTGCGCCGCGAATCAGCATCACCGCCACGCGTCAGGGCTCCGACGCATGGGTCCTGCGGCTCCGCGACAACGGTCGGGGCATTCCCCCCGAGGTGAGCGACCGCGTCTTCGAACCGTTCGTGCGCGGTGGCGCGGACGAGCGGGGCAGCGGTCTCGGGCTGGCCACCTGCCGGCGGATCGCCGAGCGGCACGGCGGGCGCATCTGGGTGGAGGAGACGGGGGAGGGGGGGACCGTGATCGCCCTCACGCTGCGCCCCGCCCCCGG
>JAJZNI010000048.1 GCA_021847925.1 bacterium
GGGCGGTCCCACCCGCCGCCGGTCGTGGGATCGGTCCCTGTCCGTTGCTCGTCATGGCTCTGCCTCCTGGTCGTCCTGCTCTGGCTCGCGTCGTCCCGGACACAAAAGAGGGGCCCCCTCCTGGGAGGGGGCCCCTTCGGCTTCTGTGGTCTGGTCCCGGTGGCCTACGTGCGCACCCGCCCGGCCTGAAGCCTGGAAGCCCCGCTCCCAATCAGGAGCAGGCCCAGCAGCAGTACCAGGGCGGCGGCGAAGGTCATCGTGGGTGAGGAGTGTACAGGCCGGGCGTTCGCCGGGTCAACGCGGTCGGGGTGACGATCCCGGCGCAGGGGTGGGGCGCCCCCCGCGAGCGGGCGGCCGCGGCCGGGCCGGCTCGCCCCGAGCGCTCGCCTGACCCCCGCCCCGCCCCCCGGCCCTGCGGATCGGATCGCCTATCCTTGCTGCCCATGACCCGGAACGGCTCCACCCGGCCCAGCGCCGCCATGCTGCACGGCCCCGATCGCGCCCCCGCGCGGGCGATGCTCCACGCCATCGGTTTCACGCGCGAGGACCTGGAGAAGCCGATCATCGGCGTCGGGCACTCCTGGATCGAGACCATGCCCTGCAACTGGAACCACCGCATCCTCGCCGAGCGGGTCAAGGCGGGGATCCGGGCGGCCGGGGGCACCCCCATGGAGTTCAACACCATCGCCGTCAGCGACGGCGTCTCCATGGGCACCGAGGGGATGAAGGCGTCGCTGGTGTCGCGCGAGGTGATCGCCGATTCGATCGAGCTGGTGACCCGGGGGCACAGCTTCGACGGCCTCGTGCTGATCGTGGGCTGCGACAAGACCATCCCGGCGGGGGCCATGGCCCTCTGCCGGATGGACATCCCCGGGCTCACCCTGTACAGCGGCACCATCGCGCCGGGCCGGCTGCGCCAGCGCGACGACCTCACCGTCCAGGACGTCTTCGAGGCGGTGGGCGCCTTCAACGCCGGCCGCATCGACGACGCGGAGCTGCGCGCGGTGGAGGAGGCGGCCTGCCCGGGGGCGGGAGCCTGCGGGGGCCAGTACACCGCCAACACCATGAGCGGCGCGCTCGAGTTCCTGGGGCTGAGCCCGGCCGGCGCCAACGGGGTGCCGGCGCTCCACGCCGACAAGGCCGCCGCCGCCGAGGCCGCCGGGCGGCTGGCGGTGAAGCTCGTCACCGAGGACGTGCGCCCCCGCTCCATCGTCACGCGTGAGGCGCTGGAGAACGCCATCGCCTACTTCTCCGCGACGGGCGGCTCGACCAACGCCGTCCTGCACCTGCTGGCCATCGCCGCGGAGGCGGAGGTCCCGCTCAGCATCGACGACTTCCAGCGCATCTGCGCCCGGACGCCGATCCTCGCCGATCTCCGTCCCGGCGGCCGCTACGTCGCGACCGACATCCACGCCGCCGGCGGGCTGGGGGTGCTGGCGGAGCGGCTGCTGAGCCTGGGGCTGCTGCACGGCGGGGCCCGCAACGTCGAGGGCAGGACCGTCGCCGAGGTCGCCGCCGCGGCGCGCGAGACTCCGGGCCAGCGGGTGTTCACCCCCGCGGATCGCCCGCTGCGCTCCCATGGCGGCATCGCCATCCTCCGCGGCAACCTGGCCCCGGGCGGGTGCGTCATCAAGCTCGCGGGACACGACCGGACCTCCCAGGTGGGGCCGGCGCGCGTCTTCGACTCCGAGCACGCCGCGTTCACCGCCGTGCGGGAGGGCCGCATCCGGGCCGGGGACGTGGTGGTCATCCGTTACGAGGGCCCGGTCGGGGGACCGGGCATGCAGGAGATGCTCTCGGTCACCGGCGCCATCGACGGCGCGGGGCTGGAGGACTCCGTCGCCCTGGTGACCGACGGGCGCTTCTCGGGCGCCACCCACGGCTTCATGGTGGCCCACGTGGTCCCCGAGGCCGCCCTGGGCGGCCCCCTGGCGGCGCTGCGCGACGGCGACGTGATCAGCATCGACGTGGCCGCGCGCGAGATGAACGTCGAGCTGACGCGGGCGGAGATCGAGGCGCGCCTGCGGGAGTGGACCCCGCCGGCGCCCCGCTACCGGGTGGGCGCCTTCGCCAAGTACGCGGCCTCGGTGGCCTCGGCGAGCGAGGGTGCGGTCACCCGGCCGGCGGGCGCGGCTGTCCCGGGCACGGAGCGGACGCCCGTCTGACACGCCGCTGAGGCGGGGCCCGCGGGGCGGACGTACCATCCCTGGGCATGGGTGATCCGCGTGCCCGGGAGCGGGGGCGGGCCCGATGAGCGGGGTGCCCGGACCGGCGTGGCCGAGCTGGTGGCAGGAGCGCGCCGCCCGCCGCGCACCGCCGCCGCCGCGCCCCCCGCTTGAGGGCTCTCGCGATGTCGACGTCGCCGTCGTCGGGGCGGGGTTCACCGGCCTGTGGACGTCGATCACGCTCGCCGACCGTCACCCCGGGCTGCGCATCGCCGTCGTGGAGAGGGAGCGCGTGGGCTTCGGGGCCAGCGGTCGCAACGGGGGCTTCGCCATGACCATGGTGGGGCGCAGCATCCACGACCTGGTCCGCAAGGTGGGGCCGCGCGATGCCCGGGCGGTCCACCTGGCCATGGGCGGGACCCTGAACCGGATCGAGCGCTTCTGCGCCGCCGAGGGCATCGACGCGGAGCTGAGCCGGCCGGGGCTCCTCACCGTGTCCAACGGGCCCGAGCAGGACGTGCGCATCGAGCAGGACCTGGCGGCGTCGCGGCGCCTCGGGCTCGACGACCTCACCCCCCTGGACGCGCCCGGGTGCCGGGCCCTGGTGGCGGCGGCGGGCGTGCGGCGCGGTCACCTGGAGGAGAACGCTCTCCTCGTCAACCCCGCCGCCCTGGCCCTGGGGCTCGCCGCCGCGGCGGAGCGGCGCGGGGTCGCCATCCACGAGCGCAGCGCGGTGACGCGGCTCGAGGGGGACCCGGACGGGGTGGTCCTCCACACGCCGGAGGGCGCCCTGCGGGCCGGCCGCGCCCTGCTCGCCACCAACGCCTACGCGCACGCCGTCCCGCGGCTGCGGCGGTTCCTCTTCACCGTCTGCGCCTACATCGTCTGCACCGAGCCGCTCAGCGACGCGCACTGGGCTCGGGTGGGCTGGGATCGCCGGCTGGGGGTCGAGGACCGGCGGGTGATGCCGCACTTCCACCGCCCCACACCCGACGGCAGGATCCTCTGGGGCGGGCGGGACGCACCGGTCTCGCGCGTCGGGCCCGACCCGCGCCGCGACCGGGACCCGCGCATCTTTGGACGCCTGGAGCAGACCTTCCGCAGCGCCTTCCCCCAGCTGGACGACGTGCGCGTCACCGAGGCCTGGGGCGGCCCGGTGGGGGCGACGGTGAGCTGCCTGCCGCACGTGGGCTGGCTGCACCCGGGGCGCGTCGCCTACGCCCTCGGCTACAGCGGCCACGGTGTGGGTCCCTCCGCTCTCGTCGCCCGGGTCGCCGCCGACCTCCTCATGGAGCGCGACAGTCCGCTGCTGCGGCTTCCCCTCGTCACCCGCCGGCCCATCCCGATGCCGCCGGGGCCGTTGCGCTGGTCGCTCCTGGACGCCGCGCAGCGCGTGCTGCAGGCGGCTGATGACCGCGGTGGGGCCCGCGGGCCGGTCGGCCGCGGCCTCGTCCGGCTGCTCCAGTAGGGTGGGTGCCGCCGGCCTGCCGGCACTGCTGGCCGCGCTGGCCGCGTGCGGCATCGGCACGGGTGCCGCCGTCCAGCAGCGGGAGGCGCACGGCATCCGGGGTCCCGGTGCCGGCGGGGTGCGGCTCATCGTCCGCCTCGCGCGCCGCCCCATCTGGCTGCTCGGCGTGGCGGCGATGGTCGCCGGCTACGGGCTCCAGGCGGCGGCGCTGGACCTGGGCCGCCTGGCGCTGGTGGAGCCCGTGCTCGCCACGAGCCTCATCGTCGCCCTGCTGCTGGCGGCGCTCCGGGTGCGGGCGTGGCCCCGCGCGGGGGACTGGCTGTCGATGCTGCTGGCCGCGGGCGGCGTCGCCCTCTTCCTGGTGGTGGCGTCACCGGCGGGAGGGCACAGCGTGCCCACGGCGGCGTCGTGGGCTCCGCTCCTTGGCGGTGTCGCCCTGCTCGCGGCCGGCGTGCTCTGGCGGGCGCCCCGCTGGCCCGCCCGGCACGGCGCGATGGGCCTGGCGGGCGCCGCCGGGATCTGCCTCGGGACCTCGGACGCGCTGGTGAAGACCACGCTCGCGCTCGCCGGCTCGGCGCACGGATCGGTGCTCGCGAGCTTTCCCCTCCCCATGCTGGTGGTGGCGGGCGCCGCCGGATTCCTGCTCCAGCAGCACGCCTACCGGGTGGGCGAGCTGCGCGCGGCGCTGCCTGCCGCGTCGGTGCTGGAGCCGGTGACCGGCACCCTGCTCGGGCTCACCCTCTTCGGAGAGCGCCTGGCCGCCCGCGACGCCGGGTCCGGGCTGCTCCTCGGGCTCGCCGCCGCGGCGGCCGTGACCGGCGTGTGGAGGCTGGGGGGCACGGCGCTGGTCGCGGGCAGCCCCGCCCCGGGGCGGGTGTCACCCGGGCCGGAGGCCGGCTCCCCGTGAGCGTCCCGTGCCGGCGTGGGCCGGCGGAGAGGACCGCCGCGGCGGGGAAGGGGGGGTGGGTTGCGGAGGCGTCACGCCCGCGGCGACGCCCTGCGCGCCCGGCTGGGCGCGACCCGCGGCGGCTCGCCCGGCATCTTGGGGTACACGGGCGGCCAGGGGGCGTCCCCCAGTCCCGCGGCGAGGTCGCGGTCGTGCAGCGCGAGGAGCGGCTCCAGCGACTGTGGAGCCGCATCCATCGGCTCCCAGGGGTCGCCGTGCTCGGCCACGCGCCCGGGGACCGTGGCGATGGTGAGCGCATCCGGGGAGATCGCGACGAGCTCGTCCCAGGTGAAGGGGGTCGAGACCTGGGCGCCCGGCCGGGCCCGCACCGACCAGGCTCCGAAGATCGTCTTGTGCGGCGCGTTCTGGTTGTAGTCGATGAACACCCTCCGCCCCCGCTGCTCCTTCCACCAGGCCGAGGTCACCAGCTCGGGGCGGCGCCGCTCCAGCTCCCGGGCCACGGCCAGCGCGGCGGCGCGCACCTGCAGCGAGGTCCAGCGGGGCTGCAGCCGCACGTAGACGTGGATGCCCCGGTTGCCGGTGGTCTTGGGCATGGCCGCGATGCCGCTCTCGGCGAGAAGCCCGCGGACCTCCATGGCGGTCTCGCGCAGCATCGCGAAGTCCACCCCGGGACTGGGATCGAGGTCGATCCGCAGCTCATCGGCATGGTCCAGGTCCCGGGCGCGCGACGGCCAGACGTGGAACCCGAGGCAGCCGAGGTTGACGGCCCAGAGCACGTGCGCCAGGTCGGCCGCGACCAGCGCGTCCGAGGCCGTCCCGTTGGGGGTCGCGACCCGCGCCGTCTCGAGCCACTCCGGGCGCGACGCGGGGACGCGCTTCTGGAAGAAGGAGGGTCCGCCCGCGCCCTCCGGGAAGCGCTGGAGCATGACGGGGCGCCCCCCCATGGCTCGCAGCAGGGGTGCCTCCACCGCCTGGTAGTAGCGGACCAGGTCGAGCTTGGTCTCGCCGCGCTCGGCGAAGTAGACCCTGTCCGGGCTGGTGATGGTGAGAGAGCGGCCCGCCGCCTCGACCACGACCCCGTCCATCTGCGGGCGAGGATACCCGGAGCGTGCCGGGCGCGCATGAGAGGATGCCCGCGATGGCTGCTGACGCCGACGTCGTGGTGGTGGGAGCCGGTCCGAGTGGCGTGGCGACCGCCCTCCTGCTCGCCCGCCGCGGACATCGGGTGGTGGTGGTGGACCGCGCTCGCTTTCCCCGGGACAAAGCGTGCGGTGAGGGCCTGATGCCTCCCGGGGTCGGTGTCCTCGCGCGGCTGGGCCTGCTGGAGGCGGTGCGCGCCACCGGGGCGCGCGAGCTGCGCTCGGTGAGCTACCGGATGCTCGACGCCGGGCCGGTGGCGACGGCCGCCTTCCCCTCGCCGGGCCACGCGCCGGAACCCGTCGCCGCGCACGGCCTCGGGGTCCGCCGGCTCCGCATGGACGCCGTGCTGGTGGACGCGCTGCGCCGCGAGCCCGGCGTCGAGCTCCGGGAGCGCATGCCGGTGACGGCCCTGGTCCGCGACGGTCAGGGCCGGGTCAGCGGTGTCGGCGGCGAGGGGTGGAGCGTCAGCGCACGCGTCGTGATCGGCGCCGACGGCCTCCACTCACGGGTCCGCGCCGCCGCGGGCTGGACCCCGGCGCCGCGCCGCGGGGGCGCCCGCTACGGGCTGGCGGGCCACTGGCGCCTCGACACCGCGGCGATGGAGGGCATCTCCGTCTGGTTCGCCGGCGACCACGAGTGGTACCAGGCGCCGGTCGGGCGCGACGAGCTCCTGGTGTCGGTGCTGGGGTCGCGCGAGCGCATCGGGGCCATCGCCCGCGACTACGCGGACGCGGTGCGGGCGTCGGTTCCACGCCTGCGCGACGCCGAGCTCATGGGCCCCGTGCTGGCCGCGGGGCAGCTCGCGCAGCGCCCGCGCCGGGTCGCGGGCGGCGGGCTCTTCCTGGTGGGGGACGCCGCGGGTCACGACGACCCCATCACGGGCGACGGCATCGCCACCGGCCTGCTGGGGGCCGAGCTGCTCGCCGGCCGCGTCGATGCGCTGCTGCGCGAGCGGGTGCCCCCGGCCGCCGCCGCCGCGGGGTACGCGCGGGATCACGAGCGGCTCTGGCGCGACCGGCGCCGGGTCACCGGAATCGCCCTCTTCATGGCCCGCCATCCCGGCGCGGCACGGCGCGCCATCGCCGCGACCCACCGGCGACGGCACCCCATGGAGGTTCTGCTCGGTGTCAACTGCGGGTACTGGGGCCTCGGCCACCTCACCCCGCGCGACTGGCTCTCGCTGGCGGGGATCTGACCGCACTCCGCGGGTGACGGCGGGGCGGCGACTCGGGGTTCCCGTCGTGAGACCCTCAGTCGCGCAGGAGGGTGATCCAGAGGTCGCTCCGGAGCAGGGCCGCGACGTACTTGGGCCAGATCCGCGGGCCGTGGCACGCGTAGCTGACCAGGCTGTCGCCGGAGACCTCGAAGCTGCGCTGCGGGCTGAGGTGCCGGCCCTGGCCGAGCCGCAGGGTGTGGCGTCCCGGTGCCACGGTCACCTCGAGCGTCTCACGGTCCGCGAGGGTCCCGACCACCCTGCCGTCGAGCGTGATGTTCCACGCCTCGCCCTGCCCTCCGATGAGGACCCCGCTCCACAGCCGGGAGAGCCGCAGCGTCGCCTCAGCCATCCTGGCCCCCTCCCAGCGCGCTGATCCGGCGGACCCCTCCCGGCGGGCCGCCGCCCGGGGCGTGATCCTGCCCCTGCGCCCGGGCCCCGGTGATGAGGCGCTCGCGGTCGAAGAGCCCCGCCACCCCCCACCACATGGCCACGTCCAGCGCCAGCAGACCGAGACCGAAGCCCAGGGCCACGCCAAGGCTCGGAGCGATGACCTGGAACGACACCAGGAACGTCACCGCGAGCGGTGGCAGGCTGGCCAGGGTCCCCAGCTGCTGGGCGACCCGCACGTCGCTCGCCCGCGAGGAGATGGCGATCCCCACCCCGATCGACCACACGGCGAGCAGGGGCACGAACAGGGCCTCGGCGAGGAGGTGCGGGCCCTCCCTGAGCGTCGCCGACACCGCCGGGTTGCCGGCCACGAGGGCGGCGAGCACCTCCAGCGCCGCGAAGAGGAGGTAGGCGAGGATCACCGACGGCACGACGGCCGCGAGCGCCTTGCCGAGGAGGATCTCGGCCCGGCTCACCGGGGTGGTGAGCAGCGGCTCCAGGGTGCCCTGCTCCCGCTCGCCCACCACCGAGTAGGCGGCGATGGTCGCCGGGATCACGGCGGGGACGATGAGGAGGAGCAGGAAGATCGAGCCCACCACCTTGGTCACCGCGCGGGCGTCCGCCGCCGGGCCGATGGAGACGATCTCGATCACCGGCGAGACCATGAAGACGAGGGGGAGCACCACCATGGCGCCGACCACGAAGGGGGTGCGCCGGTACTCGCGGAACTCCTTGCGGGCCACGGCGAGCAGGCGCCCGGTGTCCAGGGTCATCGGGGCGCCTCGGGGTCGTCCTCGATCAGCTCCAGGTACACGTCCTCCAGGGAGTGGCGCGCCTCGCCGATGGACACCACGTCGGCGCCCGCCCTCACCAGCGCCCGTGCCACGCGGGGCGCCGCGGCCCGCGGATCGGCGGTGCTCAGCCGATAGGTCGCGTCACCGTCCGCCTGCCAGGCGTCGACCCCCGCCTCCACGCTGAACAGGCGCTCCGGGGCCGGGAGCGGCGCCGCCGTCTCCACCACCAGCGCCCTCCGGAAGAGGCTCACCCGCAGCTCATCCGGGCGACCCACGGAGCGCAGCCGGGTGTTGAGGATGGCGACGCGGTCGCAGAGGCGCTCCGCCTCCTCCAGCCGGTGCGTGGTGAGGAAGACGGTCACGCCCCGCGCGCGCAGCCCGGCGATGAGCTCGTGCACCTCGCGCGCCGCGACCGGGTCCAGTCCCGAGGTCGGCTCGTCGAGGAACATCACCTGCGGGTCGCTGAGGAGCGCGCGCGCCAGCCCGACGCGCTGGCGGAGCCCCTTGGAGAGCCGGCCGCAGAGGTCGCCGCCGCGCGCCGCCAGGTTGACCGTCTCCAGCGCCTCGCCGATGCGGGCCCGGGGCGAGCGCAGGCCGTAGAGGCCGGCGAAGAGCTCCAGGTTCTCGCGGACGGTGAGGCGCAGGTAGAGGCCCGGGTTCCGGGCATGATCGAG
>JAJZNI010000061.1 GCA_021847925.1 bacterium
GGATCACGTCGACGCGCAGAGTGAGAGGAGAGCTTCACGGCGGTGGGCGGGTACGCGAGCGTCTTCGTTCCTCTCGACAACTCCGAGCACTCCGACGCCGCCGCGGGCCTGGCCATCGAGCTCGCCGCGGCCCTCGGCGCCCGCTGCATCGGCATGCACGCGTATGCGGCGCGGATGCACGACTACCGCTTCAAGCAGATGGAGTACACGCTCCCCGAGGAGTACCAGGACGAGGCGGAGCTGCTCCGGCAGCGGCGGATCCACGACTCCCTGATCACGACCGGCCTGGAGCTGATCAGCGACAGCTACACGGACGTGATGCGCTACCGCTGCCTGGAGCGAGGGGTGCCCTTCGAGGCGCGCCGCCGTGACGGGCGCAACTGGGAGGAGATCGTCGCCGACGTGGCCGAGGTCCAGCCCGACCTGGTGGTGATGGGCGCTCTCGGCACCGGGGCCGTCCGGGAGTCGTCGCTCGGCTCCGTGGCCGAGCGGGTCATCCGGAGGCTGCGCACCGACGTGCTCCTGGTCCGCGACCTCGACTGGCAGCGCGAGGGGGACATCGTCGTGGCGGTCGACGGCTCGCCCCAGAGCTTCGGCGGGCTGCGCGCCGCCATCGATCTGGCCCGGCGGTTCGACCGCAGGATCGAGGCGGTGGCGGTCTACGACCCCTATCTCCACTACGCGGTCTTCAACGGCATCGTGGACGTCCTCAGCGAGAAGGCGAGCAAGGTCTTCCGCTTCAAGGAGCAGGAGGCCCTCCACGAGGAGATCATCGACACGGGCCTCGCCAAGATCTACGAGTCCCACCTCCGCGTGGCCCAGGCGACGGCGCGCGAGGAGGGCGTCGAGATGGGCATCACCCTGCTCGACGGCAAGCACTTCGACCGCCTGCTCCGCCACTGCCGGGAGCGCAGGCCGTGGCTCCTGGTCATGGGCCGCATCGGCATCCACTCCGACCCCGACATGGACCTGGGCAGCGCCACCCAGCAGCTGGTCCGCCTCGCGCCCTGCAACGTCCTGGTGGCGAGCCGGACCCACGTGCCCCCGCTCGACGTTCGCGCGGAGGCCTCGGTGGTCTGGACCCCCGAGGCCGAGGAGCGGATGGAGCGGGTGCCGGCCGCGGCCCGCGGCCTGGCCCGCACCGCCGTGCTGCGCTGGGCCACCGAGCGCGGTCACAGCGTGGTGGCGAGCGGCGACGTCGAGGAGGCGCTCGACGAGCTGATGCCCTTCCAGCGCACCCTGCGCACGGTCGCCCGGACCAGGGCCGTCCTCGAGGCCTCGGAGCGGGCGATGGTCGAGGAGGCACCGCCCGAGGAGGCCCGCGCGGTGTGCCGGGTCTGCGGCTACGCGGCGCGCGCGGAGCGCCCGGTCCGCTGCCCCGTCTGCGGGGCCGCCGGCGACGAGTTCGAGGCCGTGGACACAGAGGCGCTGCGCGCCGCCGCCCTGCGCGAGGGCGACGCCGCGGAGACGGGCTTCGACGGGCACAAGCTCGGCTGGACGCTCGAGGCGCGCCGGCTGCTGCAGCAGCTTCCCGCCGGGTACCTGCGCCGACGGGTCAAGGCGGTGGTGGAGAAGCGCGCCCGGACCCGGCGTCTGCCGGCGATCACCGTCGAGGTGGCCGAGCCCTTCATTCGCCCTGAGCTCGCGGCCCTGGATGCGGCCGCGGGGCCGCACCGCGCTCCCCTCGGGATCGAGGCGCACACCGGTCCCCACGTCTCCCCTCGCCGGCTTCCCTGGAGCGCCGAGGCGGAGGATCGGCTGGCCCGCATCCCCGCCGGCTTCCTGCGCAACCTCGCCGTGGAGCAGGTCGAGCGTCTCGCCCTCGCGCTCGGCGCTCCGGAGGTGGAGCTGCTCCACGCCGAGGCGGGGATCGCCGAGGCCCGCTCGCGCATGCAGAGCACGCTGGAGGCCGGCACGGAGCCGGACGCGGGCGGAACCGGGTGCCCGGTGGGAGGCGGGGGCGCTGCCGCCCCGAGCGGGTGCCCGGTGCACGGGGGAGCGCCGGCGGAGGGGACCGCCGCCCCCCGCACCGACTATGCCCACGGGCTCAACGAGGTGAGCGCGCCGGTCGTCGACTCCCTCGGCCGGCGCATGACCCGTGCCGAGAGCGCCGCCCTCGGTGCGGACGCCGAGGACGGCCGGTGAGGGGGGGCCGCCGCCCCTGTCCCGGCGCCTGCGGCGCGTGCTCTCCCGGGGAGGGGGACCGCCCGTGAGCCTCCTCGCTCTGCAGGTCACCATCCCCACCTTCCCGGGCATCGGGGACAACTGGTTGGTGGGAGCGCTCTTCCTCACCCACATCACCATCGCCGAGTTCTCGGTGGGGGCCATCTGGCTGGCGGTGGCGATGGAGGGATACGCGCTGCGCAGCGGGAGCGCCTTCGCGCGGCGCTACGCGCGGGCCGCCGCCAACGCCTACTACCTCGTCTTCAGCCTGGGGGCGACCTTCGGCATCTTCGCCATCACCGGCCTGGTGGGGCTCTTCGGCAAGGGGCTCGGGGACCTGGTCAACGTCTTCCTCCCCGTCGCGGGGCTGGCCTTCGGCCTCTTCATCGTCCTCGCACCGCAGCTCGTCTGGTACCGGAACACCTTCGGGAGGATGCGCCCCCGCGCCCACTTCCTCCTCGGCTGCTCGGTCGCCGCATGGCAGACCCTCTTCGTGGTGCTGATCGTCGGCCTGGACAGCTACCTGATCACGCCCAAGAACGCCAGCTTCGCGGCCGTGCTCAACCCCACCTACCTGCCCCTCCTCGTCCACCGCCTGATCGGCAACGTCGGCTGGACGGCGCTTCTCCTCGGGGGCCTGGCCACGCTGCTGGCCCACCGCAGCGGCGACGCCGAGGAGCACCGCTTCCAGTTCTGGGCCGCCCGCGTCAACCTCCGGATCGGCCTGGTCGCCACGCTGCTCATGCCGATCGACGGGTTCTTCTTCGTCCTCGTCCTCCACAACGTCACCATCGGCTACTTCGACAACCTGGTGGGGACCTACGGCAGCTGGATGATCGCCCAGGAGGCACTGGTCGCGGCCATCCTGGTGGGGGGCAACGTCGCGCTCGGCGCGGAGGGCGGCGGGTGGCGCGGCTCGCGCCTCGCCCAGGGGGCGACGCTGCTGACCGCCGCGGGCATGGTGCTGGCCTGCCTGCCCGCCTCGGTGATCACCCCCAACATCCTGGCTCTGCGGTACGTGGGGCTCCTCCTCGCCGTGGTGGTCACCGCCGCCCACCTCGCGCTGCGCTGGAACCCCGGGGGCCTCATCACCCAGGCGGTGCGCGGTGTCACCCTGCGCCGGAGCCTGGTTCTCATCGGCGTGGTCTCGATGGCCACCGCGCTCTACATGGGCTTCATCAAGGAGCAGGCGCGCGGCTCCTACGCCGTGTACGGGGTGCTGACCCAGGCCAGCGCCCACGGGCGCTTCCTGCCGCCACCGAGCAACTATCCATGAGCATCCCGTCGCTCGTCCCCGCCCTCGCCGCCGCTCCCCTCACCCCGGGGAGGGAGGCGTCGTTCCAGTCGTTCTTCTACTACACGCTCCTCGGAGCGGGGATGACCGTCATCGTGGTGGTCGCGGCGGTGTGGGTGTATCGCGCGGTGCGCCGCATCTGGAGCGACGGCAACCGGGTCACCGCCGCGGTCCTCGTGGGATCGGCCACCTTCTTCTGCATCCTCTTCCTCTCGATGGCGCTCACCGCGCTGATCGGTGCCACCCATCACCCGGCCACCCCGCCACCCTTCCGCGTGGAGGGTCCGCCCCAGTCCGTGGGGGGACCCGGATGAGCGAGCGCCGCATCACCCGCCGCCAGTTCATGGTCCGGGGAACGGGCCTGCTCGGCGGTCTCATCACCGCCATGGTCTCGGTGCCGGCGATTGGCTTCCTGCTCAGCCCGCTCTGGGCGACGACGCCGCTGCTCTGGGCGGACGTCCAGGGCGGGCCGATCGA
Source organism: bacterium (assembly GCA_021847925.1). Taxonomy (GTDB): domain Bacteria; phylum Chloroflexota; class Dormibacteria; order Aeolococcales; family Aeolococcaceae; genus JAJZNI01. The sequence goes on from JAJZNI010000061.1 coordinate 3,935, forward strand.
CGACATCCCCGAGGACAAGCCCACCGCCCGGATCGCGTCGATCCAGACCGAGACCAATCCCCCTCAGCCGCCGGTCAGCCGCGTCGTCTACGTGGTGAAGCACCAGGGCCAGCTCTACGCCTTCTCCAACATCTGCACGCACATGCAGTGCGACGTGCACTGGGACGCGTCTCTGGACCTCTTCGAGTGCCCCTGCCACGGCGGCCTCTACTCGATCACCGGACGCAACGTCGGCGGCCCCCCGCCCCAGCCGCTTCCCCAGTGGGTGCACCGCACCCAGGTGAGGGGCGGCAGGACGTACCTGCAGGTGGCCAACCGGCTCAGGGAGGAGATCTAGTGCTGCGCCACCCGCGGCTCCTCCTCCGCCGCGCGGCCCGTCCGGTGGAGACCGCGTCCGCCCAGCCGGGGGCGCGCCGATGAGCCAGCGCACCGTGGACCCGGAGCGGTCCGGCGCCGCCCCGACGGAGCCGGAGGACGAGGGCGACCTCATCGGGCTCGTCCCCCAGCAGGTGGTGGGCCCTGTCCGGCAGGGCGTCGCGTGGCTCGACGACCGCGCCGGGTTCAGCCACCTCCTCCACAGGGTGCTCTACGAGGCGGTGCCGCGCCAGGGTGGCTGGGCCTACACGCTGGGCAGCGCCACCCTGGTCCTGATCCTCATCCAGTTCTTCTCCGGGATCTTCCTGCTCCTCGACTACGTCCCCTCGGTGAGCCAGGCGTACAGCAGCCTCGACTTCCTCAAGACCAGCGACCCCTTCGGCGCGTGGATGCGCGGCATCCATCTCTGGGGCTCCTACACGCTGATGTTCATCATCGGCGCCCACGCGCTCCGGACCTTCATCTCGGCGAGCTACAAGAAGCCGCGCGAGCTCAACTGGGTGACCGGGGTCTTCCTCTTCTTCATCGTGCTCGGGATGGCGATCACGGGGGCCATGCTGCCCTGGGACCAGGCCTCCTACTGGACCACCACCGTGGTCACCAACATTCCCCACTACATCCCCGGCATCGGCAACGGCATCCGGACCCTGTGGCGGGGTGGCAACTTCGTCGGGCAGGCCACCCTCACCCGAAGCTTCGCCCTTCACATCTGGGTCCTGCCGGTCATCCTCCTGGGTCTCATCGGCGCCCACATCCACCTCCTCTGGCGCCACGGCGAGCACGGCTCCTGGGTCAACTACCGCACCCGGAGCGCCGACCCCGGCGGCGAGATCGCCGAGCGGCTGCGCAACGCCGCGGCGCCCTACCCGACGCGCGGCTCCGACCCCGTGTACTCGGTGCCCAGCGACACGGTGGACTTCTTCCCCACCCAGCTCTTCAAGGACACCGTGGTGTCGGCGGTGCTGGTGATCTTCATCGGCGTGATGGGCCTGATCTCCGGGGCGCCCCTGGACGGGCCGGCCAACGCCGCGACCCTCACCTACGTGCCCACACCGGAGTGGTTCTACCTTCCCCTCGACCAGCTCCTGGTCTTCTTCCCGCTCGGCCTGGTCGGCTTCGGGGTGTTCGTCGTCGTGGGCATCGCGGCCACGCTGGTGATCGCGCTGCCGTTCATCGACCGCAGCCCGGAGCGGCATCCCATCCGCCGTCCCGACGTGCTGATCCCCGCCCTCTTCCTGATCGGCTCGGTGATCTACCTGGCCATGCTCGGCGTGAACCGCCTCTACAACCTGTGAACGCGACTGAAGCACTCGCATCCGCCTGTGTGAGCTGAGCCCCACGATGCCGCACCTCTTCCTCGCCCTCACCCCCGGACCGGTCCCCGGCACGGTCATCACCAACACCGTGATGGTGGGCTGCGTCGCCCTTCTCCACGTGCTCTTCGCCACCTACCTGATCGGCTCGACCAGCATCGTCGCGGTGAGCGAGGTGGTCTCGATGGTGAACCACGATCCTCGCCACGAGCGCCTCGCCCGCGGGATCGTCCACTCCTGGGCCTATCTCTTCGGGACCGGCGCGGCGATCGCCATCTTCTTCGTCATCTTTGTCCTGGTCGGGATGTGGGGCCGGTTCTTCGTCACCTTCTCCCAGTTCACCTTCTGGGTCTGGTTCTTCGAGGCGCTGACCTTCGTCGGCGAGATCGTGCTCCTCTACGCCCTCTACGCCAACTGGGATCGCCTCGGTGAGTACCGGATGGCACGCCTCGGGATGACCATCCTGCTCAACGTCGACCAGTGGTTCCAGATGTTCTTCATCGACGTCATCGCCTCGCAGATGCTGACCCCCGTGGTGCAGGGCAAGCCGGACAACACCAGCTACCTGCTCCAGTTCCTCAACCCCACCAACCTGCCGCTCACCATCCACCGAACCTTCGGCAACGTCGCCTGGGCAGGCGCGGTGATCGCCCTCACCGCGGGCTTCCGCTACCTGCGGGCGACCCGCCGCGAGGAGGCGATGGCCCTGGCGCCCAACACCCACGTCGAGCCGGTGCGGGCGCTGGGCGCGATGCCCGACGGCGAGCTGGTGCGCGAGCGCAATCGCGAGGCGGCGTACTGGGACTGGGCGGGGCAGTACGCCATGCTCTTCACCTTCGTGCTCACCATCTTCCAGATCTGGGTGGGCTACACGTACGCCAAGGAGATCCAGCTCCATTCCCTGGACAGCTGGTACCAGATGATGTACGGCTGGATCTCCAACATCTTCCTGGGCCAGTTCGCCGGGCTGGGCCTGCTCTTCATGGCCGGTGTGGCCTACTTCTGGAGACGGATCAAGGCGGCCGGCCAGCCCCGTCCCGCGCGCCGCCTCCAGCTGGCCCTGATCGTGCTCTTCCTGCTCTGGCTCTTCGGGTTGCAGCCGGCCTGGTGGGCCGGCTCCTACCCCGACATCGTGGCCGCCCACCTCGCCAAGCCGTTCTGGGATGGCGGGGTGGAGGATCCCCTGGGGTTCTTCTTCCCCTGGAAGGTGATGGTGCTGATCGGCGAGATGCTGGTGACCCTGTTCGCGCTCGGCACCTTCCTGCGCGCCCGCCAGAGGACGCCGATGATCATGGGCCAGGCGAGCCGGGGAAGCCAGCGTCTCCTGATCGCGCTGGGCGTGATCACCTGCCTGATGATGCTGATCATGGGGATCATCCGCGAGAGCTCGCGCAGCCCCTACCTCGTCAACTACAGCATCCAGATCAACCACCAGGTGATCCTCCAGAAGCCGGCTCCGAACATCCCGCTGACCCAGCGGCCGATCGGCCCATGAGCGCCCCGGAGCTGCGGATCCCGGCGGGCAGCGTCGCGGTCCGGGTGCACGCCTTCGGGGCCGTCGAGGACGAGCTCGCCGCCTCGGCCGCGCAGCCGTGGCCGCGGCCGGTGCGCCGCCTCTACGAGGTCCTGGCCCTGAAGAGCCCGGGCGTCGACGTCATCGAGGGGCGGGTGCCGGTCTCGGCGCTCGTCACCGCCGCCCGGGTGCGCCTCTGGCACCATCTCGACATCGTCAACTTCGTCTGCGCCCACCTCGAGGAGCTCGGCTGGACCATCCAGGCGCACGGCGCTCACCTGATCGCCCATCGGGTGACCACGCACGACGCGGCCCGTGAGGCGCTGACGGCGCGCGGCCTGGACGGGGCGCTGCTCGCGGTGGGGGACGCCGACCGCGACGGCCGGCCGCGGCTCTACTCGGGCGAGGCGCTGGCCGAGCTGGGCGCCGTCACGCAGGGGGCGGGTGAGGCGGGGGTCCGGTCCGGGGTGGCGGATGTGTGAGCTGCTGATCCTGGAGAGCGAGCCGATGGTGGCCCGCATCCTGGAGCACAAGCTGCGCCGCGAGGGCCACGAGGTCACCTGGATGCGCGCCGCCCCCCCGGTGCTCCCGGAGGCGGACGTGGCGCTCGTCGAGGTCGGACTCGGTGGTGACAGCCGCGCCTGGATGGGGGCCGGCCCGGGCCCGCGGGTGGGCTGGTTCGCGATCTGCGAGCAGTCCGACGAGGGCGGTGCGGAGCGCGCCGTGCGCGCCGGTGCGGCCGGTGTCGTCCGCAAGCCGTTCAAGCCAACCCGGGTCGCCGCCCAGGTGCGCACCCTTCTGGAGATGCGCCGGTGACCGCGCGCATCTCCAGGCCGGCCGTCCCGGGTGCTCGCGGGGCCCGCCGGTGACCGCCCTGGCCGTCGCCCCGAACGCGGCGCGGGGGGAGCAGGGCCTCCCCCGATCCCCCGCGGCCGCCGTGAGGGGGGCTCTCCGCCGCTACCGGGGAGGCCGGAGCGTCGGCCCCATCGACCTCGACGTCCGCGAGGGCGAGGTGCTGGCCCTGATGGGGTCCAACGGCGCCGGGAAGAGCACCCTGCTCCGCCTCCTCGCCACGGCCGACCGCCCCGATGGCGGGCGCCTGGCCTGGTGGGGCGACCCGCGCCCGAGCCGCGCCCGCCGCCGCCTCGGCTACGCGGCCGACGAGCCCGCCGAGGAGACGACCCTCTCCCCGCGCCAGTCCACCCATTTCTGGTGCCGCCAGTGGGTCCGCGACGGGGAGCGGGCCCGCCGCCTGACCGCGGAGGCTCTCGAGGCGCTGGGCCTCGCCGGGCGCGCGGACGAGCCGGTGGGCACCCTCTCCTTCGGGCTGCGCCGCCGCCTCGCTCTGGCCCAGGCCCTGGTTCACCGCCCCGGGCTCGCCCTCCTCGACGAGCCGAGCGCCGGCCTGGATCCCGACGGGGTCCGGGTGGTCAGCGCGGCGCTCAGGGCGCGGGCGCGGGAGGGGTTGAGCACGGTCGTCGCGAGCAACGACCCCGAGATGGTGGCGGGGGTGGCGGACCGCGTCGCGATGCTCCACGAGGGCCGCTGCCTGCGGGTCGCGCCCCTCGACGAGCTGCTCGCCGAG
>JAJZNI010000091.1 GCA_021847925.1 bacterium
CCGCCGCGGCGGGACTGGAGCCCCTGGGGTGGTGGCTCGCGGCGGCCGACTCGGCCGCCGATCACCCGTACCTCGCGACCGTTCCCGCGGCCGCCATCGAGCGGGCCCTGGCGAGGACCCGCGGGCGGGTGACCCTGGACCGGCTGGACCTCCTCGAGATCAACGAGGCGTTCGCCGCCGTGGCGATCACCTCGACCAGGATGCTGGAGGCCGACCCGGAGCGGGTCAACGTCAACGGCGGCGCGATCGCTGTCGGGCACCCCATCGGGGCCACCGGGGCGCGCATCCTGATGACCCTGGTGTACGAGCTCGGCAGGCGGGGCGGTGGTCACGGCGCGGCCGGCATCTGCAGCGGGACCGCGCAGGGCGAGGCGACCGTGGTCCGAGTCGGGGGCTGACGGGCCGGGAGCCCGGCCGGGGAGCCGCACCCCCGCAGCGGGGTCAGCCACCCTCCGGATCGTCCGCCGCCTCCACGACGGTGCGGCCCTCCCTCTCCCCCTCGCCGGGGTCCGCCTCCGCCAACGGCGCCGCCGCCCCGTGGCCCGGAGCGCGGGACGTGCCCCCCGGCCTCTGCCCCCCCTCGCCGCGTGGTGGAGGAGCGCCGCCCCCACGCGGCGCCAGGAGGATGACCCGCTCGCCCGCGCGGAGGATCAGGTCCCCTCGGGGGGGCACCAGCTCGCGCCCCTCGGTGGCCGCCACCACCACGCAACCGTCGGGCCAGGGGATGTCGCCGAGCCGCTTTCCGAGCCCCGGAGAGTGCGCTTCGATCCTGATCTCGACCGTGGAGTAGCCGTCCAGCGGGCTGGTCGGCGTGTGCACCCGGGCCTGCGGGTCCGAGACGGCGAACTCCGCGACCAGGGCCCCCTTCTCCGACTCGCGGGCCTGGCTGGTGAGCTGGCGGGCCATCGCCTCGAGCACGTTGCGACGGGTGATCCAGCCGCGCAGCCGGAGCCGGTCCGGAGAGAGCACCGGAAGCCCGACGCGGCCGAACATGTTGATCTGGCGGAGGGCCAGGTCCAGCGTCTCGTCGGAGAGCATCGCCTGAGGGCGTTGCTCGTCGGTGAGCGTGCCCACCAGCTCGGCCCAGCGCTCGCGGGTCACCGGCTCGGGTGCCGCCTCGCCGCCGTCCGCCGCCGCGGCGGACGCGGCCGCCTGCACCTCCTCCCGGGAGACCGGCTGCATGACGTCGTGCACCCTGAGCGTCTGCAGCAGGCTGGTCGGCTTGGGGCGGTCGATGTCGATGCCCCGGCGCAGCAGCTTGGTGGTGTAGATGCTCCCGTAGCTGAGGCGCTTGGACACCGCGGCCGCGACGCCCACCGCCAGCATCACCGCCACCGTGAGCCCGTAGTTGCCCGTCATCTCGATCACGCTCGCCGTCGCCGTGAGGGGCGCCTGCGCCGCGGATCCAAACACCGCTCCCATGGCCACCACCGCGAAGACCGCGGGCGCGCCGGCACCCGGGCCGAAGACGCGCTCCACCAGCAGCCCGAACAGCATCCCTCCCATGGCCCCGGTGAACAGCGACGGCGCGAAGACGCCTCCGGAGCCGCCGATGGAGAGGGTGAGGCTCGCCGCCACGATCTTGCCGAGCATCAGCACGGCCAGCAGCCAGAGCACGACGTTGCCGGAGATGGCCCTGTCCATCACCGGGTACCCGACCCCGTAGAGCTGGGGGACGGCGAGCAGGAGGAGGCCGAGGGCCACGCCGCCCACCGCCGGGCGGGCCCACTCGGGGCGCCCCCGCCAGATCACGTCGACGACGTCCTCGAACCTGTACAGCACGGTCTTGAACCCCCCGCCCACCACTCCGGCGGCCAGCCCCAGGACCAGGATCAGGAGGTAGATCCCGGGGTTGGAGATGCCGAGGTCGTGGGGGATGGCGGTGAAGAAGGGCGGCGAGCCGAAGAAGGCCCGGCTCACCAGGTTGGCGGTGACCGAGGAGAGGATGCAGGCGACGATCGCATCCAGGGAGAACTCGCGGAGCACGATCTCGAAGCCGAAGAAGAGCCCGGTGATCGGCGCGTTGAAGGTGGCCGAGATGCCGCCCGCGGCCCCGCAGGCGACGATGATGCGGAGCTTGGTCTCCGACATCTGGACGACCTGTCCCAGCGTCGAGGCCAGCGCGGAACCGATCTGGACGATCGGCCCCTCGCGTCCCACCGAACCTCCGGTCCCCAGGCACATGGCCGACGCGAAGGCCTTGACGAGGGTGACCTGGGGCCGGATCCGGCCGCCGTTCTCGGCCACCGCCACCATCACCTCGGGGACGCCGTGGCCACGCGCCTCGGGAGCGAACCGGGTGATGAACGGCCCGTAGAGGAGCCCTCCGAGGACGGGGACGAGGACGATGAACCAGACCCCGAGCCACGGGAGGTGCGGGCTGGGGATCCGGCCCTGCTGGCCGAACTCCTGGTACCCGGTGGCGAGCCAGGTGAACTCGAAGATCAGGTAGCGGAAGCCCACCGCGCCGAAGCCGGCCCCGATCCCGACCACCAGCGCCATGGCGGCGAGGCCCAGCCGCGAGCCGCGGAACCAGGTCGAGATGCCGCGGGCGATGCTGCCGGCGACGCCCCTCTGCAGCGGGGTGCGCAGCCACTCGGAGCTCGCGAAGCGGAGCGGGATCTCCTCGCCCAGGCGGAGCAGCTCGCGAAGGCGGTCCGTACCGGCCCAGTGCAGGGGCCGGGCCTCCTCGCTGCGCAGCCACGCGAGCAGGCGCCGGCCGAGCGAGGGGCGCGGCGCCTCCGGCCCTCCTCCCTCCGCGCCGCCGCCGGCCCTCACCGCGTCCGCACCCCTGCCAGCAGGGCGTCCATCGCGCGGCCGACGTTGGCCCACTGGAAGCCGGTCTCGTCGAGGGCCCGGTGGAGCATGAGGCCGTCGTTGAGGGCGAGCAGGATCGAGGCCAGGGCGTTGGCGGGCAGGTCGGCCACCTCGCCGGACGCCATCGCCTCCTCCACCCAGCGGCGGAGCACGCGGCGGTTGCGCTCCACCGCCGCGCTCAGCCGCGCCCGGATCTCCGGGTCGGTGAGGGCGACGGCCCAGAGGTCGGCGAGCACCTGGGTCCGCAGCGGGTCCCCGGCTCGCTCGAGCATCCAGCGCGTCAGCCTGCGGAGGCGCTCCGTGCCCTGCGGGTGGCGGCGTTCGAGGGCCTCCGTCATGGCCTGCACGGCGGCGGCGTCGTCCTCGATCAGCGCCTCCATCAGCGCCCGCTTCGAGGCGAAGTGGGCGTAGAAGGCCCCCTTGCTCAAACCCGCCTCGTCGCACACGTCGTCCACGGTCATGTCGCGCCACCCCTGGGCGGAGGCCCTCCTCCAGGCGGCGGTGACGAAGGTGCGCTGGCGAGCCGTGCGAGTCGTCTCGCGCAACCTCGGCATCCCCGCACAGGATATCACCAAAAAGACTGACCAGTACGTTTATCTCGGGTCGCCGGGGAAGCGCCGGCGCCCGCCTCGGCCCGGCGGGGTCCGCGTGACGGGCTCCGCCATGTCAGAGTCAGGCCGTGGACCTGGGTCTCAGCGAGGACCAGCTGTCGATCCGCGCCGCCCTGCGTGAGCTGGCGCGCACGAGGATCGCGCCCCGGGCCCGGGAGGTCGACGAGACCGGTGCCTTCCCCTGGGACTACGTCGAGCTGTTTCGCGGCCACGACGTCTTCGCCATCCCGTTCCCGGCCGAGCACGGAGGGCTGGGGGGCGATGCGCTGACCCTCGCGCTCGCCGTCGAGGAGCTGGCCCGGGTCGACACCACCGCCTCGCTCATCCTCGCGGTGCAGGCGCTCGGCTCCTACCCCATCACGCTCGCGGGGAGCGCCGAGCAGCGGCGGCGCCTGCTCCCCGACCTGGCGAGCGGCGCCCGGCTCGCCGCGTACGCCCTCAGCGAGCCAGGCGCGGGGAGCGACCCCGCCGGGATGGAGACGCGCGCGGAGCGTCGCGACGACGGCTACGTCATCACCGGGACCAAGACGTGGATATCGGGGGGAGGCGTCGCCGACACCATCACCGTGTTCGCCAAGACCGATCCCGGCGCGGGGGCGTCGGGGGTCTCGGCCTTCGTCCTCGAGGACGCGCGGAGCGCGCCCGGTCTCAGCGCGTCCACCATCCACGGCAAGCTGGGCATCCGCGGGAGCAACACCGCCGAGCTGCGCTTCGAAGGGGTCGCCGTGCCGGAGGCCAACCGCCTCGGGGCCGAGGGCGAGGGGCTCCGGATCGCCCTCCGCGTCCTGGACCGCTCCCGTCCGGGGATCGCCGCCCAGGCCGTCGGCATCGCCCAGGGCGCCCTGGACTGCGCCGTGGACTACGCCCGCGAGCGCCGCCAGTTCGGGCGGCCCATCGCCGAGTTCCAGGCGATCCAGTTCATGCTCGCCGACATGGATGCGCAGATCCAGGCCGCGCGTGCCGTCACCCACCTCGCCTGCCGCATGATCGACGCCGGGGCCGACGGCACGACCAGGGTGGCGGCGATCGCGAAGCTCGTGGCCAGCGACACGGCGATGCGGGTGACCACGGATGCCGTCCAGGTCCTGGGCGGCTACGGCTATGTCAGCGACTTCCCGGTCGAGCGGATGATGCGCGATGCCAAGATCACCCAGATCTACGAGGGCACCAACCAGATCCAGCGCCTGGTGATCGCGCGTGCCCTGCTGGGCGAGCGGGGAGCGGGAGGACGTTCCTCATCCTGAGCATCCGGCGGTTGCGAGACGGTCTCGCCCATCTCCTCGCCACCACGCTGGATCCTCACCAGGGCGGCGCCGGCCGTCAACCCTCACCGGGCGGGGCCTGATCACGCGGGACCCGGGCCGGGTCCCGACCGCGACCGGGGCGGAGGTCATCGATCAGAGGGCGGCATGGCCGCTGCAGCAGCCCGGTGGTTCGCGGCATACTCTGGAGACCCCGCGACGGCGGTCGCCTCATCCAGCCCCGGTTCGGCGGCGCCGCGCACGGGATGCTCGTCGCCCTCGGGTCCACCGAGCACGATGCCTTCGACCATCAGCCGGGGCACGGGAGCCAGGCATTGCGGATCGGGATTCTCACCGGGGGTGGTGACGCCCCAGGGCTCAACGCGGCCATTCGTGGTGTGGGCCGGCGCGCCCTCGCCCACGGAGATACCGTCATTGGTGTCAAGAACGGGTGGGCGGGACTGATCGGTGACGGCGACTACATGGAGCTGGACCGGCGCGCCTTCTCGGGCATCCTTCAGCTCGGCGGCACCGTGCTGGGCAGCTCCCGGACCAATCCCATGAAGCGCGAGGGGGGCCGTGAGGAGGTCCTCCGCAACCTGGGCCGGGCCGAGCTCGACGCCCTGGTCGCCATCGGCGGCGACGACACGCTCTCCGTCGCCGCCTGGCTGGCCGAGCACGGCGGCCCGGTGGTCGGCGTGCCCAAGACGATGGACAACGACCTCTCCGTCACCGACTACTGCATCGGCTTCGACACCGCGGTGAGCCGGGTCGCGGAGGCCGTCGACCGGCTGCACACGACCGCCGCCGCCCACCACCGGGTGATGGTGGTCGAGGTCATGGGTCGCGACACCGGCTGGGTCGCGCTCATGGGTGGCATCGCGGGCGGTGCCGACCTCGTCCTCATCCCCGAGATCAGGGTGAGCCTGGACGAGGTGCTGGAGCGCCTCCAGAGGCGTCTCCGCAGCGGCAGCGACTTCTCGATCATCGTGGTCGCCGAGGGTGTGGAGATGGAGGGCGTCACCGACAAGGAGGCGGCCGGGGGCAAGCGCGACGCCTTCGGCCACGTCCAGCTCAGCAAGCGCGGCGTCGGCGAGACGCTCGCGGAGCTGATCGAGGAGCGCCTCGGCCACGAGACCCGCACGACGGTGCTGGGCCACACCCAGCGGGGCGGCACGCCGTCGGCCTACGACCGGATCTGGGCCACCCGGGTGGGCGTGGCCGCCTTCGACCTGGTGCTCCAGAAGAGCTGGGGGATGATGCCCGTGGTCCGCAACGGCGCGGTGGAGACGGCCCCGATCGCCGACGTCGTCGCCGAGCAGCGCAGGGTCCCCCAGGAGCTGTACGAGCTGGCCAAGGTCTTCTACTGAGGTCCCTCCGGCCGGGCGCCGGCGAGCCGGGGCCGCCCTGTCCGAAATCGGCGAGCGCGCGGCGCGGGGTGCCGCGCACCATGGCATCCGTGGACGACACCGGGAGCCGCTACCGCGCCGTGGCCAGCCGTGACCGCCGCTTCGAGGGGCGGTTCGTCGTCGCGGTCACCTCGACGGGGGTCTACTGCCGCGTCGGCTGCCCCTCCCGCACCCCGCGCCGGGAGAACGTGCGCTTCTACCCGACCGCGGCGGCGGCCGAGGCGGCCGGATTCCGGCCCTGCCGGCGCTGCCACCCCGAGGAGGGGGCCGCGTCCGGGGACGGCATGGTGGGCCGGGCCCTCGCGCTCATCGCCTCCGGTGCGGTGGACGGGGAGGGGGTTGCGGGGACGGCCCGCCGCCTGGGGGTGAGCCCGCGCACCCTGCATCGCCGCCTCGCCGCGGAGGTCGGCGCCCGGCCGGCCCTGCTCGCCCGCAGCCGCCGCGTGCAGACCGCCCATGCCCTCATCACCCGGACGGCCCTGCCCTTCACCGAGATTGCCTTCGCCGCAGGGTTCAACTCCCTGCGCAGCTTCAACGAGGCGATTCGCACCGAGCTCGGCGCCTCCCCCGGCCGGCTGCGGCGGACGGGCGCGGGGGGCGAGCCGGCACCCGCCGGCGGCGGAGCGACCCCGCCGCCGGCGGGCTGGGTGACCCTGCGCCTGGCGGCCCGGTCGCCCTTCGCGGCCGCCCCGCTCCTCGCCTTCCTCGCGGTGCGCGCCCTCCCCGGGGTCGAGGAGGGGGATGGAGCCACCTACGCCCGATCCCTGCGCACCCGGCATGGCTGCGCCCTGGTGCGCCTGGCGCCCGAGGGGGCCCACGTCGCGCTCCGCGCCCGCCTCGACGACCTGCGCGACCTGGAGGAGGTGGTGCGCCGCTCACGCCGCCTCCTCGATCTCGAGGTGGACCCCGCCGCCGTGGACGCGTGCCTGTCCGGCGACCGGCTCCTCGCTCCCCTGGTCGCGGCGGCCCCGGGGCTGCGGGTGCCACGCAGCGCCGAGCCCTTCGAGACCGCGGTCCGCACCGTGATCGGCCAGCAGGTGTCCGTGCCCGGCGCCCGCACCATCGCGGGCCGGCTGGCGGGCCGGTACGGCACCGCGCTCAGCGAGCCGTCGGGCGCGGTGACCCGTCTCTTCCCCGGCCCGGAGCGGCTCGCCGGCGCCGACCTCGACGGCCTCGGGCTCACCCGGGCCCGCGCCGCCTCCATCCGCGCCCTGAGCCGCGCGGTGGTGGCGGGCGACCTGGACCTCGAGAGCGGCCCTCCCGACGAGGTGGATGCCGTCCTGAGCCGCCTGCCGGGGTTCGGTCCCTGGACACGCTCCGCCATCCTGATGCGGGCGTGCGCCGATCCCGATGCCCTCCCGACCTCCGACCTCGGCCTGCGCCGCGCCCTGGAGCGCCTCGGGCAGCCGTCCGACCCTCGCAGCCTCTCCCGTCACGCCGAGCGATGGCGTCCCTGGCGCAGCTACGCCACCATGCATCTCTGGAACAGCGTCGCGGCGCATCCCGCGCCCCGGCGGCGCACGCCGGCGGCGAGCGCCGTCCCCACCACGGAGCCAGGCCCATGACCTACACCGCCTGCACCCTGACCATCCCCTTCGGGGTCTTCACCGTCATCGCCGAGGGAGACCTCGTGGTCGCCGGCGGCTTCAGCGCCGACGTCACGTCCCTGCGCCCCCGGCTCCCCGACCCCACCGCCGCGATCTCCGTCCGTGACGGCATGGGCGACACCTCCACGGCCCTCGCCGCCTACTTCGACGGCGACGTGACCGCGATCGATGCGCTCCCCGTGCGCGCCGAGGGGAGCCCGGTGATGCGCCGCCTCTGGGCGGAGCTGCGACGCATCCCGGCCGGCGAGGTGCGCAGCTACGCCGAGCTCGGAGGGGGCCGGCGCCACGCGCGCGTCGCGGGGGCGGCCTGCGCGCGCAATCCCATCCCGCTGGTCATCCCCTGCCACCGGGTGGTGCGTTCCGATGGCGGCCTGGGAGGCTTCGGCTGGGGGCTCCCGATCAAGACCTGGCTGCTCGACCATGAGCGGGCGGCCACCGGGAGGGAGGGGCACGAGCGGCGGCCCGCGTCCGCCGGGGGGTGACCGCCTACCAGATCCCGGGGATGAGCCGCGCGGTGTGCCGTGCCCAGCCCGCCCACTCCGGCAGCGTCCCCGCCAGCAGGGTGTCCTCGTAGGCGACGCGCATGATCTGCAGCGCGCAGAAGGCGGCGACCATCGCCAGGGGCAGCAGGTTCAGCCGCGGCACCAGCCGGGTGAGGGCGCAGAGGATCTCGAAGAGGTAGAGCGGGTGGCGCACGACGCGGTAGGGCCCGCGGGTCACCAGGCGGCGGGCCGCCGGGAAGATGCCGAAGGAGCGGCCCAGGCTGAGCAGGGCCCACACCTCCCCGACCGTTGCCCCGAGCAGGATCAGTGAGCTGACCGCGCCCGCCCAGGCGGGAAGGGTGGCGAGCCGGGCTCCCTCCGGCAGCAGGGCGAGTCCGAGGAGCATGGTGGTCGCGACGAACGCGACCATGCGGGGCAGCAGGCGCCTCTCCGCCACGCTCGGTCGGGGCCGGACCACGAAGAGCACCACCGGGATCAGGCAGAACGCCGCGTACAGGCTCTCCCAGGCCGGGCCGGAGATGACGCCCAGCAGCCCACCGGAGGGGTGCTCCACCTGGGCGGCGATCTGGTTCAGGACGATCATCCCGAGCACGGCGAAGAGCGCCGCCGGGAGCACCCGTCCGAAGACCAGGTAGCGGACGTCGTCGCGGCGTCCGGCCGTGAGGCGCCCGGCGGGGCGGGAGTCCCCGACGGGGACGGCGGCGATCCGACCGCTCATCCCGCGAGTATCGGGCCGCGCCCCCACCGCGCCCGGCCGCCGCGACCGACCCGTCACCGCCCGGCGATCCCGGGGTCGCGGTCCCGAGCCGCCCCATCCACGGGGTCGCGGCGCCCGCCGCGTGTCAGACTGCGGCCCGTGGCCGAGCCGCTGGCCGAGAGGCTTCTCGCCGGTGACGTCCGGGCCCTGGCGCGTGCCATCCGGATGGTGGAGGACCGCGACCCCGGGGTGCCCGCCCTGGTGCGCGCGGTGCGGCGGGGCGGCACCGCGCTGGCCGCGATCGGCATCACCGGGCCGCCGGGGAGCGGCAAGTCCACCGTGTGCGACCAGCTGATCGGCCGCTGGCGGGAACGGGGGGAGAGCGTCGCGGTGCTCGCCGTCGACCCCTCCAGCCCCTTCAGCGGAGGTGCCCTGCTCGGGGACCGCGTGAGGATGCAGCGGCACGCCGGGGACCCCGGCGTCTACATCCGCTCCATGGCGGCGCGCGGCCACCTGGGCGGGCTGGCGCTGGCCACGCGCGAGGCCGTCCGCCTGCTCGCCGCCGCGGGCTGGAGCAGGTGCCTGCTGGAGACCGTGGGCGTGGGCCAATCCGAGCTGGAGGTCATGCGCACCGCGGACACCACGGTGGTGGTCGTCACGCCGGCGGCGGGGGATGCGGTTCAGATCATGAAGGCCGGGATCCTGGAGATCGCCGACGTGTTCGCCGTGAACAAGGCCGACCTCCCCGGAGCCGCCCGGGTGGGGCGCGAGCTGCGCGAGATGGTCGCGCAGAGCCGGCCGGCCGGGGCCTGGTCGCCTCCGGTGGTCGAGGTGACGGCCACCACCGGCGCCGGGGTGGATGGGCTGGTTGCCGCCATCGACTCGCACCGCGAGGTCCTCGAGGCCGCGGGGGAGCTGCGGCGCCGCCGCGCCGAGCGCCTGCGCGCCGAGGTCGAGGCGATCGTGGTCGAGCGCGCCGCGGAGCGGGTGCGCCGGGCGATCGCCGGGGGCACAATGGAGCTCGACGAGAGTGCGGACCCCGCCGGGGTCGATCCCTATTCGCTCGCCGACCGGGTCCTGGACTGGAAGGGGTAGCCATGGCCGTGACACCGCGAGCCGCGGAGGGGAGCAGCCGGGCCGGTCCCGGGGGACGGCTGCCGAGCCGGAGCCCGGGGCCCTGTCACGGCGGGCATGCCGGCCCACCGCGCGTCCCCCCCGACACCCTGGGCGGGATCCCCCTCGCCCCCGTCTATGGACCCGCCGACGCCTCCGGCCGCGACGTCGCTCGCGAGCTGCCGCCCCCGGGCGCCTACCCATACACCCGTGGCATCCATCCCACGATGTACCGGGGACGGCTCTGGACCATGCGCCAGTTCGCGGGCTACGGGAGCGCGGAGCAGACCAACCGGCGCTATCGCTTCCTGCTCGACCAGGGCGAGACGGGGCTGTCGGTCGCCTTCGACATGCCGACGCTCATGGGTCGGGACTCCGACGAGCCCGAGTCCCGGGGCGAGGTCGGACGCTGCGGGGTCGCCATCGACTCCGTCGAGGACATGCTGCAGCTCTTCGAGGGCATCGACCTCGGGGAGGTGACCACCTCCATGACCATCAACGGCCCGGCCATCGTCCTCTTCGCCATGTACCTGGCCGCCGGAGAGGCGCAGGGCGTGCCGGTCGCGCGCCTCGGCGGCACCCTTCAGAACGACATCCTGAAGGAGTACATCGCCCAGAAGGAGTACATCTACCCGATCCGGGAGTCGATGCGGATCGTGACCGACGTCGTCGCCTTCTGCACCCGCGAGATGCCGCGCTACAACCCGATCTCGGTGAGCGGTTACCACATCCGTGAGGCGGGCAGCACCGCGGCGCAGGAGCTGGCCTTCACCCTCGCCGACGGGTTCGCCTACGTGGAGGCGGGGATCGCCGCCGGGATGCGCGTCGACGACTTCGCTCCGCGCCTCTCCTTCTTCTTCAACAGCCACATCGACTTCTTCGAGGAGATCGCCAAGTACCGGGCGGCGCGGAGGATCTGGGCGCGGCGCATGCGCGAGCGCTACGGGGCGAGGGACGAGAGGTCGTGGAAGCTCCGCTTCCACACCCAGACCGCGGGTTGCTCGCTGACCGCCCAGCAGGTCGAGAACAACGTGGCGAGGACCGCCGTCGAGGCGCTCGCCGCGGTCCTCGGAGGCACCCAGTCGCTGCACACCAACGCCATGGACGAGGTGCTCGCCCTTCCGACCGAGCGCGCCGCCCAGGTGGCGCTGCGCACCCAGCAGATCCTCGCCTACGAGACGGGGGTGGCCTCGGTCGCCGACCCGCTCGCCGGCGCATGGTTCGTCGAGGACCTCACCGACCGCATGGAGCGGGCCGCGGAGGAGCTGCTGGAGGCGGTGGAGCAGCGCGGCGGCATGGTCGCCGCCGTCGAGGACGGCTACCCGCAGCGTCAGATCGCCGACGCGTCCTTCCGCTACCAGCGCCAGCTCGAGAGCGGCGAGCGCGTGGTGGTCGGGGTGAGCGCCTTCACCGAGGAGGCGGAGGGCCCGCCCCCGGAAACCCTGGTGATCGGGCCGGAGGTCGAGCGCGACCAGGCCCGCCGTCTCAGCGACCTGCGCCGCAGGCGCGACGCGGAGAGCGTCCGCAACCGCCTCGACGACCTCGCCCGGGCCGCCGTCGCGGGGGAGAACCTGGTGCCACCGGTGCTCGACTGCGTCCGCGCCCGAGCCACCGAGGGTGAGATCGTCGCCGCCCTCCGGACCGTGCTCGGCACCTACCGCGAGTCGCCGGTGTTCTGAGCGCCGTCCGCGGGGCCGGTCGAGCTCGACCGGCCGTCCCGGAGGCTGGCCCGGGTGAGCCTCCTGCCCCGGCGCGACGCGACCGCGATGGCGAGCGCCAGCAGCGCGTCCGCGACCAGGACGAAGGCGGCGATCTGGGGCGCACCGCCCAGCTGGACCCCGCCCACCAGGGGGATCGGGCCGATCTGGGGGACGCCCGCGACGGCGGAGGGGGGAGCCGCACCGCCCGCCGAGCCGGCATGGGCCGGTCCCGGCGCCGGCAGTGGCGCCGGAGTGGACGGTGGGGCCGATCGGGCGAGGACGCTCGCCGGGACCGGTGCGCGCGGCGCGGGCGCTGGCGGGGCGGGTGGGCGAGGCGTGGGCGCCGGCGGGGACGGAGGCGCCACCGGCGGCGGGGCCACGCTGACCTCGAGCCGTGCCCGCAGCGTTCCGAGCCCGGCGCCGGCCCCGCGGCAGCGGGCCGAGACGGTCTGCGTCCCCGCCGCCACGACACCCAGGTCCACGGTGGCCTGGCCCTGCGCGCCGAACGCCGCCCGTGCCACCGCGACCCCGTCGAGCTCGAGGACGACCGGGTCCTGCGCCACGCAGCCGCCGCCGGTCACGGCGACGGTCACCGTCAGCGAGGCACCGGCCTCGAGCGGCCCCGGTGAGGTGGTGAGCACCAGGGAGGCGGGGGCACGTCCTGCCCGCTCGCCCGCCGTCCCGCGTCCCCGGTCGTCACCGTCCCCCCGGTCCCGGTCGGCACCGTCTCCCCGGTCCCGGTCGGGGTGATCGGACGGACCCGAACCCTGCGCCCCCGGGCCGCGGGGCGTCCTCCCGCCCTGGGCACCGTCCCCGCCGCGGTGGGCGCTCTGTCCGGGAGGATCGCCCCGTGCGGCCGCCAGGGCGGCCGCCGGCGCCGCGAACACGGCGGCGACCGCCAGCGCCGCCGCCACCACGAGCCACCGGATGCGCGCTCCCCGGATCGATCCCATCACACGTCGAGAGTAGGACGGATGGGATCGCCACGCGAGCACCCGCGGCCCGCGAACCGATCACATTCCTGTGATGACGTCGCGCCCCGCCACCGGAGCGTCACCGCCCCGTGGTCAGGGCGTCGCCCGCGAGCGCCGGTGGGCCGTGAGGTCGATCCGCCGCTCGGTGTCGTCATCGTCCGCCGCGGCCGGGGCGCAGGGCCAGTCGAGGGTGACCGCGGTGCCGGCCCCGAGCGCGCTCCGCAGCCGGACGGTCGCGCCGTGGGCCTCGGCCAGCACCTTGACCAGGGCCAGGCCCACGCCCATCCCGCCGTAGGCGCGCGTCCCCCCGCTGTCCACCTGGAAGAAGCGCTCGAAGACGCGCTCGTGCAGCGCCGGGTCGATGCCGATCCCGGTGTCGCTCACGGTGATGGCGCAGCGACTCCCCAGGGCCACCTCCTGAGCCGTGATCGAGACCTCGCCGCCCTCGCGGGTGAACTTGACGGCGTTGTCGAGCAGGCAGCGCAGGACCTGGCGCAGCCGCTCGGGGTCGGCGTCGAGCTCGACGCCCTCGGGCAGCTCCGTGCGCAGGCGCACGGTGAGGCCGCGCGGGTGGCGGCGGGCGACGTCCCCGATGGCGTCGCGGACCGCGTCGGTGAGCCTCACCCGGCCGCGCTGCACCCGCAGGCTGTCGGCGCTCACGAGCGAGAGGTCGATCATGGTCTCCAGCATGTCGGCGAGCTGGTTGGCGGCCAGCTCGATGTTGTCGAGGAGGCCGAGCTTCTTCCGTTCGTCGGCGTCTCCCCACACCATCCGGATCAGCTCCAGGTGGCCGAGGACGGCGGTGAGGGGGGTGCGCAGCTCGTGCTGGGCCGTCGCGAGGAAGTCGGATTTCATCTCGTCCAGCTCGCGCAGCCGGCGCACCGTCTCGCGCTCGCCCTCGAAGAGGCGGGTGTTCTCCAGGGCGACGGCGGCGTTGTTGGCGACCGCCGAGAGGGCGCGGGCGTCCGCATCGGAGAGGGGGAGGGTGGAGGTCACGACCATGGCTCCGCGCACCTCCCCCTGGTACGACATGGGGAGGGCCAGGGAGGACCAGCGGGTGCCGCTGCCGCGGTCACCGAAGCGTGCCGCCCGGCCGGCGAGGAGCTTCGCGAGCACGCGCTCCGGCAGCACCGGCTCGGGGAGCCGCCCCGGCCCACCCGCGCGAAGGCGCAGGGCGTCACCGTCACGGGCGAGGATCCAGGCCCGTGCCTCGGGCCCGGCGATGCTCGCCGCGGCGCCGCAGACGGCGCTCTCCAGGCTGGAGACGCCCGCCGTGGTGGTGGTGAGGGCCCGGGAGACCTCCTCCAGGCGCGTGACGGCATGGTCGACGTGGCGGACGTTGCTCTCGATCTGGACGCGCATGCGGTTGACCTGCTCGGCCAGCACCCCCAGCTCGTCGCGCGAGCTGACCGGGATGTCCGAGGAGTAATCGCCATCCGCGATCCGGGCGACGCCCGCCGAGAGCTGCGCCACCGGGCGGCGGACGAAGCGGTTGACGAAGAGCAGCACCAGGAGCCACGTGACCAGCAGGGCCGTGAGCGCGAGCCACACCACGGTCAGCTCGTCGGCGGTCTGCCCGGCGGTGTAGAGGGAGAGCGGCGTCTCCACGCCGACGTAGACCGCCGGCGGTCCGGGTGCGGAGGCGAGGCCCTGGAGCGCGATCGCGGTCGAGCCCGCGCGGGGGAGGGACGCGAAGCCCGACGCGGCCGCCGCGGACCCGCCCAGGGCTCCGGCGACCTGTGCCGGGAGGGACCCGGTCGCGATCGAGGGCCGGTCGGCGCTCCCGCCCAGCACCTGCAGCGCCGCGCCTTGGCGGTTGAGGGCCAGGACGGGGGTGTAGCCGGATCCGAGCGCCCCCACCAATCGAAGCAACTGATTCGACAGCGGCATGCTGTAGACGACCGCGCCGAGCACGCGGCCACCGCTCGCGCGCACCGGCGCGGCGAAGTCGTAGACGGCCGTGCCGGGCGCGATGATGTCGATGCTCTCGCTCCCGCTGCCGGCCAGCGCCCGGCGGACCGCGGGCAGGCGGCCGCTGACGCCCGGGACGCGGGTGTCGCCCCCGGTGGCCAGCACGGCGCCGCCGGCGTCCACCACCGCGACCTGCTCGTCGGGCAGGGTGGTCGCGACCGCGGTGCTCCCCTGGAGCAGGGCGCCGACCGCGCCGGCCGGGTGGGATGAGCCCAGCGCCGCCGCCATCTCGGGCAGGCCGGCGACACGGGCGGCGGCGAAGCGCGCCTGGGGAGCGGAGACCTGCAGCACCAGCTCCGCGAACGCCTGGGCCCGGCTCCTCGCGTTCGACAGGGCGTTGCTGCGGGCCTGCTGGTCCTGGCTGACGAGCAGGAAGGCGCTGATCCCGGCGATGATCGCGAGCGAGAGCAGGAAGCCGCCGAGAAGCAGCCGGGTGGCGAAGGTGACGCGCGGCCGGCGGAGGCGGGGGCGGGGGAGCCGCCACGGGTGGGCGCGGGCCATGGTGCTGCGAGCGTAGGCCGAGGGTCGCGGGTCCGCCACCCTCTTGACGCGACCGTTACGGGGCCCGGGGGAGAGGGGGGCGACCTGCTACACTTCGCGGCCGAAGGATCCACTTCAAGCAGGTCCCGTGAGGCCCGCAAGGGGATCGGCGCCGCATCGCGCGGTGCCCCGAGCGGCCGTTCACGAGCGCGCGGAGGGCACCGATGGTGACGCTGGCCACGCAGCCGCGGCGGCTGGAGCACGTCCTCTCCAGCGACCAGTTCGATCGCGGGCTCCTGGAGGACGTGTTCGCCCGGGCGGACGCCCTCGCCGGCCGCCGCGACACGCGCCTGGCCGGGCGGATCATGGCGACCCTCTTCTACGAGCCGTCCACGCGAACCCGGCTCAGCTTCGAGTCCGCGATGCTCCGCCTCGGCGGGGCCGTGATCGGCACCGAGGCGGCCCGCGAGTTCTCCAGCGCGATCAAGGGGGAGACCCTGGAGGACACCATCCGCATGGTGTCCCAGTACGCCGACGTGATCGTGCTCCGCCACGACCAGGCGGGCGCGGCGGCCCGGGCCGCAGCGGTCGCCTCGGTCGCCGTCGTCAACGCCGGGGACGGGCCCGGCGAGCATCCCACCCAGGCGCTGCTCGATCTCTACACCATCCGATCCGAGCTGGGCTCCGCCGACGGCGTCCACATCGCCTTCTGCGGCGACCTGCGCTTCGGCCGCACCGTCCACTCGCTGGCCCAGCTCCTGCGCCTCCACGAGGGGGTGAGGATGACCTTCGTCGCCCCCGAGGTGGTCCAGGTGGGCTCCGATCTCCAGGCGCGGCTGGCCGCCGCCGGCGTGCCCTTCCGCCTCACCGACCGTCTCGACGAGGTGATCTCGACGGTGGACGTCGTCTACCAGACCCGCGTCCAGAAGGAGCGCTTCACGGACCTCGACGACTTCGAGGCGGCGCGGAGGTCGATCCGCATCGACCGTGCGGTGATGCGCGCCCTCCCCCGGCGCGCCATCGTGATGCACCCGCTGCCGCGGGTCGACGAGATCGCCACCGAGGTGGACGAGGACCCCCGGGCCGCCTACTTCCGCCAGGCGCGCAACGGCGTCGCGATCCGCATGGCCGTGCTGGACCTCCTGCTCGGATGACGGCG
Organism: bacterium; assembly: GCA_021847925.1. GTDB lineage: Bacteria > Chloroflexota > Dormibacteria > Aeolococcales > Aeolococcaceae > JAJZNI01. The sequence continues at coordinate 16,283 of JAJZNI010000091.1, forward strand.
CTGCAGCCCCCGAGCCCGGCGGCCCCCGCCCACGTCCTGGACGGGCAGGGCATCGACCGGGTGCTCACCCGGCTCGCCCACGAGATCCGCGAGCATCACCCCGAGGACTTCGCCCGCGTCGTCATCGCCGGGATCCGGGAGGGCGGCGTCGTGGTGGCCCGGGAGCTGGCACTCCGCCTCGGCGCCATGTGGCGGCACGACGTCCCCCTGGTCGCCCTCGACGTCTCCGGGTTCCGCGACGACCGCCCCCGCCAGCCCGCGCCCTTCCGGGCCTGGGAGGTCCTGGCCGGCGATCCCCCGCCGGGGCCCTCGGAGGCCGCGGCGCGGCCCCGCGAGCACCCCCGCCCCTCTGCCGCGGAGGGACCGGACGGCATGGTCGTGGTCCTCGTCGACGACGTGATCCAGACCGGGCGCACCATGCGCGCCGCCTTCGACCTGGTCGCCTCGCGCGGGCGGCCGGCCGCGATCGAGATGGCCGTTCTCGTGGACCGGGGCGGGCGGGAGGTCCCGGTCCGGCCCAACCACGTGGGCAGGAACCTCCCCGTCGCGCCCGCGGATTGGGTGGAGATCCGCTTCGGCCCCGGCACCGGGGAGCCCGGGATCTTCGTGGTGCCCGGACGATGAACTGCATCCTGCGCGGGGTCCGCGTCATCGACCCCCTCGCCCGCCGCGACGCCCCGGGCCAGGACGTCTGGCTGAGCGAGGGCCGGATCATCGCCATCTACAAGCACATGGGCGAGGGTTCGCTCCCCGTGATCGACCTCACCCCTGCGTCCGGCCACGCTCCGGTCATCCTCTGTCCCGGCTTCATCGACATCCACACCCACCTGCGCGAGCCCGGTGACGAGGGTGCGGAGACGCTGCACAGCGGTTCGCAGGCCGCCGCCGCGGGCGGCTTCACGCAGGTCGTGGCGATGGCCAACACCGTGCCCCCCGTCGACACCCCGGAACGGGTGAAGGAGGCCACCTTCCGGGCCGTGGCCGCGTCGGTGCAGGTGCTGACCGGATGCGCCCTGACCCGGGGGCTGCAGGGCGCGGAGCTGGTCGACCTCGAGGAATGCGCCGCCGCCGGCGCGGCCGCCTTCTCGGACGACGGCCGCAACGCCCTCTCCCCGCGCCTGCTCAGCGAGGCGATCGTGCGAGCGGCGCCGCTGCGCCGGCCCATCCTGGTCCACCCCGAGGACGAGGAGCTCCTCGCCCAGGTGAACAACGTGCAGGGCCCCGTGAACCGCTGCTCGCTTCGCCCGGTGGAGGCCGAGGCCCGGGCGGTCGGCTACGCGCTGCGCGCCCTCACCCACGCGGGGCGCGGCCACGTGCACCTGCAGCATCTCTCCGCGGCCGCGTCGGTCGAGATGGTGCGGCGGGCCAAGGAGGAGGGGGCGACCGTCACGGCCGAGGCCACCCCCCACCACCTCTCGATGTGGCTGCCGATGGCGACCGAGCCGGACCCGCCCGCGCTGCGCAAGGTCAACCCGCCGCTGCGCACGGACCGCGACCGCGAGGCGCTCGTGCAGGCGCTGCGTGACGGCGTCATCGACTGCGTGGCGACCGACCACGCTCCCCACCGCGTCGAGGAGAAGACGCTCCCCTACGACGACGCGGCACCGGGCATGATCGGCCTCGAGCTGGCGCTCGCCGTCTGCATCACGCTGGGTGGGATGGGGGGGGATTGGGTGCCCACCCTGGTCGAGCGGCTCACCCTGGGCCCCTACCGGGTTCTCGGCCCGGGCGCGGGGATTCGGGAGCCGCGGCTGCGCATCGGGGAGGCGGCCACCTGCGTCCTCTTCGACCCCGAGGCGGAGTGGACGGTCGAGCCCTCGCACCTGCGTTCGACCTCCCAGAACACCCCGCTCCTCGGAGCCAAGCTCCGGGGCCGCGTGCTGATGACCCTGGTCGACGGGGCGCTGGTCCACCACGACCGGCAGAGGCTGCCCTGGCCGGTGGCCGCGCCCTCGGAGCCGGCATCGTGACGGGCGCCACCGCTCGGGGCGACGGTCTCGCTCCGCCCGCGGGCACCCCGGGGCGTCTCGCCCTGGAGTCGGGCGCGGTCTTCGAGGGCACGCTGTTCGGGGCGCCGCTCAGCCCGGCCACCTCGGGCGAGGTCGTCTTCAACACCTGCATGACGGGCTACCAGGAGGTCTGCACGGACCCCTCGTACTCGGGCCAGATCGTGGTGATGACGCATCCCCTCATCGGCAACTACGGGGTGCGCGACGACCACGCCGAGTCCGGCCGGATGCACTGCCGGGCCCTGGTCGTGCGCGAGCTCTCCGCCGTGGTGGGGCACGCCGCCGCCCACCGCTCCCTCGACGCCGAGCTGCGGCGTCACGGCGTCCCCGGGCTGCGCGGGATCGACACCCGGGCGCTGACGCGCCACCTCCGCGAGAGGGGGACGCTGCGCGGCGTGATCGCGGTCGCCTCCGCCATGACCGCGGAGGAGCAGGTCGCGCTGGCCCGCCGGGCTCCGTGGGTGAGCGACCGCGACCTGGTCGCCGAGGTCTCCCAGGCGGAGCCCTGGGCCGCGTGGGAGGAGCCGCTCCCCCCCGAGCTCGAGCTCGGGGTCCGTCTCAGCGGCATGGCGGGGCGCTTCGCCGGCCTGCGCATCGTCACCGTCGACCTGGGCCTCAAGCGCAACCAGCTCCGGGCGCTGCGCAGCCGCGGAGCCGAGGTGATCACGGTCCGCCACGATGCCGACCTCGACGCCGTGATGCGGCACCGACCCCACGGCGTGGTGCTCAGCAACGGCCCGGGCGACCCCGCCCGCCTCGGCGGGCCGGTGCGCCTCGCCCGCGACCTCCTGGAGAGGCGCATTCCGCTGCTCGGCATCTGCCTCGGCCACCAGGTGATCGGCCTGGCCGCGGGCGCGACCACGTCGCGCCTGCGATTCGGTCACCACGGGGGCAACCACCCGGTCCGCGACGAGCAGACCGGGGCGGTCTACGTCACCTCCCAGAACCATGAGTTCCAGGTCGACGGCTCCAGCCTGCCCGAGGGATCGGGGTGGTACGTGAGCGAGCGCAACCTCAACGACGGCAGCGTCGAGGGCCTGCGCCACCGCGATCTTCCAGTCATCTCTGTCCAATACCACCCGGAGGGCGCCCCGGGGCCCCAGGACCGGGCCGGCGTCTTCGACGACTTCCTGAGCCTCTGCTCCGGGGGCGCGGGGGCCGGCCTCCCGCTCGTCCCCGCCGCCGGCGCCACCGCCCCGGCCGGGCGTCCCGCGACGGTCCTGGTCATCGGCTCCGGACCGGTGGTCATCGGCCAGGCGGCCGAGTTCGACTACGCCGGCACCCAGGCGTGCAAGGCGCTTCGCGAAGAGGGCGTCCGCGTGGTCCTGGTCAACAGCAATCCGGCCACGATCATGACCGACGACTCCTCCGCCGACGCGGTCTACGTGGAGCCGCTCACGGTGCCCGTGCTGGAGCGGATCATCGCGGCGGAGCGGCCCGACGGCCTGCTCGCCACCCTCGGGGGTCAGACCGGCCTCAACCTCGCCGTGGCCCTCGACGACGCCGGGATCCTGAAGCGCTACGGCGTCCACCCGCTGGGCACGTCCCTCGACGCCGTGCGCGCCGCCGAGGACCGCGAGCGCTTCAAGGAGCTGCTGCGCCGCATCGGCGAGCCGGTCCCGGACTCCCTGACCGTCTCATCGGTGGCCGACGCGCGCGCCTTCATGGAGAGGATCGGGCTGCCGCTCGTGGTGAGGCCCGCCTTCACCCTGGGGGGGACGGGGGGCGGGCTGTGCGACACCGAGGATCAGTTCGTCGAGGTGGTGAGCAACGGGCTCGCCGTGTCCCCCATCGGCCAGGTCCTGGTGGAGCGGTCCCTCGCGGGCTGGCGCGAGCTGGAGTACGAGGTGATGCGGGATGCGGCGGGGACGTGCATCACCATCTGCAACATGGAGAACCTGGACCCCATGGGGGTGCACACCGGGGACTCCATCGTGGTGGCGCCGGCCCAGACGCTCACCGACCGCGAGCACCAGCAGCTCCGCAGCGCCGCGCTCCGCATCATCAGCGCGCTGGGGATCGCCGGCGGGTGCAACGTGCAGTTCGCCCTGGCTCCCGATTCGTCGGAGTACTTCGTGATCGAGGTGAACCCGCGCGTGTCCCGGTCCTCCGCGCTCGCCAGCAAGGCGACGGGATACCCGATCGCGCGCCTCGCCGCCAAGATCGCGGTGGGCCGGCGTCTGGACGAGATCCCCAACGCCGTCACCGGCAAGACCTGCGCGGCCTTCGAGCCGGCCCTCGACTACTGCGTCGTGAAGATCCCCCGCTGGCCCTTCGACAAGTTCCCGGAGGGCGATCGCCGCCTGGGCACCCAGATGAAGTCCACCGGCGAGGTGATGGCCATCGAGCGCAGCTTCGAAGCGGCCTTCAGCAAGGCGCTGCGCTCCCTGGAGCAGCGTCCGCCCTCGGCCGCCGAGCTCACCGACCCGGTGCTGCTGGACAACCCCAACGACCGGCGGATCTTCGCCGTGATGGCGGCGCTGCGCTCCGGGATGCCCGCGGAGGAGGTGAGCCGTCGCAGCACCATCTCCCTCTGGTTCGTGGACCGCCTCGCCGCCCTGGTCCAGGCGGAGGAGCGGCTGCGCTCCGGCCTTGACGATGCGGCTCTCATCCGGGCCAAGCGTGCGGCGCTCAGCGATCAGCGCATCGCCGCGGCGGCCGGTGTCGGCGTCGCCGACGTGGAGCGGGCGCGCCGGCGCCTCGGGCTCGTGCCCACCTTCAAGTGCGTCGACACCTGCGCCGCGGAGTTCGCCGCCGTGACCCCCTACTACTACTCGACCTTCGAGCTGGAGGACGAGCGTCCGGCGCCCGCCGGCGAGGCCGTGGTGGTGCTCGGCAGCGGGCCGATCCGCATCGGCCAGGGCATCGAGTTCGACTACTGCAGCGTCCAGGCCGCCGAGGCGCTGCGCCGTCTGGGCGTGGCCGCGATCATGGTCAACAGCAATCCGGAGACGGTCAGCACCGACTTCGATTGCAGCACCCGTCTCTACTTCGAGCCCCTGGACGAGGAGTCGGTCCTCACCGTCATCGCCGCCGAGAGGGCGGACGGGGTGGTGACCCAGTTCGGTGGCCAGACGGCCGTGAACCTGGCCGAGGCGCTGCACCGGCACGGGGTGCGAATCCTCGGCACCGGGGCCGACGCCATCGACCTGGCGGAGGACCGGCGCCGCTTCGAGGCGCTGATGCGCCGGCTGGGGATCCCCCAGCCCCACGGTGCCGCCACGCTGGACGCCGCGGAGGCCGCGGAGATCGCCGAGAGGATCGGCTATCCCGTGCTGGTGCGCCCCTCCTTCGTCCTGGGTGGCAGGGCGATGGAGGTCGTGCACGGGCGGGACCAGCTCCGGCGCTACGTCGCCGCGGCGATGGCGGCTCTTCCCGACGGCGATGGCGGCTCGGGCGGCCGCGGCACCGTGCTGGTCGACAAGTACCTCTTCGGCACCGAGATCGACGTCGACGCCGTCTCCGACGGTGAGACGGTGGTGATCCCCGGGTTGATGGAGCACGTGGAGCGCGCCGGCGTCCACAGCGGGGACTCCATGGCCGCCTTTCCCGCACCCGGCCTGGACCCCGAGGTCACGCGCGAGATCGTCGCCGACACCGTGGCCATCGCCCAGGCCCTGCCCGTCGCCGGGCTGTGCAACATCCAGTTCGTGGTGTGGCGGGGGAGGCCCCACGTCCTGGAGGTCAACCCGCGCGCGTCGCGGACGGTCCCCTTCATCAGCAAGGTGACCGGCGTGCCGATGGTCGAGCTGGCCACGCGGGTCATGCGCGGTGAGCGCCTCGCGGCGATGGGCTGGCAGACCGGCCTCGTGCCGCCTCCGCCGCTCGTCGCCGTGAAGGCCCCGGTGTTCTCGACGGTGAAGCTCGCCCTGGTGGAGCCCGCGCTGGGTCCGGAGATGAAGTCCACCGGCGAGGTGATGGGCGTCGACCTGTCCCTGGGAGCCGCGGTGGAGAAGGCGTTCGTCGCCGCCCTGGGCAGCGTCCCCCAGCGCGGGGCGGTGCTCTGCAGCATCGCCGACTCCGACAAGGCGGAGGCGCTCCCCATCATGGCCCAGCTCTCCACCCTGGGGTTCCAGGTCTACGCCACCGCCGGCACGGCCGCGGCCCTCGCCGGAGCGGGCATCAGCGCGACCGCGGTGGGGCGGATCGGGCAGAGCCGCCCCCATGTCCTGGACGTGATCGAGGAGGGCAGGGTGGCACTGGTCATCAACACCATCTCCAACCTCGAGAGCGACGAGCTGAGCTTCGCGGCCGACGGTGAGGGGCGGCTCGCGGCGGCCGGGCGCACCGTCAAGGACGGCTATCGCATCCGGCTCGCCGCTCAGCACCGGCGGATCCCCTGCTGCACGTCCATCGACACGGCCCGGGCGCTGGTCGACGCCATGACGCGGCAGCGCCAGGGGGGCGGCGTCACCGTCGCGCCGGTCCGCGCCTACCGGGAGGGCGCCGTGGCGGCGGTCACGGGATGACCGGACCGCCCGGCACCGAGCTGCTCTCCGATCTCGGGCGGGCACGCGACGAGGTGGGCGAGGTCCTGGAGGTCCAGCTCCTGGGCGGCGGTCTGGTCGAGATCACGGCACGCCTGCCGCACCTGGCGGCGACCGCCCGCCCCGGCGAGTTCGCCCAGCTGCGTGCCTGGCAGGGCGTGGAGCCGCTGCTGCGCCGGCCCTTCAGCGTGGCGTGGACCGAGGGCGATCGCTGCGCCTTCGTGCTGGAGGCCGTGGGCAGCGGGACCCGGATGCTGGTGGCGCTGCGCCCCGGCGACGCCCTCCGGTCCCTGGGCCCGCTCGGCAACGGCTTCGGGTTCGACCCCTGCCCCGCGCGGGCCCTGGTGGTGAGCGGCGGGCTGGGATGCGCGCCCTTCCCGCTTCTGGTGCGCGCGCTCCGCCGCGCCGGATGCCCGGATGTGACGGTGCTGAGCGGTGCTGCGACAGGGGCCCGGCTCTACCCCGCGGAGCGCTTCCGGCGCGGTGACGGGGGGGTCGCGGTGCTCGAGGCCACCGACGACGGCAGCCGCGGGCACCGGGGCCGGGTCACCGACCTGGTCGCCTCCCGCTGCGACGCCGCCACCATCGTGTACGCGTGCGGCCCCAACGTGATGCTGGCGGCGCTGGCGAGCACCCTCGCCGGGCTCGCCGGCCCGCCGCGGCGCGCGGAGGTCTCCCTGGAGGCGCCCATGGGGTGCGGCTTCGGCACCTGCCTCGGCTGCGCGCTCCCCGTGGTCGCCGGCGGCGGCCCCGACGCCCCTCGGGAGCACGGGACTGCGTGGGCGCTCTGCTGCCGCAGCGGGCCGGTGATGGAGGTGTCCCGGGTGGCCTGGCCCGAGCTGCTCGCGCTGCCTCCGGCGCACGTCGCATGACGGGCGGCCACCCCGACCTGAGCGTGGACCTGGGCCGGGGGCTGGTCCTGCCCAACCCGGTGGGGCTGGCCAGCGGCACCGCGGGCTACGGCTTCGAGCTCCGCCGTCTGATCGACATCGACCGCCTCGGCGCCCTCTTCACCAAGGGGACCACCCTCCGGCCGCGCCCGGGAAATCCACCTCCCCGCGTGGCGGAGGTGAGGGGCGGCATGCTCAACTCGATCGGTCTGCACAACCCCGGTGTGGAGCACGTCGCGGCCGTGTACGCGCCCGAGTTTGCCCGCTGGAGCGTGCCCGTCGTGGTGAACGTCGCCGGGGGCAGCGTCGACGACTACCTGCTCTGCCTGCGCCGGCTCGAGGACGCCCCCGGGATCGCCGGCTATGAGCTGAACATCTCCTGCCCCAACATCGAGGGTGGCATGGACTACGGCCAGGACGCCGCCGCCGCCGCGCGGCTGGTCGCGGCCGCGCGAGCGCTCACCTCCCGGCACCTGATGGTCAAGCTCAGCCCCAACGTGACCGACATCGCCGAGGTGGCCCGGGCGGTGGCCGGGGCGGGAGCGGACTCGGTCTCCGCCGTCAACACCTTCGTCGGGATGAAGGTGCACCGCGGCATTCGCGCGCCGGTGCTTCCCGGCCGCGGCACCGGGGGGCTGAGCGGGCCGGCCATCAAGCCCCTCGGTCTCGCCGCCGTCGCCCGGGTCCGCGCCGCGGTGAGGATCCCCGTGATCGGGGTGGGCGGGATCATGGACGCCGGCGACGCCGTCGAGTACATGATCGCGGGCGCGGACGCGGTCCAGGTGGGGACCGCCACCTTCGTCGACCCCGGGGCGGCGCTGGCCGTCCTCGACGGGCTGAGGGATGCCGCCCCCGGTCTGAGGGCGCGGCCGGCCGCCGCGCTTCGTGGCGGGACGGTGCCCCCTGCAGGTGTCGAACCCGCGTCAACCGGTTAAAAGCCGGCTGCTCTACCGTTGAGCTAAGGGGGCGTCACCCCGGGCATCGAGATCGCCATTATGGCGGCGTGCCAGCTCCGGTCCCCGGCTTCCCCGCTCGCTTCCCGGTCCGGGAGGACGGGATCCGCCCCTGGCGCTACCGGCTCGTCTCGGGCTTCTGGCGCGCCCTCCTGCGGGCGCTCTTCCTGGGCCGCCTCCACATCGAGGGCACCGACCGGGTCCCCTCCGCCGGGCCGCTGATCGTGGCCTCCAACCACATCAGCAACTGGGACGGGATCGTCTACGGCTCCTTCTTCCCCGGCACCCTCTTTGCCATCGTGAAGCGCGAGCTCTTCCGCCCAGCGCCGATGGCCTGGCTTCTCGCGGGGTGCAACTGCTTCCCCGTCGACCGCGGAGCGGCCGACCGCCGCGCTCTTCGGATCAGCCTCGACCTCCTTCGCCACGGCCGCCGCCTCCTCGTCTTCGTCGAGGGCCATCGCTCCCGGGCGGGCATGGGGGCCGCCGAGGCCGGCGCCGGTTTCCTGGTCCGCCGCACCGGGGCCCGCGTCCTCCCGGTCGCGATCTGGGGCACCGAGCGGGCCCTCCACCGGCGGTGGGGCCTGCTCCCGCGGCGCGGGCACATACGGGTCCGCTACGGACGGCCGGTGACCGTCACCGGGAGCACCGACCACGAGGTGGCGGACGCCATCGCCGCCAGGGTCGCCGTGCTCCTGCCTCCGGAGTATCGGGGGATCCATGCGGCCGCTGCCGAGCTCGTCGACGAGCCGGCTCCCCGTCCGCGGCCCCCTAGGCTCGACGCGAGCGCGCCCCCTCGGTCTTCTCCGCGCTGCTGAGGCACGTGAAGGCCACCACCTCCTTGGTGTCCGGCGCGATGTCGAAGCGGACGATCGCCGTCTGGCTCAGCACGGTCTCCACCCTCCCCGTCGCCCCGACCGGGTAGTTGCCGATCGGGGTGCCCGTGCGCGGCCGGGTGTTCTGGATCAGGATCACCCGCTCTCCGACGGCGAAGGGGGGCGGGGGTTCCTCGCGAGCGCTGGGTGGGCGTCCGGGCTGCGGCCGGACCGGAGGCCGGAGCGGCGGTCCCGCCACCGCCTCCTCCTCGTCCTCGTCCTCGTCATCCACCTCGGCCTCGACCTCGACCTCGGCCTCGACCTCGACCTCGACCTCGATCAGCTCGGGGTCGGCGTCAGCCACGAGCTCGACGTCCGGGTCCTCGGGGTCGTCCCCCGCCTCGTCGTCCACCACGAGGTCGTCGGGCTCGTCGTCGGGGGCGCCCCCCGGGATCACCTCGTCACGCTGTCCGGGCATGCTTCCTCGCACCTGGCCGTGGCCGCCCTCATCTCCTGAGACTGCGAGGATACTGCCTGGCCGGGGGCAGGGCGCCCGCGGCAACCGGGGCCGCCGCCCCTCCGCCCCCCGCGATCACGGGCAGGCCCGCCGGCACCGCACCCTAGAATCCGGGCAGATGGCGGTACGCACGTGGCCGGCGCTCTCCCCCGGAGCCCAGCGGCGCATCCTCGAGATCATTCCCGGAGCGCTCACCTGGACGGTCCTGCTCATCCCCCTGGTCGCCGCGTTCATCCTCCGGCTCAACGACCCCGCCGACCTCTGGATCCTCGGCATCGGCGCGGTGCTCCTGGACGCCTACTTCTTCCTGCGCGCCGCGGTGACCGTGTACTGGGTGTGGCGAACGCTGGCGGAGCTGCGCCGCGTGGAGGCCGTGGACTGGTGGGAGGAGTGCCGGCGCCTGGAGACCCGGGAGGGCTCCCCTCGCCCCGACCAGATCACCCACTGCGCTCTCATCCCCACCTACACCGAGCGCTACGAGGTGCTCCGGGCCACGGTCCAGGCGCTCGTCGATCAGAACTACCCGCGCGAGCTCAAGGTGTGCGCGATCATCACCCGGACCACCGACACCCAGGGCATCGAGAACGTCATCCGGCTGCGGGATGAGCTCGGTCACCACTTCCGGGCCTTCATCCACATTCGCGACCCCCTGCTCCCCGGGATCGTGGTCGGCAAGTCGGCGGCCATGTCGTACGGCGGCCCGGTCCTGCGGCGGCACTGCGACGACCTCGGGCTCGACCCGTCGCGGACCATGGTGACCGACCTGGACTCCGACTTCCGCCTCCACCCCCAGTACTTCGCGTACGTCACCTGGAACATGCTCCAGGCGGAGCACCGTCTCACCACCATCTGGCAGCCGATCCCGGTGTTCCTGAACAACCTGTGGCGGGTCCCCGCCGCCATCCGGGTGTCGGCGAGCATGTCGACGCAGTGGCAGATGTTCCTGCACCAGCACCCCGACCGCCTGGTGATGTTCTCCTCGTACACCATGCCGATGAAGCTGCTGAGCGAGGTGGGGTACTGGGACAACGACGTCATCCCCGAGGACTCCCGCTTCTTCTGGAAGGCGTTCTTCCACTACGGGGAGAGGCTGCGGGTGATGCCCGCCTTCCTGCCGGTGTACGGCGACGCCCCCCGGGCTCGCGACTATGCGTCGACACACGCCAGCCAGTACAACCAGATCAAGCGCTGGGCATGGGGGGCGACCGACATCCCCTACGTGTCGGTGCGCCTCCTCCGCCATCCCGAGATCCCCCTGCGGCTCAGGCTGCGGCGCTTCCGCCATCTGGTGCTCAATCACGTCGCGTGGGCCACTCTGCCCCTCCTCGTCTTCCTCGGCGGCTGGCTCCCGGCGCTCGTGGACCTGGACTACAGCCTCTCGCCGACGGCGGCCATCCTCGGCCTCATGACCACGGTGATCCTCACCTTTGCGCTCACCAACACCGTGGTCCTGATCATGGTCGACCGCGCCATGTGTCCCAGGCCGGCGGAATGGCCATGGTGGCGCCGCCTCTACTCCGACCTCCAGCTCTTCCTCAGCCCCATCGTCGGGCTGGCGCTCTCCGTGATCCCCGCCCTGGAGGCTCAGACGCGCCTCATGTTCGGCGCCTACATCGAGTACAAGGTCACGGAGAAGGAGTGACCCTCATCAGATCGTGACCGGGGTGCCGCGGATCACCTCGATCGCGAGCAGGTAGGTGCCGGCGCTCCAGCTCTGTCCCGGGGCGCCTCCGGGCTCGCCGGTGGCGGCGTCGATCCACTCGTGGAACCCCCAGCCGGAGGCCGGCCCGGAGCTGAGCCGGTTGGCGGCGCTCACGCGGGCCAGGGCGGAGCGGGCGGCCTCGGCCATCCCCACCCGGTGCAGCGCGACGGCGTGCAGGGCGCCGATGAAGGGCCAGACGCCGCCGTTGTGGTACCTCCCCGGCGGGGTGCGCCAGCGCGGGTCCTGGTACGGCTCGAGGTCGCGCCGGTACATCCCCCAGCGGTCGCCGGCCTCGAAGCTTCGCGTGTAGGTGCGCATGGGGTACGGCCGCGCCGCCGGGCTCGCGTCGAGGCCCTCCATGATCCGGCGGGCGCGCTCCGGGGTCGGGATGCCGTAGAGGACGGCGAGGACATTGCCCAGCACGTCGCATTCGTCCACGTAGCGGCCGCCGTCGACGTGGGAGAGGTAGTGCCAGCGGTCGGCTCGCATCGCGGCGCGCCGGGCCGCCGGGCCGATCGGGTGCGGGAAGCCGGGCGCCGCCGGGCCCGTGCCGCGGAGGGCGAGGTGTGCCCCGGCACGGCCCGGGCCCGCGAGCAGCTCCCCATGGTCGCCGCCCGGCTCCGGCCAGAGCAGGAGATCGATCTTGCGGCGCAGCAGCGCCGCGCGCTCCCGCCAGCGCTGCGACGCCCGGGTGTCGAGGCGGGCCATGCCCTCGAGGGCGCGGTGGTACAGGACGTTGACGTAGAGCAGCTTGCCGGCCCGCTGCAGGGTGGAGTCCATCCAGTCTCCCCCGGCCGGCGAGTCGATCAGGGTGAACTGGTTCGCATCCTGGCACTCCAGCCACCGCATGGCCCGGCGCAGGTGCGGCAGCAGGCGCCGCTCCAGGGACGGATCGGGCCAGGCCCGGAGGTGCTGATCCGCCGCCACGACGTAGAGGCAGGTCGCGTCGGTGCAGCCCGCCTCGTGGAAGTCCCCGTGGCGGCGCCCCGGCCACCAGGTGTTGGGGATCTGTCCGGGGCGCGACTGGAGCCGCGCCAGGCCGAGGAGGCTGCGCGCCACCGCCGCCGCCACCATCGCGTCGGCGGTCGCGTGGGCGCCGAGGGCGGCGAAGGCGACGTCCCGGGTCCAGACCGCCGCGTAGTGGGGGAGCTCGGCCGATGCCAGCAGCCCCTGGGGGCTTGCCCCCGCGCGCAGGACGTCCAGCGCCCGGGTGCGGCCCTCCGCCAGCTCGTCCGGCAGCGTCCCGCCCCCGGGGGCCGCGCTCGTCCGAGGCGGCCCGGCGGCCTCGGCCCCGGCGTTCGCAGGGGGAGGGGAGGGGTCCGCCCCCCGCGACGGGCCCCTCCCGGGGGCGCGCCGCCCTCGCTCAGCTCTCGTTGCCGGTCTCGGCGTGGAAGTGGTCGGAGACCTGCTGCCAGGAGGCGGCGTTCACCTTGCCGGGGAGGGGGGTGTTGCCGTCGAAGTAGCGGATCTGGCCGGTCTCGGTGTTGCGGTACTCACCGGGGCTCACGAGCGTCCCGGGCGCGAAGCGGACGCCCCCGGCGTGGCTCGAGACCTGGTCGGGCATCCGGCGCCGCCCCTCGGCCGCCTCCCCGGGGTGGAAATGGTCGGAGACCTGCTGCCAGGCGGCGGCGTTGCTCTTGCCGGGGAGCGGCGTGTTGCCGTCGAAGAAGCGCACCTGGCCGGTCACCGTGTTGCGGTACTCGCCCGGGCTCACGGCGCTGCCGGGCCCGAAGCGGACCCCCCCAGCGTGGGTCGAGACCTGGTCGGGCATGTGGTGCCGCCCCTCGGCGCCCCCCTCGGTCGCGTGGAAGTGGTCGGAGATCTGCTGCCAGGAGGCGGCGTTCACCTTGCCGGGGAGGGGGGTGTTGCCGTCGAAGTAGCGGATCTGGCCGGTTTCCGTGTTGCGGTACTCACCGGGGCTCACGACCGTCCCGGGAGCGAAGCGCACACCGTGCTTGGGCATGGTCGCCTCCTCACCTCACCCGTGGGAAGGGTGACGCCATCAGTCTAGCCCGGCCGGCGCGGGTTGCCCGTGGCCGAGTCCGCAGGCGGCACGCGCCGCGTCCAGGGTCTCGCGGGCGGCGCCCCGTGCCCGATCCGCCCCCGCGGCCAGCACCTCCCACACCGTGCCGGGCCGCGCCTCCAGCTCGGCGCGGCGCTCGCGCATGGGGGCGAAGTGGTCGGCGATCGCGCTCGCCAGCCAGCGCTTGACGTCGACGCAGCCCGTGCGGGCCTCGCGCTCTCCCTCCCAGATCCCCTCCCAGCGGTCGGGGCTGAAGAAGCGATGCAGGGCACAGACGTTGCAGCGCTCGGGATGACCGCGATCCGTGCGCCGCGGCCGCTCCACATCGGTGACCATGGTCATCACGGTGCGGCGGATCTGCTCCGGGCTGTCCAGGATGCCGATGGTGTTGCCCCGGCTCTTGCTCATCTTGGAGACGCCGTCCGTCCCCATGACGCGGGGGGTCTCGGTGAACAGCCCCTCCGGTTCAGGAAACACCTGGCCAAAGCGCCCGTTGAACCGTCGGGCGATCTCGCGGGTCAGCTCGATGTGCGGCGCCTGGTCCTCCCCGACCGGAACGCGGTCGGCGCGCGGGAGCAGGATGTCGGCGGCCTGGAGCACGGGGTAGCCGAGCAGTCCGTAGTTGATGTTCTCTGGATACTGCTCCAATCTCTCCTTGTAGCTGGGCACGCGCTCCAGCCAGCCCAGCGGGGTTGCCATCGAGAGCAGCAGGTGCAGCTCGGCGACCTCGGGGACGTCGGACTGCAGGAAGATGACCGACCGCTCGGGATCGAGGCCGGCGGCCAGCCAGTCCATCACCATCTCGGCGATCGCGGGACGGATCGTCGCCGGGTCGGTGACGGTGGTCAGGGAATGGTAGTCGGCGACGAAGAAGGTGCAGTCGTACCGGTCCTGCAGCGCAACCCAGTTGCGCAGCGCGCCCAGGTAGTTGCCCAGGTGCATCCTCCCGGTGGGCTGCATCCCGCTCAGGACCCGGAGGCGCCGCGCCGGCGCGGGCGCCGCGGCGTCCGCGGAGGGAGCGGCGCTGGGTTCCACCATGGGGCAGCGATTGTATTCGCTCACCGGCCCCGCCCGGTCCCGGCCCGCCGCGGCGGACCTCGCCGCGCCGCCACCCCCTGCTACGGTGGGGGGCCGGCGGGGCCCGAGCCGGGGACCCGCGCCAGGAGGCTGGGTGATGGGATTGCGGCGGAGGCGGCTCGGCAGCGACGGGCCCGAGATCAGCGAGGTGGGATTCGGTGCCTGGGCCCTGGGTGGCGGCGGCTGGTCCTTCTCGTGGGGCGGGCAGGACGACGCGGCGTCGGTGGCGGCGATCCGGCACGCCGTCGAGCTCGGGGTGAGCTGGGTGGACACCGCCGCCGCCTACGGCCTCGGGCACTCCGAGGAGGTGGTGGGGCGGGCGCTGGCGGGGATGCCCGCGGCGGATCGCCCGCTGGTGTTCAGCAAGTGCGGGCTGAGCTGGGACGTGGAGCGACCGATGGTGCCCGCCAGCCGGGTGCTCACCCCGGAGGCCATCCGCCGGGGCTGTGAGGACTCGCTGAGCCGCCTGGGCGTCGAGGTCATCGACCTCCTCCAGTTCCACTGGCCCGATGAGACCGGCGTCCCCGTGGAGGAGAGCTGGGCGGCGATGCTCGACCTGCGCCGCCAGGGCAAGGTGCGCTGGTGCGGCGTGTCCAACTTCGACGTCCCCCTGCTGAAGCGATGCGAGGCGGTGGGGCACGTCGACGCGCTCCAACCCCCGTTCTCGCTGGTCAACCGCCGTGCCGCCCAGGAGCTGCTCCCCTGGTGCGCCGCCCACGGCACGGGCGTCATCGTCTACAGCCCCATGCAGTCGGGGCTGCTGACCGACACCTTCACCGCGGAGCGGGTGCGCTCGCTCCCCCCCGATGATTGGCGGACGCGCAGTGCGGACTTCACCGCCCCCTACCTGGAGCGCAACCTGGCACTCCGCGACGCGCTCCGCCCCGTCGCCGCCCGCCACGGCGTGACGGTGAGCGCCGTCGCCGTCGCCTGGACGCTCAGCTTCCCGGCGGTCACCGGGGCGATCGTGGGCGCCCGCTCGCCGGCCCAGGTCGACGGCTGGATCGGGGCGGCGAGCCTCACGCTCGATTCCGCCGATCTCGACGAGATCGCCTCGGCCGTCGAGCGGACCGGCGCGGGTGCGGGCCCGGTGCACCCCCTGCCGGAGGCCGGGCGCGTCTGACCGCATCCCCGCCCCACGGCGCGCCGCCGGGCGCCCCACGGCGCCCTACGGCGCCCCCGGCCCCGCGAGCGGCTCTCCGAGAACCTCCTCGTAGACGCTGAGGGTGCGGCGCGCGGCCGCGGTCCAGGTGAATCGGGCGGCCTGCTCCAGTCCCAGGCGCCGGCGTCGCGCGCGCTCCTCGGGGTCGCTCAAGAGGCGCGCGAGGGCATCACCGAGAGCCCGGCGGTCGCCGTCGGGGACGAGCACCGCGGCCTCTCCCGCGACCTCCGGCAGCGAGCTGTTGGCGAAGGCCACCGCCACGGCGCCGCAGCCCATGGCCTCCAGCAGGGGCAGGCCGAACCCCTCGTACGCCGTGGGGAAGACGAAGGCCGCCGCCCCCGTGTACAGGGCCGGCAGGTCGGCGTCGCCGACGAAGCCGAGGTCGCGGCCGTGGCCGCCGAGCAGGGCGAGCTGGGCGCGCACCGAGGGCTGGAAGATCCCCTGGTTGCCGGCCACCACGAGGTCGACGTCGTGGTCGCGGCGCAGCCGCCGCGTGACCGCCACCAGGTGGGGGAGGCCCTTGCGCGGTTCGAAGGTCCCGACCCCGAGCAGGTACGGCCGGACCAGACCGAAGCGGCGCCGCATCGCCGCCACGGTGTCCTCGGTGGCGGGGCGGCAGCCGGGTCGCAGGCCGTGGGGAACGACGTGGATGCGGTCCTCGGCGACGCCGGCCCCCCGGATGCAGTCCAGCGCCGTGGCCCGGCTCGGCGTGATGACGGCATCCGCGCGGCGGATCAGCCGCATCCCCGGCCGGCGCAGGAGCCGCGACCGCCACGAGTACCCGGGGAGCAGGAAGGGGATGAGGTCGTGGACCGTCACCACGACGGGCATCGCCGACCGGAGCGGCTGTCCCTGCTCCACCGCGTGGTAGAGGAGCGCCCGGGACCGGCGCAGCGCCAGAGCGACCAGCACGGGATCGGCGAGCACCTGGGCGCGGCGCTCCAGGCGGGGGACCCGCGCGCCGGCGGGGATGGCCGTCTCGCCCTCCCGCGTCCGGATCCGCGCCCCGGTGCCGCCGCCGCTGCCGAGGAGGGACACCCGGTCGAGCACGCCGATCTCGGCCATCCCGCCGAGAAGGCCGCGCAGGTAGGTGCCGATGCCGCGTCCCGCCGAATCCCCCTGGAGGGGGCGGCCGTCGATCAGGATGGGCCTCATCGCGTCCTGCTCGCCCGGGCCCGCGCTGCCTGGCGCCCGCCGGCCCCGGCGGCGGCGATCAGCCCCTCGAGACGCTGGACCACCGCGTTCCAGCGGTAACCGAGGGCCACGAAGGTCCGCCCCGCCTCGCCGCGGCGGCGTGCCTCGTCCGGGTCCTCCAGGAGCCGGGCCGCCGCCCCCGCCAGGGATTCGGGGGAGGTGAAGAGCAGGGCGCCGCCGCTCCGCTCCGCCTGGCCCGCGAGCACCGGCGAGCCCGCGTTGAGCAGGCAGGGGCGGCCGCAGGCCCAGGCTTCGAGCGCCACCAGCGAGAGGCTCTCCAGGTGGCTCGGGACCACCAGGGCCTCGGCTCCCGCCAGCGCGGACCAGCGCTCCTCGTCGCCGACCCAGCCCAGGGGCACCACCCCCTCCGACGCCGCGGTGGTCGCCCCGGCGTCTCCGATGAGAACCAGGGACACCTCCGGGTGGCGCTCCCGGAGCAGGGCGTGGCCGCGGAGCAGGAGGTCCACACCCTTGCCCGGGGTGAGCCGTCCCGCGTAGAGGAGGTACCGCCCCAGCCCGTGCCGAGCTCGGAAGCCCTCCGGGTCGGTGAGTGGCGGGGGGTCGATCGCCGCATTGCCGACGGCATGGGGGCGCCGGGCCGCCACCGGGTGTGCCTCCTCCAGGAGGGAGCGCTCCTCCTCGGTCGCGTACCAGAGCGCATCCGCCGCCTCCACCAGCCGGCCCACGGCGCGCAGGCGCAGCGCCGGCTCGTCATGGGCCGCGGGCACCAGGATGCGCGGCGACGGGGTCGCGGGCAGCCCCCGCAGCGCCGGATGGTAGAGGTAGGGCATGAAGAGGGTCGGGCGGCTCGCCGCGGTGGCCAGGGACCGCACCAGGCCGGGAGCGAAGGGGCCCTGGGCGAGGAGCCACAGGGCCTCCGGCCGCAGCGGCGGGGGCAGTCGGAAGACCGCTCGGCTCAGATGGTGGAAGGCGACCGGGCGGCGCCGTGCCAGCACGGGGAAGCGGCGCACGCGAACCGCCCCGTCGAGGTCGTCGCCGGGCGCGAACGCGGCCGCCCAGGTGCCCTCGTCACCGGCGGTGGTGGTCCAGACGGAGACCGCCCATCGGCGCGCGGTGAGCGCGTGGGCGAGCCGGCGCATCAGCAGCTCGGAGCCTCCGTTCACACCAGCGCCGTAGCGCGGCACGACGATGCGCAGCCGCCGCCCCGCCGGGGCGGCCGCGGGCCCGGCGGTCTCGCTCACACGCCTGAGCGAGACGGCTCGGCCCCGACGGCGTGGCCGGCCACCCGGGCCGGACGCCCGCCCTCCTCGTCCCGGTACCAGTCGGCGCGGCTGAGCGGCAGCCCCGACCCTCCGCGCGCATCCTGGCGCACGGCCAGGATCTGGTGGACGGAGATCGAGCCCAGCTCGAAACCGGCCCGGCTCCCGCTCATGTACAGGCGCCACACCCGCGCCCGCTGGCTGCCCACCAGCCGGATCGCCTCATTCCACGCCGCGTCGAGCCGCTCGACCCAGGCCCGCAGGGTGAGCGCGTAGTGCTCCCGCAGGCTCTCGACGTCGCGGACCTCGAGCCCCGCCCGCTGCAGGGCGCTGGCCATCGCTCCGACCTCCTGAAGCCGCCCGTCGGGGAACACGAAGCTCGAGATGAAGGGCCCGCTCCCCCCCGACCCCGGCCGCGCGGTGATCCCGTGGATGAGCGCGCGGCCGCCGGGTCGCAGCAGCCGGAAGACGGTGTCGCTGTAGCGTGGCATCCCCCGCGGGCCGACGTGCTCGACCATGCCCACGCTCGCCACCGCGTCGAAGGGCTGCGGCAGGGGGTCGCGGTAATCGGCCAGGCGGATCTCGGCCCGTCCCTCCAGCCCCAGCTCGCGCACCCGCCGGGCGGCCCAGCGTGCCTGCGCCGGGCTGGTGGTGATGCCGGTGGCGCGCGCCCCGTGGTGCTGCGCGGCGTGGAACACCAGCGATCCCCAGCCGCAGCCGATGTCGAGCAGCCTCTCCCCGGGGCGCAGTCGCAGCTTGCGGCAGACCAGGTCGAGCTTGGCCTCCTGGGCGGCGTCCAGGTCCTGCCGGGGGTCCGCGAAGACGGCGCACGAGTAGGTCATGGTCCGGCCGAGGAACAGACGGTAGAACTCGGCCGGCTGGTCGTAGTGGTGGCGGATGGCCTCCCGATCGCGGCGCGTCGTGTGCACCCGGCCGCGGAGCCGCGCCTCCACCGGGAGCCCGCGGGGGTCCGGACGGGCGCCGAGCGCGAGCGCGGCGGCGACCAGACCGGGAACCAGGCGGGCCATCCTGCCGGCTCTGAGCTCGTTGGTCTGGGCGAGGAATGCGTGCAGCCCGTCCACGTCGATGCTCCCCTCGACGTAGGCTCGCCCGAAGCCGCGCTCCGGGAGGTCGCCGATCAGGCGATCCAGCCCGCGCCGGCTGCGGAACCTGAGGACGAATCGCGCCGTCTCAGCCACGCCCGCGCCGCGGCCGTCCCAGAGCTCGAGGCGCCACCGCTCCGACCGCCAGGCCTCGGAGAGGAGGCGGAAGAGCCGCTCCACCTGGCCGGACCGCATCACCGCGGTCTCAGGTCCCGGCATCGCCGCTCCCGGTCCCCGACCGCACCGCGATGTCGGAGAAACCGGCCACCGCCGAGTCCCGGGGGACCACCGACCACGTACCGCCCGGGGAGATCAGGCCCTGGCCAGGCTGGGTGTCGACGACGCGGAAGAGAACCGCTCGATCGATGTGATCGTACGCAGACTGTCCCCGGCGCTCGCGCAACTCGACGTTGACACGGTAGCCGCCCTTGCGGAGGGGCAAGCGCGCCAGGTCGTAGCGGATCACCCCGGCACCGCTCTGGGAGGCGAGGCCCGCATTCCCGTACTGGGTGACCGGCAGGCTCTCCTCGCTGACGAGGGTGCCGTCGTTGCGCACGATCCACAGCACGCACAGAAAGTCGGCGATGGCCATGTTCTTGATCTCGTACGCGATCTCGACGCGCACATGGCTGCCGGTGAGCGGGTGCAGGTCCTCGACTCCGGTCTCGCCCAGCAGACGGACCCCTCCGATGAGCACCTCGCGCGTGCCCCATCGCTCGATCTGCTCCCCGACCTTGCGGCTGTCGCCGGCGCTCACGCCGATGGAGCCGCGGTAGGTCGCCGTGATCTCAGTGGGGGCCCCGTCTGCCACGAGGCGTCCCTGATCCAGCAGGATGGCGCGGTCGCAGTATCGGTTCACGGTCCCGAGGTCGTGGGTGACGAAGACGATCGTCCGCCCCTCGCGCTTGTACCGTTTGAAGGTGTCGAAGCACTTCTGCTGGAAGGCTGCGTCGCCGACGGCCAGCACCTCGTCCATCATGAGGATCTCGGCGTGCGCTTGGATGGCCAGGGCGAAAGCCAGCCGGACCTCCATGCCGGTGGAGAAGTTCTTGAGCTTGTGGTCGACGAATTGCTCGAGCTCCGCAAAGCCGATCACGTCGTCGAAGCGTCGCCGCAGCTCCGCCCGCCCGAGACCCAGGATGGCGCCGCTCAGGAAGACGTTCTCCCGGGCGGTCAGCTCGGGGTTGAAGCCGACGCCGAGCTCGAGGAAGGGGGAGATGTTGCCCTTGATGCTGACCCTGCCGCCATCTGGCTGGTAGATGTGCGCCAGCACCTTGAGGAGGGTGCTCTTGCCTGACCCGTTGTGACCGATGATCCCTATGAATTGGCCCTCCGGTACGTCGAAGGACACGTCCCTGAGCGCCTCCAGGATGCGGAAGCGTGACGCAGCCCGTGGGTGGGTGACACGGTGCTTGAGCGTCGAGCTCCGGTCCAGGGGGATACGGAAGCGCTTGTAGAGGTTCTCGACGTGGATGGCGTGGTCGGTGCTCATCTCTACAGGTTCTGGGCGAAGTAGCGCGACCGGGCGCGGTACGTCAGGGCACCCGCACCGAAGATCACCATGACCAGTGCATAGGGGGCCAGGGCGTCCCACGATGCGTTCAGAGGGTGCACCTGGCCGACCGCCGCGAGATGACCCGTGACGACCGAGAAGGTCCACGGTGCGACCGGGGTCACGAGCGCATGGCGGAGGTCCTCGATCACCTGCATGATGGGGTTGGCGGCGACGATGTCGACGACCCACGTGAACTTCGCAGGCAGGGCGTGTGCGGGGATGGAGCTGGTGGTGACCACGGCGGCGAAGTGGGCCCGTTGCAGCACATACGTGAGGCTGAACATCACGCCTGAGCCATAGAAGAGCAGGTTCGTGAAGACCTCCCAGAGGTGGCCAACATCGTGAAACTGGACATGGAGGGAGGCGAGGAAGAAGGCGATGCCCAGGGCGAGGACGTACAGCTCGATGAGCAGCGGTATGGCCGCCAGGCTCTGCACGCCCAGACTTATCTGCCCGATCGCGGCGCCGATGACTATCACCAGGGACAGGTTGATGACAAACGTGAACAGCGAGGTGAACGACGCCGCGACCACCAGGATCGAGCGGGGGAAGTACGCCTTGCGGATGAGGCCGGCGCTTCCGGCCACGGCCCCCATCGCGGTGGCGGTGCACTCGGAGAAGAAGGTCCAGACCACGATCCCGAGGAGAATCTGAATCCCGTAATGGGGCGTGCCGTCGTTGACGTGGAACAGGTCCACGAAGATCACGTAGGTGATCCCGAAGTACATCGCCGGCTTGAGCAGCGACCAGACGTAGCCCAGGATGGACTGGGTGTAGCGCAGCTTGAACTGGCTGATCGCCAGCTCGAGGGTCAGGTGCCAGTAGTGGCGCAGCGAACCGGTCGCGCTGGCGGGCTCGATCCCGGACGGCGGGATGGCCTCAGCGGTGGCGGCGGACACGGTGCGAGCGCAAGGAGGCGTTCAGAGCCGGTGGAGCGTTGCGGCCTCGTGCACCCGGCCATTGTAGCCATCGCGCCGCTCCTCCCCGGCTGCTAGGATTCCGGCGCGGATGACCGAGCCGTCCGGAGACGCCACGAGTCCCGCTGGGGAAGCGGAGCCCCTCGCCGGGCGCCTCCGGGCCCTGATCCGGGACATTCCCGACTTCCCCCGCTCGGGGGTGCTCTTCCGGGACATCACCACGCTGCTGCGGGATGCGCAGGCCTTCCGTGCCGCCCTCGACGCCCTGGCCGGCGCCTATCGCGACGCCGGGGTGGAGGTGGTGGTGGGCATCGAGTCGCGCGGTTTCGTGCTGGGCGGAGCTCTCGCCTACCTCCTCGGCACCGGCTTCGTGCCCGTGCGCAAACAGGGCAAGCTGCCCTATCGGACCATATCCGCCGAGTATTCGCTCGAGTATGGGGAGGCGGTCCTGGAGGTCCACTCCGACGCCATCACCCCCGGCCAGCGGGTGCTCATCGTCGACGATCTGCTCGCCACCGGAGGCACGGCGAAGGCCACCGCGAGCCTGGTCGAGCGGCTGGGCGGCGTGGTGGTCGGCATCGCCTTCCTCATCGAGCTCTCCGGTCTGCCCGGCTCCGCGGCGCTGGGGGACCGTCCCCACGTCTCCCTGGTCCGCTTCTGAGGCCCCCGCGAGGCTCAGCCACAGAGGTGGCCGGAGCCCGCGCCACCGCTCAGCGCCTACCATGCCGGGCTGATGACCACCACCCCCGCCTCGAGCGACGTCGCCGACCTGAGCCTCGCCGGTGAGGGCGACCGGCTGATCTCCTGGGCGGCCCGGGAGATGCCCGTCCTGCGCCTGATCCGCGAGCGCTTCGAGCGTGAGAAGCCTCTCCGGGGGCTGCGCCTCGGGGCCTGCCTGCACGTGACCAGCGAGACCGCCAACCTGGCCATCACGCTGCGTGCCGGAGGCGCCGACGTCCGCCTCTGCGCCAGCAACCCGCTCTCCACCCAGGACGCGGTGGCCGCCGCCCTCACCGCCGACCACGGGATCCCCACCTTCGCGGTGCGGGGCGAGGACAGCGTGCGCTACTTCGAGCACGTGAACGCCGTGCTGGACCACCGCCCCCACCTCACCATGGACGATGGCGCCGACCTGGTCGCCGAGCTCCACAAGAGCCGGTCCGAGCTGATCCCCGAGGTGCTGGCCGGGACCGAGGAGACCACCACCGGCGTGATCCGCCTGCGGGCCATGGCGGCGGCCGGAGCCCTGCGCTTTCCCATCGTGGCCGTCAACGAGGCCATGACCAAGCACATGTTCGACAATCGCTACGGCACCGGGCAGAGCACCCTGGACGGTCTGATCCGTGCCACCAACGTGCTGATCGCCGGCAAGACCGTGGTGGTGTGCGGCTACGGGTGGTGCGGCCGCGGGCTCGCCCTGCGGGCCGCGGGACTGGGCGCCCACGTGGTGGTCACCGAGGTGAACCCGGTGCGCGCGCTGGAGGCGGTGATGGACGGCTACCGGGTGATGCCCCTCATCGAGGCGGCTCCCCAGGCCGATTTCGTGGTCACCGTCACCGGCGACATCAACGTCGTCGACCGCCACCACTTCGAGGCGATGAAGGACGGCTGCATCGTCGCCAACAGCGGTCACTTCAACGACGAGATCAACCTGGCGGCGCTGGACGAGATGTCGACCGGCGTCGACCAGCCTCGTCCCAGCGTGGAGGCCTACCGGCTGCGCGACGGGCGGACGCTGCACGTCCTCGCCCAGGGGCGCCTGGTCAACCTCGCGGCGGCCGAGGGGCACCCCGCGGCCGTGATGGACATGTCCTTCGCCAACCAGGCGCTCTGCGCCGAGTACGTGGCCCGGCACCACGAGGAGCTCGAGCCCCGGGTCTACGACGTTCCCCTCGACATCGACGGCGAGGTGGCCGCTCTCAAGCTGCGCGCCATGGGGGTCGGCATCGACACCCTCACCGAGGAGCAGCGTCGCTACCTGGCCTCGTGGGAATCGGGCACGAGCTGAGCCACCGCGATACGGTGTGCGCCGAGGTGACCGCCAGAGGAGAGAAGCGTTGACGCCAGCCACCGGAGCCCTGCCCCCGTCCCCGCCCCAGCCCGGCATCACCACCCTGTCCAACGGGGTGACCCTGCTCAACGCCCCCTCGGCGAGCCGCAACGTCGGCGTGTTCCTGATCGTGCGCGCCGGGTCGCGCGACGAGACCGAGGAGACCGCCGGCCTCGCTCATTACCTGGAGCACATGTTCTTCAAGGGCACGGAGCGCCGGCCGACCACGCGCCAGATCACCCGCGAGATCGACCGGCTCGGGGCGGCGACCAACGCCTACACCGACACCGAGGAGGTGGGCTACTACGCCGAGGGCCCCGCGACCGCGATGGTCCAGCTCGCCGACATCATCTGCGACATGCTGAGCCGCCCCCTCTTCGCGGTCGAGGAGGTGGAGCGCGAGCGCAACGTGGTGCTCCAGGAGCTCTCCGCGCGCCTCGCCGACCCCGACGGATGGATCTGGGACCGCCTGGGCACGGTCACGTTCGGGGGCGGGCAGTCGCTCTCCTGGTCGGCGGCGGGCTTCCCGCGGGTCGTCGAGAGGGCCACGCGCGACCAGCTCGTCGAGTATCACCGCGCCTTCTACGCTCCCACGGCGATGTGTCTCACCGTGGCCGGCGGGGCCAGCCTCGCGCCGGAGCAGGCGGAGACGCTCCTGCGGGACATCCCCAGCGCCGCGCCCCGGCCGCGCGAGGCGGCCCGCTGGGGGCAGGGCGAGCGATTCACCGGGAACGTGCGCCCGCTCACCCCGAGCGAGGAGCCGCAGACCAAGATGGTCCTGGCCATCCCCGGGATCCCCTCCCTGGACGAGCAGCGGACGGCGCTCTCGGTCATGGCGTTCATCCTCGGGGGCGGGATGTCGTCCCGCCTCTTCCACACCGTGCGGGAGCGCAACGGCCTGGCCTATGCGATCTTCGCCCACCACGAGGCGCTGGAGGACGCCGGGGTCTTCGCCATCGCCACCGCGACCCGGCCGAAGGATGCGGCCAAGGCGGTGCGGCTCTCGTTCCGCGAGCTGCGCAAGCTCGCCGACCGGGGGGTGCCGCAGAGCGAGCTGGCCGCTGCGAAGTCGGCGATGATCGGGCGCATGCTCCGCTCCACCGAGACGGCCATGGCGAGCGCCCGCTTCTACGCCACCCGCTGGCGCTCCCGGCTTCCCCTCGAGACCCCCGACGAGCGCGCCGCGGCCGTGGCCCGGGTCGGCGCGGCGGAGGTGCAGGCCGTGGCCCGGCGGATCGCGGACGGCATCGCCCAGGTCCGGCTCGCCTTCGTCGGCCCCGAGGAGCAGGGCGATGCCCTCATCCAGGCGGCCCTGGACGGCGGCGCGGCGTAGAGCCCGGGGGGGGGCCGGGCCAGTCCTCCGACAGTTCGTCCGGCTGACCCGGCGGCTGGAGCTGGCTCAACGGGACCTCCCGGCCGGACTGGAGAAAATCCTCCCCAGGTAGGCGGTACCTGAGTATGATTTCCTTCCATGAGGACGGCAGGAGCCCCCGATCTCCGGGAGCAGCTGGGTGACACGTTCACCTACGGCG
>JAJZNI010000015.1 GCA_021847925.1 bacterium
CCCGTGCCGGCGACCGTGCTCTCCGCGGTGACCGGCACCGGTGCGAGCGTCATCGACCAGGTCGGGAGCGGCGGCACGGCGGTGGGGATCAACCCCGGCGACCCGCCGGGGGAGATGATCCGGATCGCCGGGTCCACCACCCTGGCGCCGGGCGGCAAGCCCGAGCTGGTGTACGTCGGCGGCGAGTTCTGCCCCTACTGCGCCGCCGAGCGCTGGGCGATCGTCGACGCCCTCGAGCGCTTCGGCAGCTTCTCCGGGCTCCAGGAGATGGTGTCGAGCCCGAGCGACGTGTATCCCAGCACCCACACCTTCACCTTCGTGAAGGCCCACTACACCAGCGCCTACATCACCTTCGACCCCAACGAGATCTACTCCAACGTCCCGGACCCGTCGACCGGCTACTACAAGCCGCTGCAGACCCCGAGCGCCAAGGTCAGCGCGCTCTTCGCCGAGTACGGCAAGGCCCCCTACCAGAACGACTCCCCGAGCCAGCCGGAGAGCTTCCCGTTCCTGGACATCGCCAACCGGTTCGACATCTACTCGGTGCAGTACTCTCCCCAGATCCTCCGGGGGCTGACCTGGAGCCAGATCGCCACGGATCTCTCCAATCCCCGCAGCCCGGTCGCCCAGGCCATCGTCGGCAGTGCCAACTACCTGACCGCCGCCATCTGCATCACGACGGGCAACCAGCCGTCGAGCGCCTGCTCGCCGAGGGCCATCCAGAGCCTGGAGAGCACCCTCAACGGACTGAAGGCCACCGGCTGATGGCGCGCCCGCCGGCGCGGCCGCGGCCGGAGAGGGGCCGGCGGTGAGCTGGCACGGCGTCGCCCTCGCCCTCTCGCTGCTGGCGCTCCTCGCCAACGCGCTGGTGATCGCCGCGCTGGTGGGCTTCCTGCTCAGCCGCGGCTCGGCCGCCGTGCACGCCGCCTGGGAGACCTCCCGCGACGTGCTCGCCCCCTATGCCCTCCCCGGAGCCTTCGTGGTCGCCGCCGTCGCCACCCTGGGCAGCCTCTACTTCCAGTTCGGGGCCGGCTTCACCCCCTGCGACTTCTGCTGGTTCCAGCGCATCTGCATGTACCCGGAGAGCCTCCTCCTCGGCATCGCCGCCGCCCGCCGCGACCTCACCACGGCACGCTGGTACGTGCTCCCCCTGGCGGTCGTGGGCTCCTGCATCTCCATCTACCAGACCCAGCTGCAGTGGTTCCCGACCCAGGTCCAGGGCAACTGCGCCAGCGCGGGCGGGGTGAGCTGCTCGTCGGCGCAGTTCCTGGACCTCGGCTTCGTCTCCATCCCCTACCTGGCGGGGTCCGCTTTCCTCCTCGTGATCACCCTCCTGCTCATGGCCCGCCGCCCGGACGAGGTCGGGGAGGGGCTCGACGAGGAGGAGGACGTGGACGAGGCGGAGACCGCGGCGGGAAGCGGTCCCTCCCGGCGTCCCGCGCTCAGCCGGTAGGGCGCCGCCGGGCCGCGCGCGCGACCGCGGACGCCCGATCGCCCCGGTCCCGGCGCGCCCCGTCCCGGCGGCCGGCCGGCCGCGGTGGCGGTCTCGAGGCCCGAGGCCGCGAACCCCGTGCCCCTTGCGTGCGGGGAACACATACGCTATCCTTTATTCATCCTTCCTTTATGAAAGACTCGGTTATGCGTCAGCGCTCGCCCCGCCGGGCGGTCCCGGGGGCCATCGCGGCCGGGGCCTGGGACCTCTCGGTCTATTTCGAGGGGCTGGCCAACCCCACCAGGCTCGCCGTCGTGGAGGTTCTCGCCGGCTCCGGCGAGGTCACCGTCTCGGAGCTGGCCCGCATCTGCAAGGTGAGCCAGCCGAGGATGAGCTGGCACCTGCGCATCCTGCGCCACGCCCAGGTGATCTGCACCCGGCGCGAGGGCAGGGAGGTGCTCTGCGCCCTCGACCGCGAGGCGATCGCCCGGCATCTCAGGAGCTTCGCCCGCATGCTCGACCGGGGGGCTCCGGCCCCCGCAGCGGCGGACGTCGTGAGCAGCAGCGTGGAGGCGCCCGGCGCGCCCATCAGTGAGGGAGTCCCGTGAGCAACAAGGTCCGCGTCGCGATCGTGGGGGTGGGCAACTGCGCGTCATCCCTGGTGCAGGGCGTCGAGTACTACCGGCAGGCCGACCCGGGGGACCGCGTCCCGGGGTTGATGCACGTCGACCTCGGTGGCTACCACATCTCCGACATCGAGTTCTCGGCCGCGATCGACATCGACCGCGAGAAGGTGGGCAAGGACCTCTCCGAGGCCATCTTCAGCGGCCAGAACTGCACCACCAAGTTCTCCGACGTCCCCGCCAAGGGTGTCAGGGTGGTCCGGGGGATGACCCACGACGGCCTCGGCAAGTACCTGAGCGAGGTGATCGTGAAGGCCCCCGGTCCGACCGCGGACATCGTGCAGGTGCTGCGCGACACGGGCACCGACGTGGTGGTCAACTACCTCCCGGTCGGCAGCGAGGAGGCGGCCAAGTGGTACACCGAGCAGATCCTCACCGCCGGCTGCGCCATGGTCAACTGCATGCCGGTCTTCATCGCTCGCGAGGAGTACTGGCAGAACCGCTTCCGCAAGGCCGGCCTCCCCATCATCGGTGACGACATCAAGTCCCAGGTGGGGGCCACCATCGTCCACCGGGTGCTGACCCGCCTCTTCCAGGACCGGGGGGTGCGCCTCGAGAACACCTACCAGCTCAACTTCGGAGGCAACACCGACTTCCTCAACATGCTGGAGCGCGAGCGGCTGGTCAGCAAGAAGATCAGCAAGACCAACAGCGTGCGCTCCCAGCTGGATCAGTCGCTCGAGGACCGCAACATCCACATCGGCCCCTCCGACTACGTGCGCTGGCTCGACGACCGGAAGTGGTGCTACATCCGCATGGAGGGCCGCTCCTTCGGCGACGTTCCGCTCAACCTGGAGCTGAAGCTGGAGGTGGTGGACTCGCCGAACAGCGCGGGGATCGTGATCGATGCGGTGCGCTGCTGCAAGCTCGGTCTGGACCGGGGCCTCTCGGGCACCCTGGTCGGGCCCTCGGCCTACTTCATGAAGTCCCCCCCCCAGCAGTTCTCGGACAGCCGGGCCCGGGAGCTCACCGAGGAGTTCATCGCCGGCGCCCCGGCGGGCAACGGGCACGCGCCCTCCTCCGCGGAGGTGCTGGTCGCCTCGGGTGGATCGGATCCCGCCGCGTCCTGATAAGTTCTCCCCCGTGGTAGCGCCCCGGACCCCCGACCGGCGTCACGGCCCGCCGGGCACGGGGTGGTCGGCACGACCAGGAGGCCGGGCGAAGCCGGCGATGAGCACGGTCACCCATCCCACCGACAAGGGCCCGCGCGGCGGGGTCCCCGCCCACGGGCTCGCGGGTGAGCCGGAGCGGGGCTCGATGCTGCCCTACTACGCGTACCGGGTCGCCGAGGCCCTGGTCCGGGTCCTTCCCCGGCGCGCGGCGTACTCGCTGTCCGACGTCTGCGTGGAGGTGCTGCGCCTGGTCCACCCCGGGTCGGTGGCCGGTCTGCGGTCCAACCTCGCCCACGTCCTCCCCGACGCCTCCCCGCGGGAGCTCGCCGGGGTGGTCCGGCGCAACCTCCACGACCTCGGCCGCACCTGGGTCGACGTGATGGCGATGCGCTTCGAGGGGGCACACGTCTCCGACGACCTCACGGTCCAGGACGTCGACCGGTACGTCGGGGCCTTCGAGCGGGGTCGCGGCGTCGCCGTGATCTCCCTGCACCTCGGCTCCTGGGAGCGCGGTCTCGCCGCCGGCAACAGCCTCGGCTACCCCATGGCGCTGCTCGCCGAGTACCTGAGGCCGCCCCAGCTCTTCCAGCGGGTGGTCGGCTCCCGGGTGGCCCAGGGCGTGCGCGTCGTGCCCATCGACATCGACGCCATCCGCAGGGGCGACGAGACGACCGCCCGCCGTCTCGGTGCCGCCGCCATGCGGGAGGTGCTGCGCATCCTGAAGGGAGGCGGGGCCATCGCCCTCGCCATGGACCGCGACCTGGTCGGCAACGGCGAGCCCTTCACCTTCTTCGGGGCGGAGGCGCGCTTTCCCATCGGGGTCGTCGACGTGGCCATGCGGGCCGGGTCGGCGATCCTGCCGGTCACGCTTCCCCGGGTGCCCGGCGGGACGGCCGTGGCCGTTCATCCCGAGATCCCCTGGGATCCCCACGCGCCGCGCGACCAGGAGATCCGCAGGGTGGTCACCGAGATCCTGCGCGTCTTCGAGCAGGCGATCCGCGAGTACCCGGAGCAGTGGCACGTCCTCGACCCGGTCTGGGAGAGCCCGGGGGGGCCGCGGCGGTGAAGGTCTGCCTGGTGTCGCCGTACGACTTCGTCCATCCCGGCGGGGTCGCCGAGCACGTGCGCCACCTGGCCGAGGAGCTGCGCCGGCGGGATCACGAGGTCACCATCCTGGCGCCCTCCTCGCGGGTGGGTGACGACCACGGCATCCCCGGGTACGTGCGCATCGGACGCAGCGTCCCGGTGCGGGGCAACGGCTCGGTGGCACGGATCGCCCTCTCCTTCCACCTGGTCCGCCGGGTCCGCTCCCTGCTCGACCGCGCGGCCTTCGACGTCGTCCACTACCACGAGCCGCTCGTGCCGGGCGTCCCCATCACCACCCTGCGCCTGCACCGCGGCGCCAACGTCGGCACCTTCCACGCCATGGCGCGGCGCAACCTCGGTTACTACTACGGCCGGCCGGTGCTGACCCGCTATTTCCACCGCCTCCACGGGCTGATCTGCGTCAGCGAGCCGGCTCGCGAGTTCATCAGTCGCTACTTCCCGGGTGACTACCGGATCGTGCCCAACGGCATCGACACCGCCCGCTTCCGCCCCGACCAGCCCATCGTGGAGGAGCTCCGCTCGGCGGGCATGGCGACGATCCTCTTCGTCGGCCGGATGGAGCAGCGCAAGGGGCTGCCGACGCTCCTCGACGCCTATGCGCGCCTGCGCCACCTGCGTGCGGACGTCCGCCTTGTGGTGGTCGGCGACGGGCCGATGCGGTGGGCGTACGAGCGTCGCTGCGAGGCCGACGGGGTTCCCGACGTCACCTTCCTGGGCCACGTCTCGGGGCAGGTGCTTCCCCGCATCTACGCGAGCTCCGACATCTTCTGCGCGCCGGCCACCGGCGGGGAGAGCTTCGGCATCGTCCTCCTCGAGGCCATGGCGAGCGGGGTCCCGGTGGTGGCCTCCGCCATCCCCGGCTTCAGCCAGGTGATCTCCTCGGGGAGCGAGGGCCTCCTGGTGCCTCCGCGCGACCCGCGGGCGTGGGCGCGGGCGCTGGACACCCTGGTCGCGGACCGGGCAGCCCGCCGCAGGATGGGCGAGACCGGCGTCCGCACGGCGCGAGGCTACGACTGGCGGGTGGTCGTCGACGGCATCCTCGGCGTCTACGCCGAGGCTCGAGAGCGGGCGTTCGCCCAGCTCGCCGGCGCCTCCGGCTGATCGTGTTCACCGCTCGCTTCCAGGAGTGGGTTCGCGCGGCGGCGCGGCGATTGGTGTCCGCCCTGCACGTGCACGGTGTGACCCCGGACGCGCTGACGCTCGCCGGCCTCGCCGTGACCATGGCGTCCGCGGTCCTGGTCGGGTTCGGTTGGCTCCTCGCCGGGGGGCTGGTGCTGCTCGTGGGCGGCCTCTTCGACATCCTCGACGGCGCCGTGGCCCGGGTGGAGGGGAGGGTCCGCCCCTACGGCGCCTTCCTCGACTCCACCACCGATCGCTACGCGGAGGTGGTCACCTACGCCGCGCTCCTCTACCACTTCGTGTCGCAGCGCGACAGCACGCTCGAGGCGATGCTGGTGATCCTCGCCCTCGGCGGCTCGCTGCTCGTCTCCTACGTCCGCGCCCGCGCCCAGTCACTCGGCTTCCGGTGCGACGGGGGCCTGCTCGCCCGCCCCGAGCGGGTCGTGATCACGGTCGTCGGCCTCGTCATCTCCCCCCTGCTCATCTGGGCGCTGTGGGTGCTGGCGGTGCTCACCAACGTCACCGCTCTGCAGCGGATCATCCTGGTGTGGCGGCAGGCGCGCGACGCGCGGGCCGCGGACCGGGTGGCCGCCCGCTCGACCGCCCCACCGCGCGAGCCGGCACGGCCGGGGGAGCGCTCTCGCCCCGGCTAGACGATGAAGAAGATCTCCACCAGGTTGAAGAGGCCGTGGACGATCATGCCCGGGAGCAGCGACCCCGAGTACTCGTAGAGCAGGGCGAGGCCCACCCCGAGGACCGCCAGGGGAAGGAAGATCACCGCCTGGAAGTGGAGCAGGGCAAAGAAGCAGCCGGAGAGCACGGCGGCGGTGGGCACGTTGAGGCGGCGGCGCATCCAGCCGTACACGAACCCCCGGAAGAACGTCTCCTCGACGACCGGCGCCACCACCGACACGGCCGGGATCGCGATGCCGACGTAGGTCCTGTACTCCCGCTGCACCTCGGGGACCTGACCGTTGGTGGCGTGCGGGAAGAGGAGGTGGATCCCGTCCAGGATCCCGGTCAGGATCGCCAGCGCGGCGACCGCCACGGCGATGGCGATGGGGACCCAGTACGGCCGCGGCATCCTCCATCCCAGGTCGCGCAGGCGCGCGTGCCGGCGCCCCACCGCCAGCAGCAGCACGCCGGCGAGCCAGACGGCGTAGACGGCGACCGTCTGGGTCAGGCTGTCGACAGCCGCCCGCTCGGGCCCCGGCAGCCCGCCCAGCACCTGGCGGCCGAAGGAGTGGAGGGCGGCGGAGCTCGCGACCGTGTCGACGAGCGAGGTCCCCACCAGGTAGAAGACCAGCAGGAAGGCGACGATGTCCGTCCAATCCCACGGCACCCGGGAGGCGGGGCGGCCGCGCCCGGGTGACGGCCGCGCCCACCCGGCGGCGCGCCGCACGCGGTCGGAGGATCCCTGGGCCACGCGGCCATTGTGGGGGGTGGGGCCCCGCCCCCTCCCGCGGGTCTCGCGAGATCGCCGGCCCGGGTGCCACCGCCCCGCCCGGGTCCCCTACACTCGCGGGCCATGGCCCGCCGGCCGCGCACGGCCCCCGCCGCCCCGCCTCCGCGATCCGATGGGGGAGACCCGGTGAGCGCCTGGCCCGAGCTGGACCTGCTTCTGGGCAACCGCGACTCCGTCGCACGGCTCGGCGCTTCCGCGGCTGCCGGCCGCCTCGGCCACGCCGTCCTCCTCACGGGTCCCGCGCAGGTCGGCAAGACGGCGCTCTGCCTGGCCCTCGCCGCCGAGCTGCTGGGCCGGCGCTCCTGGCCCGGCGGTCTCGCCGGTCACCCCGACCTCTGGCTCGAGGACTCCGGGGACGAGGCGGTGAGGATCGACCGGGTGCGGGCCGGACGCGAGCCGGGAAGCCTCCAGGAGTTCCTCGCCAAGCGTCCCTACATGGGCGGCGCCAGGGTGGCGGTGCTGGCCCGCGCCGACCGGCTGACCGAGCAGGCCGCCAACTCCCTCCTCAAGACCATCGAGGAGCCGCCGCCGGGCAGCCACCTCCTGCTCACGGCCACCACCGCCGAGGGCCTCCCCGCCACGATCGTGTCCCGCTGCCAGCGGACGGCCCTGGGCCCGGTGGGGAGCGCGGAGATCTCCGCCTGGCTGCGCACCCGCCATGGCGTGGCCGACCGGGTGGCCGAGCAGGCGGCGGAGCTCGCCGCGGGTCGGCCCGGGCGCGCCCTCCGTCTCGCCACCGACCCCTCCTCCCTGGCCGAGGAGCTGAGCATCCTCGACCACTTCCTGGAGATCGTCCCGGGCGACCCGGGCGCGGCGCTCGCCGCCGCGTCCGAGCTGGCGCCGGCCGCCGGCGCCGAGGGGCGGGAGCGGCTTCTCCTCGACCTCGCCATCTGGGCATCCTTCGTCCGGGACGCCGCCGCCGCCGCCGCCGGCGCCCCGGAGCTGGTCCGCTGGGCCAGCCGCCGCGACGCGGTCGACCGCTGGGCGGCGGGGACGCCGGCGGCTCGCGCCGGCGAGATCCTGGACAAGCTGATCGGCGCGACCGCGGCGGTGGTGGCCAACGCCCAGCCCCGGCTGCTCCTCGAGGTCCTCTTCCTCGAGATCTTCGCCGGGCGGCCGGCGCAGCCGGCCGCGACCCCTTGACGCGCGGCGGGGCCGCGCTCAGAATGTGGGAGCGCTCTCACGTCCCCACCCGTGGGGCCGTGGAGCCACCCGATGTCCCAGCCGGGGAGGGTGAGGCGGGAAAGCCAGCCCTTGACCGCCGAGCCCTCCCATTGGCCGGGGCCCTGGGCCGCCCGCCCCGGATGCGCCGCCGTCCGCGCGCGGCTGGGGAGGGGAGGGGTCGCCGTCCGGGGACGTGACGGCGGTGTGCGAGAGCGTCAAGCGCCGTCACCCACCTTCGCCAGAGTGCAGCGGCGCTGTCACAGGACCCGAGGGATGATGCCGCCGACCGGGTTCGGCCGCAGCGGCCGTGCCCCGCGCCATTCTGGGAGATCAGCCGACGCACGTGACCGTCTTCTCGAGAGCGCTCTCCGCCTTTGACCGGACGCGCGGCGGCTACTTCTGGCGCTTCCTCGGCGGCGTCCTCGCCATCTGCGTGGTGGTGATGGGATCGATGGTGCTCGTGCTCAGCGGCATCGCCAGCTCCAGCCTCACCACGGCGACCTCCGACGGGGTGCAGAGCGTCGCCGAGGAGG
>JAJZNI010000185.1 GCA_021847925.1 bacterium
CACCGGGTCCGACCCGTCCCAGCGCAGGGTCTCGACGAGAATGTCCACCGAGCCGCCGCAGGAGAGGCCCACCTGCCAGCCCATCTCGTCGCTGATGCCGTAGTGGAGGATGCGCGCCGGCGCACGCCCCTCCAGGGTCGCCCGCACCTCCGCCACCACGGCGCCCTCCAGGCAGCCGCCGCTCACCGACCCCACCATGCGGCCGTCGCGGGTGACGGCGAGGCGGGCGCCGGCGGGGCGCGGCGTGGAACCGGAGGTGCGCACCACCGTCGCGAGGCCGACCTCGGCGTCGCTGCGCGCCCACTCGTCGAGGGTCGCGACCAGCTCGCGCATCTCCTGAGTATGCCTCGACCGCGGAGGCGGAACGGTGCCGAGGGGGCCAACCCCTCCGGCCCGGCGGAGCCTCGGGGTCAGCTTGGAGATGCGCGAGGGGCGGTCCCCGCCTCACCCGCGCAGCCGCCGCCGGTCCGCGTCGACCCGGGGCGCTCCCGCCCGCTACCCGGGGGTGGGTCCCGCCCCCCCGCGCAGCCGCCGCCGGTCCGCGTCGACCCTCTGGGTGAGACCGATGCGGTCGAGGTGCTCCAGCAGCGGGATCGCCACCCGCCGGGAGGTCCCCAGCGCCTCCCGCGCCGCCGAGGCGGTGAACGGCTGGGGCAGCCGGCGCAGCACCTCCGCGGCCTGCTGCGCAGCGTCCGGGAGCAGGACGACGTCGCCGGGCAGGCGGAGCACCAGCCGGGCCGCCGCGGCGGCCCCCAGCTCGGCGCGCCCGAACCCGAGGGCCTGCAGCTCCCGGGCTTCGGGGGCGGCGAAGGGGCGGCCGGAGAGCTGCTCGCGGAGCCGGGCGATGCGTGCGGCGAGGGCGGGGCTCACGGCGGGGGTCGCGCCCCGCGGCCGCACCTGTCCTCCCGCCTCCTCCAGCTCGGGCATGTCGCGAAGCAGCGCCTGCAGAAGCTGGGGGGCGGGGAGCCCGGCCGCCCGCACCACCTCCGCGTCGGGCACCCCTCCCTCCAGCAGCTCGCCCCCGCCGCGGCCGCCGCGGACCACCCGCCGCACGGCGTCCAGCCAACCGGCCCACCGTTCGGCCGCGATCATCCATCCGGCGGCCTCCCTCACCCCGTCGGGCAGGGCGGAGGGGACCGGCACGCCGATGGCCACGAGCAGCGAGCGCGGGACCGCCCCCCTCCGGCGCAGCTCGTCGGCGAGCAGGGGCTCTCCCGAGCTCGCCTCGAGGGCCCCGGCCCGCGCCCTGGCCGAGCCCCGCCGCCGCAGCGGCGGGGGCGCGGGGTCCAGCACGGTGACCCCGCAGATCACCTGGCGGCGACCCGGCTCGCGGAGCAGGGCGCGATCTCCCACCTGGAGCGGGACCGCGTCGGAGAGGCTCAGCCGGTAGAGCGCGGCGGCGCCGCGTCGAGCCCCCACGCCGCCGTCCGGGCCCGGGTCGCGGAGGGCTGCCCCGCCGGCCCGGGCAGCGCCGTCGCGCGCCGCGGGTCCGCCCCCACCCCCGCCGAGCCGCCGGACGCGGACCGGGATCGCCGCCGCGCCGATGTGGAGGACCAGCCGCTCGGGGAGGTCCGCCGCGGCGCGGACGTCCGCCTCGCGCGTGAGCCACCACGCGTCCGGGGTGAGCAGCGCGTCGCCACGCCGGACCTCGCCGTGGTCCACCCCGCGCAGGTTGAGCGCCGCGCGGGCGGGCGCCACCGCCTGGTCGGTCGTCTCTCCCAGGCACTGCACGCCGCGAACCGTCACCTGCCGCCCGCGCAGCTCGAGGCTGTCGCCCCGCCGGACGGTGCCGGCGGCGAGGGTGCCCGTGACCACCGTGCCGGCTCCGCGGATGGTGAACGAGCGATCCACCCAGAGCCGCACCCGCGCCCGCGGGTCGGGGGCGGGGACGCTCTCCAGCAGCCGGTCGAGGGCCCCGCGCAGCACCTCCAGCCCCTCGCCCGTCGCGGCGGAGACGGCGAAGCTCGCGATCCCCGCCAGGCTGGTGGACGCGAGGCGGCGCAGGGATTGTTCCGCGACCGGGCCCGGGTCGGCGAGGTCCGACTTCGTCACCACCAGGAGCCCCCGGCTCACCCCCAGCGCATCCAGGGCACGCACGTGCTCCTCGGTCTGGGCCGACCACCCCTCGTCGGCGGCCACCACCAGAAGGACGATGGGCACGGGGCCGACGCCTGCGAGCATGTTGGTCGTGAAGCGCTCGTGCCCGGGCACGTCGACGAAGGCCACCCGGAGCCCGGAAGCCAGCCGCGTCCAGGCGTAGCCGAGGTCGATGGTCATCCCGCGGCGCACCTCCTCCGCCCAGCGGTCGGGTTCCATGCCGGTGAGGGCTCGCACCAGTGCCGACTTCCCGTGGTCCACGTGCCCGGCGGTGGCCACGACCTGCATCGAGGTCATCGCCCCGTCGGGGCCGCTCCCCGGCCTCCGCCGGCCTCGCGCACCGCCGCGATGAGGCGGGCGTCGTCCTCCGGCGGCACGCAGCGGAGGTCGAGCAGACAGCGGCCCCTCTCCACGCGCCCCACCACCGCCGGATCGCCGCGGCGGAGCTCGCGGGCGCAGTCCTCCGGGAGGCTCACCGCCCACCCGGGCAGTGCCACCCCGGCACCGCCGCCCCCGCCGACCGCTCCCTCGCTCGGCACCGCGACCGCGGGCGGGCCCAGCTCGCCCGCGATCCTCTCGGCGCGCGCGCGCAGCACCTCGGGGTCGGCGTGGATCGCGAGGCTGGCGGGTGGCTCGGGCCCGGTGAGGGTCGCCTCCAGCGCGGCCAGGGTGAGCTTGTCCACCCGGAGCGCCCGGTAGAGCGGGTGCCGGCGCAGCCGGGACACGAGCGCCGCATCGCCCGCCGCGATCCCCCCCTGGGGGCCGCCCAGCAGCTTGTCGGCGCTCGCCACCACCAGGCTCGCCCCCGCCCTCAGGATGCTCGCGAGGTCGGGCTCGCCGGCGAGCCGGCGGTCCGGTCGGAGCAGGCCCGAGCCGGCGTCGACCACCACCGGGACGCCCAGGGTGGCCAGCTCGGCGACCCCCGCCGACGCGGTGAAGCCGTCGACCCGGAAGTTGGACTGGTGGACCTTGAGGATGCAGCCCGTGCGCGGCCCCACCGCCTGCGCGTAGTCGGCCACCACCGTCCGGTTGGTGGTGCCGATCTCCCGGATGCGCGCACCGCTCGCGGCGACCAGGTCGGGAAGGCGGAAGCCGTCGCCGATCTCCACCATCTCGCCCCTGCTCCACACCACCTCGCGGCCCCGGGCGAGGACGGTCACGGCGAGGAGCAGCGCGGCGGCCCCGTTGTTGAGCACGAGGACGCCCCCGGCGTCGGGGAGCGCGGCGTGGAGGGCTTCCAGGGTCCCGCGGCCCCGGGTGCCGCGCGCTCCGGTCCCGAGGTCGTACTCGACGTCGACGTACCCGGCCGCGACCGCGAGCGCCTGCCGGGCGGCGGGGGACAGCGGCGCGCGCCCGAGGTTGGTGTGGAGAACGACCCCCGTGGCGTTGATCACCGGGCGCAGCGAGGTCGCTCGCCGCGGCAGGCTGCCGAGCACCCAGTCGATGAGGTCGCTGGCGGCGAGCTCGCCCGCGCGCACGCGCCGCTGCGCCGCGCGCACCGCGTCGCGCACGGCCGGCCGCCCCAGGCGCTCCTGGGCGGCGGCGAGGCGCTGATCGTCCAGCACCGCGTGGGTGGGGGGAACCGCACGGCGGGCGTCCACTCCGGTGACTGTATGCGCTCCAGCCCGGCGCGCACGCCTCGCGCCGCTGCCGGACGCCGGAATCCCTACCGTCGCGTCAGCGCGGCGTCCGCCGGGGGGTAGCGGTCACCCTCCACGGTGATCCGCGACACCGCGGCGTCGATGGTCCGCAGATCGCCGGCGGTGAGCTCGATCGCGGCCGCGGCGAGGTTCTCCTCGAGTCGCGGGAGCCTGGTGGTGCCGGGGATGGGGACGACCCACGGCTTCTGGGCCAGCAACCACGCCAGCGCCATCTGCGCCGCCGTGGCACCCCTGCGCCGGCCCAGGGTCGTGAGCAGGTCCACCACGGGACGGTTCGCCGCCCGCGCCTCCGGCGTGAACCGCGGCAGGGTCCCGCGGTTGTCGTTGTCACCGAAGGCGGTGGACGCGTCGATGGCTCCGGTGAGGTAGCCCCTGCCCAGCGGACTGTAGGGGACGAAGCCGATCCCCAGCTCCTCGCAGACGGGGAGGACGTCCGCTTCGGGCGCGCGCCACCACAGCGAGTACTCGCTCTGGACCGCCGCGACCGGCTGCACCGCATGCGCCCGGCGAATCGTCTCGGGCCCCGGCTCGGAGAGCCCGAAATGCCTCACCTTGCCCTCCGCGATCAGGCTCCTCACGGTGCCGGCCACCTCCTCGATCGGGACCTCGGGGTCGACGCGGTGCTGGTAGAAGAGGTCGATGGCGTCGACCCGCAGGCGCATGAGCGCCTCGTCGGCGACCCTGCGGATGCGCTCGGGGCGGCTGTTGAGCCCGCCCGATCCACCGGGACCGAGGTCGAAGCCGAACTTGGTGGCGATGACGACGCTGCCCCGGAACGGCTGCAGCGCCTCACCCACCAGCTCCTCGTTGGTGAACGGTCCGTAGGCTTCGGCGGTGTCGAAGAACGTGACGCCCCGCTCCACCGCCGCGCGGACGAGCCCGATCATCCCGGCTCGCTCCGGGGCCGGCCCACGATGGTAGTTCAGGCCCATGCAGCCGAGGCCGATGGCCGAGACCTCGAGGTCGCTGCGTCCGAGCCTGCGCGTCCTCACCGGCCGCCACCCGCCGAGCTCCGCACCCTCGCGATGCTGCCGCCCGCGCGCGGCCCGGTGGTCGGCCGCCCGACGCGCGCGGGGCCCACCGGGGACCTGTTCGAGAGATCGCTCATGGCACGGCCCTCCATCGTCCGAGGTGGTCGAAGCTTAGCTCCCCGACCGATGCGTCGCTCCGGATCAGGGCGCAGCCGAGCCGGTGCAGAGGGAGGTGGAGATCGTGTACGTGAAGTCGGCGAGCCGGCGCCAGGTCCTCCCCCCGTCGCCGGTCGAGTAGACGTCATCGATGAAGGAGCCGCAGCCGCCCGTGAGGATCGCCTGGTGATTGCCCCGCCGTCGATCCGCGGCCAGGAAGTCGCGTGCGGGCTCGCGGTCGCTCGTGGTCCCGTTCGTCACCTCCGGACCTCCCACGAGCACCCAGCCGACCTGAGGGTTGATGAACGAGAGGGCACCCACCCCACCCGTCCCGCTCAGGCTGGTGGGGTGGAGCGACGCTGACGGGGTGCCTGGTTGGTTGTTGGGCACCGTCTCGAACAGCGCTCCGCCGCCCGCGCCAGAGCCGCCGGCGATCTCGACCGTGCTGGGATCGACCACCTGGAACGGGCCTCCCATGTCCAGGAACCGCTGACCCGTTGGGGTCGGCGACGCGGGGGGTGTCCAGTGGCCCCCCCCATCCGTGGTGCGGACATACTCCCAGAAGGTGCTGCCGGCTCCCGCGCCGAGGAAGACTCGCACCCACACCGTGGGTCCGCTGCACCCGATCCCGCTCCCGCGGAGCCAGGATGCCGAGTACTGGAGCTGCCAGCTCTCACCTCCATCGTCCGTCAGGTAGATGCCCTCCGCACCCCCCTGGGAGGAACGCGCGACCGCCCAGCCCTGATCGGAGCTCTCGAAGCAGAGCAGAGCGGCCGACATGCCGGCCCCGACATCCACGCCGGTCCAGGTCGCCCCCCCGTCGGCGGTTCTCTCCAGCCTGCCGGTCTGGGTGAGCGCGAAGCCCACGGTGGCGGTCACGAAGTCGACGCAGGCGAGCGGCTGGCCGGGCAGGCTCGCGCGAACCCAGGTCGCCCCTCCGTCGGTGGTGCGCAGGAAGGGCTGGGTGGTGCTGGCCCCGCTGGCGGTTGTCTGTGCCAGCACCCAGCCGTCACTCGCGCTGACGAAGTCCAGCTGGACGGTGAGCGAGGCGAGTGAGAGCTGCCGGGTCCACGAGGTGCCGCCGTCCGAGGTCGCGAAGATCGCGGTCGTGGCCGACCCCGTCGGCTCGGCCAGCCAGCCGTGCTGCCGGTCCGTGAACACGAGGCGCTGGGAGCAGGCCACGGCACCCGACGGGGCCACCCTCTGGGGCGCCGCCGAGGGCGACGGCACAGAGGGGCTCGTCGCCGGAGTCGTCACCGCGGGCGGAGATGGGGATGGACCGCGCCCCGGTCCGCTCAACGCGAAGTGGCCCACCGAGACCGCGGTGGCCATCATCGCCACGATCGCAGCTGTCACCGCGAATTGCATCCATCTCGCACGCCACACTGAGCGCCCCGCGTCGCCGGCCCCGACGCGGTGGAGCCTCTCCCCCAGAGAGCCGGGCATCGGCTGCTCGGCTCTGGCCGCGAACAGCCGACGGAGGCGGTCAGCCAGGCGGTCATACTCAGTCATCGCCCAGCTCCTTGCGAAGGGCGGCGAGCCCGCGGGCGAGGTGGCTCCTCGCCGTGCCAGGGCGGCAGCCGAGAAGGTGAGCGCAGTCGTCCAACGAGTAGCCGTGCTGGTAGTGCAGGACGAGCACCGCCTGCTGCCGGCCGGGCAGTCGGATCAGGGCCCCCTCGAGGTCGGGGTCGAAAGACAGGGTCGATGGGGCCGCCACGGCGGAGGCGAAGCGCAGGGGAACCAGGCGTCCCCAACCCCGGCGGCGCCGGTCGATGCAGCGATGAACGCAGATGCGGGTGAGCCACGGCCCCGCGTCCTGGTAGGCGGACGTGGAGCTCCAGTGCCGCCATGCGGCCAGCGCCGTCTCCTGGACGGCGTCCTCCGCGTCGTCGATGTTCCCGAGCATGGACACGGCGATGCGGAAGAGGCGCGGTGCCGCCTCCTGGATGACGCTCTGGAAGTCGTGCCACGTCTCCTGTGCGACAGGATCGCGGGGGTCACGGCGTCGTCCGGATGGGTGGCCACCTGCACGACTATGGAACGCGGCTGACGGCCGCTCGGTTTACTCTCTGGCCCCTCTCCGCCTGCCCGGTCGGCGCGCGACTCTCGAGGCCATCGACCCACCCCTCCGCGTGCGGAGAACCGCCAAAGAAAGCCTGGGCCCCCCTTTGATCGGGGAACGGACGAGGCCAGGAGTGCAGCCATCGCTCAATCCTGCCTGGCGCATCGAGGTGGGGCCCCGCCGGACTGGCCTCGACCACGACGAGGTGCTGCACCAGCTCGGGGTGGCGGGCGGCGGTGACGAACGCCAGGATCCCCCCGAGCGACTGGCCAACGAGCACCACCGGCCCGCCTCCAGCCACATGCTCGATCACCTTGGCGACATCGCCAGCCTGCGTCTCCAGGGAGACATCCTGCGGTCTCCGTTCGCTTAGCCCATGGCCACGCAGATCCAACGCCACCCGCCGATAACCGGCCCCGAGAAGATTCGCGATCGTGCGCCATTCCCCGCCGTGACCGGCGAGACCGTGCACGAAGACAACCGGCGCCCCAGCACCGCCGAACTCGGCGACGCTCAGCAGCGTCCCGTCGGGGGCGGACAGGGAGCGGATGCCCATCTCAGCGCTCAAGCGCAGCATGATCGCAGACCGCCGCGCCGCCGCTGCGACCACACGGGTAGGTACCTACAGTCGCGGCCATGCTCGGTCCTCCCGGCAGGCGGCCGCCCGCGCGGAGGCCCGCTGCACCGCAATCGCCCGGAGGCCATCCCCGATGATGATGACGCGGCAGCGAACCTCAGCGACGGGCCCTGGAACGATGCGCCCCCCTGGAAGGGCTACGCGAGGCCACCATGCCCGCTCCGAGCGCCGCGAGTGGCGAGGCGTGATCGGAACGGCGTGAAGGTCACACAGGGCCTCTCAGACACGCTGGCCGACCGAGCCGTCACCCACCGATCATGCGGAGAGCGACAGGGACGAAGGCCCGATCTCGATCCTGATGTTGATCCCCAAGCCACGAGAGAGCCGGGCTAGGGTGGCTATCGTTGGCTCGTGCTCTCCGAGCTCCAGCCGGGAGATGGCCGGCTGCGACATTCCCAACTTGCGAGCCAGCGCCGCCTGCGAGAGCCCGTGCTCGGCCCGGTAGGCGACGAGGCGGGTGGCGACAGCACGCGCGGCAGCGGTCCGTTCCCACTCAGCGCGGAAGGCAGGATCGTCCTTCAGGTTCCGAGCCAGGACCTCATCCGCCAACGGAAGGTCAGTCAACCTCATCCCGACTCCTCCACCTCCGCCAGCCGGTCCTGGCACCGCCTGACCGCCTGGTCGAAGCCACGACGGTCAACCATAGCCTCCGGAGCGATCGCGCCGATCACGAATTCGTCGCCGATGCGCTGGTACAAGCCCCTCCATGGGCTGCGCCCAGCCCGCGGCCGAAGCTCTCGCAAGTCCGTCCCTTGAACGGCGCTCTGATGCGGGAAGCCGAGGGCCGGCCCGGCGGCCTGGAGCTTGGCGGCGGCATTGGCCATGGCAACTCTCTCGCGCGATGGGAGCGCCCGCTCTTCGGCGACTGCGGCCGGGTGGTAGCGGACCATCCACACCCGGCAACCATATCATCGGTGTTATAGAACCCGACGTCAACGCTCCCCACCCATCCGTCTCCCCTCTCCCCCGCACCGGCGCCGTTATCGCCGCCGCCTCGTGCGATGA
>JAJZNI010000147.1 GCA_021847925.1 bacterium
GCCGGAGGCCGCGCCGGAGCCGGCACCCGAGCCCGTCCCCGCGGCGCTGCCCGACCCCGACCGGCGGGAGTCGGTCTTGTAGAAGCCCGAGCCCTTGAAGACGATGCCGGCGGGGAAGAAGAGGCGCCGGCCGGGCGTCCCGCAGGTGGGGCAGTCGGCGGCGAGGTCGTCGGTCATCCGCTGGAAGACCTC
The DNA here is from genome assembly GCA_021847925.1 of bacterium. Classification (GTDB taxonomy): domain Bacteria; phylum Chloroflexota; class Dormibacteria; order Aeolococcales; family Aeolococcaceae; genus JAJZNI01. The sequence goes on from JAJZNI010000147.1 coordinate 193, forward strand.
GAAGTCGGTCTCGCAGCGGGGGCAGTGATATCCGTAGGTCGGCACGGCTCCACATCCGTTGGTCCTGGGGGCTTCGCCCACTTCCTACCCCGGGCTTGCCGTCGCGAAACCGGGGCCTGGGTCAATTCTCCCAGGGTCGGGGCAGAGCGCGGAGGGGAGCTCCGTCCACCCGCCGCGAGGGGAGCTCCCCGACCGCGATCCGGCGGGCCATCTCGCTCGCCGGCATGGGGGGGAGCGCCGCGCGGCGTCGCTCCTCGCGGAGCAGGCGGCGCACCGCGATCGCCACGATCTCGCTGCGCGACAGGGGGGAGACCTGGGTGTGCTCGTTCAGCGCCTCGATCAGGTCGTCGTCCAGGTAGAAGCTGACCCGCTTGCCCATGCCGGCATGGTACGGGGTCGGCCACGCCCGCGCCAGCCGGCCCCCCGCCCCCCGGCTCCGGTCCCGCCCCGCGCCGGCTCACTCAAGGCGCCGCAGGGTCTCCGCGTCCAGCTCGGCGAGCGAGCCCAGCACCAGGTCGGCCTGGGCGTAGCGGGGGTCCCCGGCCAGGTGCGGGTCGGGGACCGCCACGCAGCGCATCCCCGCGGCCCGGGCGGCCAGCACGCCGCTCGGGGAGTCCTCGATCGCCAGGCACGCCGCGGGCTCGACACGGAGCCGGCGCGCCGCGGTCAGGAAGACGTCGGGGGCCGGTTTGCCCCGCGCCTCGTCGTCCGCCGAGCAGCGGACCTCGACCCACCCGAGCCCCAGGCGCTCGCAGACGGCGTCGATGAGGCGATGGGGGGAGGAGGAGGCGATGGCCACCCGGAGCCGGCGGCGCCGGAACAGCTCCACCGCCTCCCGCACCCCCCTCATGGGCTCCCCGCGAGCCCGGACGTGGGCGACCATCCGGTCGACCACCCGCTCCCCGATGGCGTCGTCGTCCGGCTCCCCGGTCTCCGCCCCGGGCCAGGGGCGGTGGCGCCTCCAGTGCGCCGCCACCTCGGTGATGGAACGCCCCATGGTGGAGAGCATGTCCGCCTCGGTGAGCCGGACCCCCAGCTCGCTGAAGACCTCCCGTTCGACCTCTCTCCACACCGGCTCGCTATCGATCAGGAGGCCGTCCATGTCGAGGATGACCGCCCGGATCGGCGGGCGCGGGGCGGCCCGGGGGCGGGGGGACGGCACCCGCCGACTTTGCCAGGTGGACGGCGTCCCCCGCCCGCGCTCCGCGCCGGGCTCACCCCGCCAGGAGGGCGACGACCCCCGCAACGTCCGAGAGGTCCGCGAGCGTGGCGTCGGCGCCGAGCGGCAGCAGCTCCTCGCGGGTCGCCCGGCCCGTGCCCACCAGGAGGCAGCGCGCGCCCGCGGCCCGGGCGCAGGCCAGGTCGTTGTCGCTGTCGCCGATCACCCACACCGCACCAGGCTCGAAGCGGCGCCCGCGCCGCCGGGCGACGCGCTCCAGCGCGACCGGGACCAGGTTGCGGCGGTCGGCGTCGTCGGAGCCGTAGGCACCGACCTCCAGGTCGAGCCAGCGGTCCAGGCCGAAGGCACCGACCTTGACCCGCGCGTTGGGAGCCAGGTTGCCGGTGAGGAGCGTCTGCAGGAAGCGGGGGTCGGCGTGGAGCGTGGGGAGCAGCTCGCGGATCCCGGGGAGCACCTCCCCCCGGGCCGCGATGACCGGCCCGGCCCCGCGCAGCTCGACCTGGAGGCGGGCGAGGATCGCGGTCACGTGGCGCTTCGGGTCGGGCACCCCCGCCTCGGCCAGCAGCTCGCCCACGATCTGGGGGTCGGTCTTGCCGCTCATCCGCACCCGGTGCCGGACGGGACGGCCCACGATCGCCTCCACGGCCCGGGTGAAGGCCGCCGACGCCACCTCCCCGGCGCGGAGGAGGGTACCGTCCACGTCCCAGAGCACCAGCCGGCTGGGCGGGGCGCCGGCGGTGGGTCGGACGGTCTCGGGCACGCGACGCGAACGGTAGCCGCTCCGGTGGGCGCAGCGCCGCCGGCGGGCTTCCGCCTCCGGTCGCGATCCGGCCTCCCCGCTGGCCCGGAGGCGGCGGGCGTCGTATGGTGGACGGCATGAGGATCGGCCGTCCCGCCGCCGCCGCGACGCTCGCCGCCGCGGCCCTGCTCGCCGCCGCCTGCGGGGAGAGCGCCAGCCTCACGGCGGCCGGCTCCGGGCAGGCGGTCGCCTCCGCCCTGGAGGCGGCCCGGACCACCCCGCTGCGGGCGGCCTTCACGGCCAGCCTCGCTCTCCAGACCGCGGGCGTCCAGGGGCTGCCGGCAAAGATCCAGTCCCAGCTCTCGCAGCTCGGCGGGGGCGGCTCCGCGAGCGGGACCCTCCTGCAGCAGTCGGGCAGCCGGCGCGAGCTCCGCGTGACCGCCCAGGGGCACACGTACGACCTGGTCGAGTACGGCGGCCACGGGTACGTCCGCACCGGCGGCGGCGCCTGGGCGGAGCTGGCCTCGACGCTCCCCGCGACCCCCGCGCTGAGCGACTCCGAGATCAGCGCGGCGGTGGCCGGCCTCGGCTTCTCGGACCGGGGGCCGGCGAGCGTCGACGGAGTGGCCACCGAGCACTACCGGGCGTCGGTGACCACGGCACGCCTCACCAAGCTGATCGAGGACCTCGGGGCGAGCGCCTCAGCGGGGGCGGGGAGTGGCTCCAGCCTGATGACCGAGCTCACCCTGCTCTCCCCCTACGTCACGCTCAGCCACGCCACGGCCGACGTCTGGGTGAGCACCCGCAACGGCAGCCTGGTCAGGGCCCAGGTGGGGGGATCGGTCGCGGTGGACCTGGGCGCCATCTCCGCGGCGCTCGCCGGTCTGGGCACGAGCCAGGGCGGCACCCCGCCGCGCCTCAGCGGCACCCTCGGCGCCACCCTCAGCCTGAGCGTCCAGGTGAGCGACTACGGGGGCTCGGTCACCGTGACGAGGCCCCACGCCAGCACCACGCTCCCGGCGGCGCCCGCATCCGGGTGGACGGGCTGCCTGCCGGCGGCGGGCGCGGCGTCCGGCCCCCTCTGCATGCTGTAGCGGGGGGAGGGGCCGCCGGCCCCGGCACCGAACCTCCGCCGGCGGCCCGTGGCGAACCCGGCGAGCCTCAGCGGCCCCGGGCGACCGCTCGGAGGGCGTCGATCGCCGAGGGGTTCTCCAGCGCGGAGAGGTCCCCCGGATCGGCGCCCGTGTAGACGGCGCGGACCACGCGGCGCAGCACCTTGGCGTTGCGGGTGCGGGGCAGCTCGGCGACCACCTCGACGGCGCGGGGCCGCAGCGCCCGGCCCAGCTCCGCCGCCACCAGCTCGCGCAGCTCCTCGCCCAGGGCGCGCGGGTCCCCCACCCCGGCGACCGGGACCACGAAGGCGACGAGCGCCTCGCCGCTCACCGGGTCGGGCACGCCCACGGCGGCGGCCTCGGCGACCGCCGGGTGGGAGACGAGCACGCTCTCCACCTCGGCCGGGCCGAGGCGCTTGCCCGCCACCTTGATGGTGTCGTCGCTCCGCCCCCGGATGTACCAGAGCCCATCACGGTCCACCTCGGCCCAATCGCCGTGCACCCACACCCCCGGGAACCGCGACCAGTACGTCTCCAGGTAGCGCTCGGGGTCGTGCCAGAAGCCGCGCGTCATCCCCGGCCACGGCATCCGCACCGCCAGCTCGCCCACCCTCCCCCGCACCGGGGTGCCGCTCTCGTCGAGGACGTCGGCGACCATCCCCGGGACCGGCCCGGCGAAGGCCCCGGGGCGCAGTGGGGTGAGCAGGTTGCCGCCCAGGATGCCGCCGCTCACCTCGGTGCCCCCGGAGTAGTTGACGATCGGACAGCGCCCGCCCCCCACCACCTCCAGGAACCAGCGCCAGGGGCCGTCGTTCCACGGCTCGCCGCTCGATCCGAGCACCCGCAGCGAGGAGAGGTCGTGGGAGCGCACCGGCCCCTCGCCGTGAGCCATCAGGGAGCGGATCACGGTGGGCGCGACACCGAGCACGGTGACCCGGTGACGCTCCACCACGCTCCAGAGGCGGTCGGGCCCGGGGTGGTCCGGGACCCCGTCGTAGAGCACCAGGGTGGCACCCAGCGTGAGCGCTCCGCAGATCGCCCACGGCCCCATCATCCAGCCGATGTCGGTGTACCAGAGCAGCCGGTCGCCGGCCCCGACGTCGAAGCAGTGGGCCATGTCCTGCGCGGCCTTCACGGGGAAGCCGCCGTGGACGTGGACCGTCGCCTTGGGCCGCCCGGTGGTGCCGCTGGTGTAGATCAGCATGAATGTGTCATCACTGTCTGTATCTTCCGGGCCGCCCGCCCGGGGCGATGCCTCGCGCAGGTCGTGGTACCACCGCTCCCCCGGCGTCGCGAGCTCCGCAGGGGGACCGGCGTCGCCGGGGTCGCGCACCACCAGGAGGTGGCGCAGGCAGGCGGCGGAGGCGGCCGCCTCGCGGGCCGTCTCCAGCAGGCGCACCGGCTTCCCCCGGCGGATGAACCGCTCGCTCACGCACAGCACCCGCGCCTCGCAGTCGGCGAGACGGGTGCTGATCGCCGCCGGGCCGAAGCCGGAGAAGAGGGGCACCACCACGGCGCCGGACCGGGCGCAGGCCAGGAACAGCGCGACGCACTCCGCGGTCATCGGCATGCACAGGCCCACCGCGTCGCCCGGCCCCACGCCGAGCGCGCCCAGGGCGCGGGCGGCGTGCTCCACCTCGGCGCCGAGCCGGGCCCAGCTCCACCGCCGCACCGTCCCGTCCTCGGCCTCGTGGACGACGGCCACCTCGCCGGGCCTGGCCCGGACGTGGCGGGTGAGGGCGTTGTCGACCAGGTTGAGCCGCCCCCCCGGCCACCATCGGGTCCAGGGGAGACCCCGGCCGCTGTCGTGCATCCGCTCCGGGTGGGCCCGCCACTCCAGGTCCAGGTCCTCCAGGACCGCCTCCCAGAACCACTCCAGGGCCGGCGCGCCCCCCGCGCGCAGGCGCCGGTCCAGCTCGTCCGTGCCGGCGCATCCGAGACGGTCCAGGAGGCGGCGCAGGCGGCTCTCCGATGCCTGCTCCGCCGTGGGGGCCCAGGCGAAGGGCTCGGCCGGTGGCGGGCTCACAGCGCTGTCATCTAAGCACGCCCGGGCGGCGCCCCCACGGTTGCCGGCCCGGGTGTCGCGGCGGCGGCGCGACCCGGAGCCGGCCGCGCCCTCACCAGGCGGCGGTGGAGCTCCGTGGCGGCGCCCACCGCGAGGAGGCTCATCCCGCCCGCCACCAGGAAGGCGAGCCGGGTGCCGCCGACCTGGGCCAGCCACCCGGTGAGCAGCCCGCCCAGCGGTGCCGTGCCGTTGAAGACGTAGAAGTACACGGCCATGGCACGCCCTCGCAGAGGGTCCGGGGCGGCCAGCTGGACGGTGGAGTTGCTCATCGACGTGTACACGGTGAAGGCCGCGCCGAGCAGGAGGAGGCCGGCCCCGCAGAGGGCGACCGTGTGCAGCGGCGCGAGCAGCAGGAGGAGCAGGGCGAAGGCGCCGCCGCCGCCCAGCAGCAGCGGCCAGGTGGGGCGCGGCTGAGCGGCGCTGAAGAGGGCGCCGCCGAGTGCCCCGATCCCGAAGCAGGCCGTGATGATCCCGAAGGTCACCGGCCCCGCGTCCAGGGTCTGAGAGGCCAGCGCGGGAAGGAGGACGCTGAAGTTGATGGCGAAGGTGGTGACCACCAGGAGGAGCCCCATCGTGAGCCAGGCGGCGGGGGTGCGCAGGGTCCAGCGCAGCCCCTCGGCCACGCTGCGCAGGACCCCGTCGCCCTCCCCGCCGCCGGTGGGGTGGAGCTCGGCACGGCGCATCAGCAGCAGGCTCCCGATCACCGCCACGTAGCTCGCGGCGTTGAGGGCGAAGCAGAGGCCCACCCCGACGCCGGCGATGAGCGCGCCGGCGAGGGCCGGCCCCACCGCCCGGGCGGCGTTGAACATCGACGAGTTGAGCGCGACCGCGTTGGGCAGCTCCCGGCGCCCCACCATCTCGAAGACGAAGGCCTGCCGCGCGGGTGTGTCCACCACCTGCACCGTGCCGCTGAAGACGGCCAGCGCGTACACCTCCCACACCGTCGCCGCGTGGGCGAAGGCCAGCACGGCCAGCACGGCGGCGCTCAGCATGAAGGCGCTCTGGGTCAGGACGATGGTGCCCCGCTTGCTGAACCGGTCCACCACCGGACCGCCGAGGAGCCCGAGCGCGGAGTAGGGGAGGTACTGGAAGAGCACGAGCGCGCCCAGCGCCAGCGGGGAGTGGGTCAGCTCCACGATCAGCCACGCCTGGGCCGTGTTCTGGACCCAGCTGCCGGTGACCGAGATGAGCTGCCCGCCGAAGTAGAGGCGGTAGTTGTGGTGGCGCCGGAGGCTGCGGAAGGTCCGCGCCGAGGCTGAGGCGGCGCTCACCCCGCCGGCCGCTCCGAGGCGATCGTCTCCAGGGCGTCGAGCGCAGCCTCGATGGCCCCGCGCTGCTCGGGGGTGAGCCGGCGGAGGCGCTCGGCGAGCCACGCGTTTCTGCTGGTGCGCGCCACCCTCAGCACCCGCGATCCCTGCTCGCTCACCGTGACCCCGACGCGCCGCCGATCGTCGGCCGCCGCCCGGCTGCGCACCGCGAGCCCCGCGGCCTCCAGCTTGTCGACGGCGTTGGACATCGAGGGGGCCGCGATGCCCACCAGGCCCGCCAGCTCGTTGATCCCCACCCCGGGGCGCTGCTCGACCAGACCGAGGATCTCCAGCTGGCCGGCGGTCACCGAGCCGCTCCCCGCCTTGCGGCGGAGGTGGCGCGCGAGCTGCTGCAGCACCGGACGCAGCCGGTTCGCCAGCGCGACGCTCGGGGGCAGGACCGGAGGGCGGCGCTCAGGGGCCGCGAGGGGAGTCACGATGAAATTATATAGCCTAACTATCTTTCCGGCAAACCCCTCGCCGGTGCCCGGTTCGGGTGGTGCAAGCTGTACGGCGCCATGCCCGCCCCCGTGAGGTCGACCGGCAACTTCTTCGCCGGGCTGCCCCCCCTTCTGACGCTCGGCCTGGGCGTGGTGGTCGGGATCGCCCTGGGCGTCGCCATCGGTGTGGTGGCGTGGACGATCGCCGGCTGAGGCGGCCGCACCCCCGACCCCGGGTCTCCTCGCTCGTGACCTTCGTCGCGGGGCTCGGCATCGGCCTGGCCATCGGCCTTCCCGTCGCCCATGCGGTCGTCGACCTCGTCCTCCTGCGCCCGACCGGGCCCCCCGCTTCCTCGCCGCCCGCGAGCCCCACCCCGGGGCCCGGCCGCACCCCCACCGCGGCCCCGTCCCCCTCCCCGACGGCGCGGCCGAGCGCCACCCCGGTGCCGCTCGCGGTCCCGGTCTGCGCACCGCTGGCCGCCGGTCAGGCGCCCCTCGCGGCGCTGGCGCCCCCACCCTCCGGCTACCGCGCCTCCGCCGCCCTCGACTGGCTGGGCTGTGGCGACGAGGTGCTGCCCCGCCAGCCGTCCCTCAGCCTCTCGGGGGCGTGGCTCCTCGCGATCTCCTTCACCTGCCCGCCGGTGAGCCGCGCCTCCGCGTCGCCGTCCGCGTCGCCTCCCACCCTGGCCGTGCAGGAGCGCGCGGCCACCGGCTCGGCCTCCCAGCCCCTCGCCGCCCTCCCCGGCGATTCCGGCGAGAGCGTGGTCAGCGGCGCGGCGGCGGGGGCTCTCCCGAGCGGGGGGCGCCTCCTCGACGTCACGGCTCCGCCCGCCTGTCTGTGGCACCTCGCCGTCTACCGTTCCACCGCCGGCCGCTGAGGCCCCGGGCCACCCCGGGCGGCGCCCCGCCCGCGATTTTGAGATGACAGCGTCGCTATGCTGTTTGCTGACGAGCCTGGCTCAGGTTGCGAGGAGACCCGATGGGGACGACCGCCGATCTCGCGCCCGCCCGCGCCCGCTCGCGCGCCGGCCGCGGGTGGACGCTCCTCTCCAATCACGGCCATGTGCTGGTGTGCCTCGCCCGCGACCCCCGCATGCGGGTGCGCGACGTGGCCGCCGCGGTGGGGCTCACCGAGCGCGCGTGCTACCGCATCGTCTCGGACCTGGTCGCCGCCGGGCTGCTGCGGCGGGAGCGGGTCGGTCGCAGCAATCGCTACACCATCGAGCTCACGGCGTCCGCGGGCCATCCCGCCTGGCGGGGGATGAGCGCCTCCCGCCTGCTCGACATCTCCTGACGGCGCCGCGGTCGCACCCGGGTCATCCCGGTCCCCGGCGGGGGAGGGCAGCCCCGGAGCTGGCCGCGCCGGCCCTCAGGCGGTGACGACGCGCTGGAACCCCTCCGCGGACGACCCCTCGCCCAGGCCCGCCGCCTGCGCTCCGGCGCGCAGCCAGCCCCGCACGCGCTCCTCCAGCGCCCCCCAGTCCGTGATCTGGGAGCGGTGACAGCGCAGCGCCGCCAGCTTGCGGTCGGCCGTGGCGGTGACGTCGCTCCAGTGGTTGACCCGCTCCTGGACGCCCATGATCCAGAGCTCGCGCACGGTGTGGGGCTCCAGCCCCTCGCTCTCGAGCAGCTCGCGATGCGCGAAGGGGTTGCGCGAGTCGGGGTACACGGCGCAGATCGTCGCCTCCGCCGCCGCCATGTGGTCGGGGTGCGAAGCGCCGATGCGGGCCCAGTTCCGCTCCGGGGACTGGGTCACGACCCGGTCCGGGCGCTTCAGGCGGATGACCCGCGTGATGTCGCGGCGCAGGGCGTGGGTGACGGTCAGCTCGCCGTCCGTGTAGCCGAGGAAGGTGATGTCGGTGACCCCCACCTCGGCACCCGCCGCGGTCTGCTCGGTGCGGCGGATCGCGCCCATGCTCTCGCGCGGCACCGAGCGGTCAAATCCTCCCGCCTGGCCATCGGTCACGATGCAGTAGCTCACCTCGATGCCCGCATCGGTCCAGCGGGCGGTGGTGGCGGCGCAGCCGAAGTCGCAATCGTCCGGGTGGGCGACCACCACGAGGACGCGGGAGATCCCCTCGAGGTCGGGCGCGGCGTCGGCCATGGCGTCCGATGGTACCGTCCCGCGCTCGGACGATGGCGAGCCGGCGACGTCCGCGCAACACCGGCGGAACGGTCCGCTGAATTCCCGACGACGGCCCTCGCCACACCGCCGCCTCCCGGTGTAGGTTGGATCAAGCGCATGAATCGCTGCAGACTGTCATGAGCGCGCTCGACCTCTCCCGCCTTGCCGGCATGCGGCTCCTCGCCGACCCGCCCGCCGGCGACCGCCGTGAGGCCCCGGGCGCTCCCGACGCCCCTCCGGTGCCCGCCCCGCCACCTCCGCCGCCACCCCCGCCGGCGCCGGGCGGGCCCCCCGCTCCGAGCGCCGCGGGCCCGCGCGCGGGCGCCGTCCGGGCTCCGCAGAGCCCGGCGCTCCTGGTGGTCGACGACAACGTCCGGCTGGCCCGGACGGTGGCCTCCTACATGGAGATGGAGGGGTTCCGGGCGCAGCCCGCGCACAGCGCCGAGGAGGCCCTGCTGGCGGTCCGGCGCTCCGCCTACGACCTGGCCGTGGTGGACATCAACATGCCCGGGATGGACGGCATCGAGGTCTGCCGCCGCCTCCGCGAGATGTCTCCCGGCACCCGCGTGCTGATCGTCACCGGACGCGACGCGGCCGACGACCCGCGGCGGGCCGCCGCCGCCGGGGCGCGCCGCCTGCTCTCCAAGCCCATCCCGCTCGCGACCCTGCGCGACGAGATGCTGAGGGTCCTCGCCGAGCAGTCCCAGGGCCAGCCCGAGGCGGCCCGGCCACCATCCGGCGCCATGGCGTTCGAGGCCCGCTGAGCCGGGGATCGAACCCCCGGCGCAGCCCCGTTCCTGCACAGCGCGCTGTGCGAATTGTTGATAACCTTGGTGTCGGTGCGCGAGCTCCAGCGCGAGTCCCTCGGCACGGGCGGCCTGCGCCTCTTCTGGAGGGTCTGGGCGCCCGACGCCCCGGCGCTGAGGGTGCCGGGGAGGGTCCTCGTCGCCCATGGCTACGCCGAGCACGGTGGGCGCTACCGCGGCCTGGCCGAGCGGCTGGTGGATGCCGGTCTCCAGGTGGTGGTCCCCGACCACCGCGGTCACGGCCGCTCGGAGGGCCGGCCGGTCAGCGTGCGCAGCTTCGACGACTACGTCGCCGACCTCGGCCGCATCGCCGAGGAGGCCGAGCGCGAGGACGGCGAGGCCCCCACCCTCCTCCTGGGGCACAGCATGGGCGGTCTCATCGCGGTCCTCTACGCGTTGCGCCACCAGGACGAGCTGCGCGGGCTCATCCTCTCCGCACCCGCGGTGGTTCCCCCGCGGCTTCCCCCCGGGACCCGCCTCCTGGGGCGCGCGCTCTCCCGGGTGGCGCCCGACCTGGGCGTCACCCGGCTGCCCCTCGACCGCATCTCGCGCGACCCTGCGGTCCTCGCCGCCTACCGTGCCGACCCCTGGGTGCACCGCCGGCGCGTCCGGGCGCGCCTGGGCGCGGAGCTGGTGCGGGCCATGGCCCAGGCGGCGGAGGGCCTGCCTCGGCTCGTGCTGCCGGTGCTGGTGGTGCAGGGGACCGCGGACGAGCTCGTCCCACCGTCGGCGGCGCCGTTCGTCCACTCCCGGGTCGGCAGCCCCGACCGGACCCTGCGCCAGTACCCGGGGCTCTTCCACGAGGTGCTCAACGAGCCCGAGCGGGATCAGGTGATCGCGGAGATGCTCGACTGGATGAGGGCCCGGCTGCCCCACGAGGCGGCCCAGGGCGCGCCGGCCCTCCCGCCGTGATCGTCCACCTGCTCCGCCACGCGAAATCGAGCTGGACGGGGGGCGAGCCGGATGATCGCGACCGGCCGCTGGCGCCCCGCGGCGAGCGGGCCGCCCGGGAGCTGTCCCGGCATCTCGCGGCGGCGGGGGTGCGTCCCTCGCTCGCGCTCTGCTCCCCCGCGCTGCGCGCCCGGCAGACGCTGGAGGCGCTGCGCGGCGCCCTTCCCGCGGGCCTCGAGGTGCGGGTCGAGGAGCGCCTCTACCCGGCCGGTGCGGCGCAGCTCCTGGCGCGCCTGCGCCGCCTGCCCCGCCGTGTCCCCGAGGTGCTCCTGGTGGGGCACAACCCGGCGCTCCACGAGCTGGCCCTGATCCTGGCGGGGGACGCCGCCCCGCGCCGGCTTCGCGAGAGGCTGCCCACCGGGGCGCTGGTCACCCTGGAGGTGCCGGGCGCCTCGTGGAGGGAGCTCGGGGCCGGTGCCGCCACCGCGGTGGCGATGTGGCGACCCCGATCGGATTTGAACCGACGATCTCCACCTTGACAGGGTGGCGTGTTAGGCCAGGCTACACCACGGGGCCGTACTGCGCAGTCGAGCGCGCTGCAGAGCGTACCCGATCCACCGCGGCGCGACGCGGCCGGGAGACCTAGCCGGCCGGCGGGCCGGCCGCCGCCGCCGCGGCGCCGAGGAGGTCGAGCAGCTCCCGGAGCAGCGTCCCGCCCTCCACCGCCCCCCCCGCGGCTCGCGGGGCCCCGACCAGGTGCTCGGCCAGGGCGTCGGCGACCCGCAGGGCCCCGGGGGTGTCGAGGTCCTCGTCAACCCGGGCGAGGAACTCCCCCCGCCAGCGCTCCGCCTCACGGGTGTCCAGGGTGGCCCCCGCCTGCGCCGCCTGCGCGTAGCGCCGCCGGCGGGCCTCCGCCGCCTCGAGGAGCGGATCGGTGTACTCCCAGGCCTCGCGGTGGTGGTGCGCGGCGAGCATCAGCCGGATGGCTGCCGGGGGGACACGCTCCAGCAGCTCGCTGACGAAGACGAGGTTGCCCAGGGACTTGCTCATCTTCTCGCCGTGGTACCCGACCATCGCGACGTGCACCCAGAGGCTGACGTAGGGGGACACCCCGGCGCCGACCGCCTGCGCGATCTCCGACTCGTGGTGGGGGAACACCAGGTCGTCGCCTCCGCCGTGGATGTCGACCGGCGTGCCCAGATGCCCGGAGGCGAGCACGGAGCACTCGATGTGCCAGCCCGGACGCCCGTCCCCCCAGGGCGACGCCCAGGCCGGCTCGCCGGGAAGCGACGGCTGCCAGAGCACGAAGTCGAGGGGCGCGCGCTTGCGGGGGTCGTCGGGATCGCCTCCCCGCTCGGCGCTCAGACGCCGCATCTCCCCGGCGTCCAGCCCGCTCAGGCTCCCGTACTCGCGCAGGCGGGAGACCTCGAAGTACACCCAGCCGTCCGCCCGGTACGCGTAACCCCGCCGCTCCAGCTCGGAGATCCAGTCGATCATGTCCGCAACATGCTGGCTGGCACGCGGCGCCGCGTCGACGTCCAGGATGGAGATGGCGGCCATGTCGCGGTCAAACTCGGCGGTCACCGTGTTGGCCAGCTCCTCCCAGGAGACCCCCCGCTCGCGGGCGACCCGCAGGATGTCGTCGTCGACGTCGGTGACGTTGCGCACGCTGTGCACGTCCTGGCCGAGGCTGCGCAGGCGGCGGGTGAGGACGTCGAAGGTGTGATAGGTGAAGGCGTGACCGAGGTGGCCGCCCTCGTAGGGGGTGATCCCGCAGACGTAGAGACGGAGCGGGCGGTCCCCGACCGGCACCGGCCGCAGGGACCGGGTGGCGGTGTCGAAGAGGCGGAGCATCGACTGCAGCATAGCCGCCGTCCCCCCGACCATCGTCCCAGCCCCCCGGGGCAGGGGCGTCCGCTCAGCGCTGCGCCTGCCCCTCGCGCTCGCGCTGGCCCCGCACGGCGGCCAGCAGGTGCTTCTGGAGGAACCCGTAGAAGAGCGCCCGCTGGGTCCGGTCCACCTCCGCCGACACCTCCATGCCGCGCCGGCGCCGCTCGATCCACGGGGGAACCCCCTCCGCCACCACCGTCGACCCCACCCTGACCCGGACCGTGACGTCGTCCTCCCCGTACACGAAGACGGCGACCGTGAGGCGCACCCCGGTGTGGTCGACCAGCTTCCAGGCCCGCTCGTAGCGGCGCGCGCCCCCCCGGTCCGTGAGGGTGCTCACGACCGGCTCGCGGACGAAGGTCTCCCCCGGCCCGGCCACCTGGACCAGGGTGGCGGCCAGGAAGGGGTCCAGGTCGCGCGCCACCCAGTTGACCAGCGAAGGGGCGCGGTTGTCGATGTCCGGCATCCCGGCCGGGTGCTCGAAGTAACCGATGGCCGCGATGGTCCCCGCGTGGCGGCGGCAGTACACGATGCCCCCCACGGTCGCCCAGTGGTTGGGGCACCAGGCCGTGTCGCAGCGCCGGCCCCGGCGGTCGACGTAGTGGCAGGGCATCCCGTTGTGGTTGGCGCAGCCCCGCTGCCGGCAGGGCAGGTCACCCTCGGCGGGCTGGAAGCGGGCGACGCCCTCCGAGCCCGGGGCCGCGGCCGGGCCCGGCTGCGCTGCGGTGGCTGCCGGAGGCGGCGCGGCCGTCGCCTGGGACGTCGCCTCCGGGGCCGGCGGGGCCGCCGGCGGCGCGGGGCCACCGCGTCGCTCCCCGCGCCGAAACAGCGGCATCAGCGGTCGCGCCCCGCCGGGTGGAGCACGCAGGCACACCTCCACCACATGGTGGTCCGAATCCTACGCCCTGGCGAGAGCGCCGATCAGATGGCGCAGGCCCTCCATCAGCTCGCTGAACTGTTCCAACGTGAGCGACTGGGGGCCGTCCGAGAGGGCCTCGTCGGGCCGTGGATGCACCTCCACCAGCAGGCCGTCCGCACCCGCGGCCGCCGCGGCGAGGGCCATCGCGGGGACCAGGTGCCGCTGGCCGGTGGCGTGCGACGGGTCGACGAGCACCGGCAGGTGGGAGAGCGAGTGGACCAGAGGGACGGCGCTCAGGTCGAGGGTGTTGCGGGTGGCGGTCTCGAAGGTCCGGATGCCCCGCTCGCACAGGATCACCTGCGGGTTTCCGCGGCTCACCACGTACTCGGCGCTGAGCAGCCACTCCTCGACCGTGCTGGAGAGCCCTCGCTTCAGCAGCACCGGCTTGCCGACGTCGCCCACCGCCTCGAGCAGCGAGAAGTTCTGGGCGTTGCGCGCCCCGACCTGGAGGACGTCGGCGACCTCCGCCACCTGCTCCACGTCGAGGGGGGTGAGCACCTCGGTCACCACCGGCAGCCCGGTCTCCGCCCTCGCCTCGGCGAGGTGCTCGAGCGCCACGGCACCCAGCCCCCGGAAGCTGTACGGGGAGGTGCGCGGCTTGTACGCGCCTCCGCGCAGCAGGTGGGCTCCGGACGAGCGGACCGCGCGGGCCGTGGCGAGGAGCTGGTCGCGGGACTCGACGGCGCAGGGCCCGGCCGCGACCGCGAAGGGCGCTCCGGTGCCGATGCGCACCTCGCCGACGCGCACCACCGTCGGCTCGGGATGCCACTCGCGGCCGACCTGCTTGTAGGGTTTGCTCACCGGCACGGCGTCCACCACCCCGGGGAGGGCGATCACCGCATCCCGGATCTGCGCGGGGTTGCTGCCCAGGACGCCGATGGCGAGGCGATCGGCGCCCGGGAGCTCGATGGGCTCGAAGCCGTGCTCGCGGACGTGGCGGAGGACGTTGTCCACCTGGTCGCGGGTCGCCTGGTGGCCCATGAGGATCAGCATCCGCACCTCTCCGGGGCGAGCGGCAGGCCGAGAACGCTCGCAGGCCGTGAGCATACAGGCGACGGCGACCCCGGCGCCGAGGCAGACTCCGAAGCGTGGCACCGCTTCTGCGCCGCCGGGCATCGCTCTCCCGCCTCGGGCCGGGCGACCTCGGCTCGATCTCGGCCCTCCTCGACCGGGACCCCGTGGCCAACGTCTACCTGCGCAGCGAGCTGCGCCTCGCCGCCGCCCAGGGGCGGCCGCTCGGCGCTCCCTGGCTGAGCTGGTGGGGGGTGGGGAGCGGACCGGGACTCCGCGCCCTGCTCCTGGGCGGGTCGCTGGTGGTCCCCTGGATACCGGACCCCGAGGACGCCGTCCTCCTCTCCGGGGCGCTGCCGCACCTGCCCCCCCTCCGGCTCATGATCGGACCCGCCCCCTCGGTGCGCGTCCTGGCGGCGGCCATCGCCCCGCGGCACCGTCCCGCGGAGGTGCGCGACCCGCAGCCGGTGATGGTGCTGGACCGGCCGCCGCCGGGGGTCCCGCTCGACGCGCCGGTCCGCGCGGCGGGGAGCGCCGACCTCGATCGCCTGGTCCACGCATCCGCCGCCATGCACCGCGAGGAGATGGGCGTCGATCCCCTGGCCCTGGACCCCGTGGGGTGGCGCCACCGGATGGTGACGCTCGTCGAGCGAGGGTGGTCCTACGTCTGGGCGGAGGGCGACCGCATCCTCTTCAAGGTGGAGCTGTCCGCGTGGACGCCCGAGGTGCTGCAGCTCCAGGGGGTGTGGACCGATCCGCGCGTGCGCCGGCGCGGGCTCGCCACGCGCGGGCTCGCCGCCGTCTGCGCCCTGCTCCTGCGTGAGGTCCCACTCTGCTCTCTCTATGTCAATGCCTACAACGTGCCTGCGCTCGGTCTCTACGCGCGCCTCGGCTTTCGCCGCGCGGGCGATTTCGCCACCTTCATCTACCCGTAGGCCCGCGACGAATCGCGGGCGCTCACAACCGCGCGGCGGTGGATCGCGTACTAGGATGAGAGCGCGCGGATGAGAGCACGGTGAGCAACGGGAGCGCATGCCCAGGCCGGTTGACGCAGAGGCACGGTACATGGCGGGCCTGGACGGCCTGCGCGGCATCGCCGTGCTCGCCGTCATCGCCTACCATCTCAACCCCGGCTGGGTGCCGGGCGGGCAGCTCGGCGTCGGCGTCTTCTTCGTCCTCTCCGGGTACCTGATCACCGACCTGCTGCTGGCGCAGCGGGAGCGCCGCGGCCACATCGCGCTGGGCTCGTTCTGGCTGCGCCGCGCGCGCCGCCTGCTCCCGGCGCTCTGGGTGATGCTGCTCGTGGTGACCCTCTGGGTCGGTTTCCTGGACGCCGCGCAGGTGCCGGGGTTGCGCGGGGCGGACCTGGCCGCGCTCCTCTACTACAGCAACTGGTGGTACGCGTTCGAGCACGTCTCCTACTTCGCGCAGTTCTCGCAGCTCTCACCCCTCGGTCACCTCTGGTCGCTGGCGGTGGAGGAGCAGTTCTACCTGGTGTGGCCGCTGCTGCTGGTGGTCCTCCTGCGCGTCATCCGCCGCCGGGCGGCGATCGTCGCACTGATCCTGCTCGGCGCCGCAGCCTCGGCCTGGGCCATGGCAGCCATGTATCAGGCCGGGGCCGACGCCACCCTGCTCACCAGGATCTACGAGGGCACCGACACCCGCGCCTTCCAGCTCCTCCTCGGGTGTGCGCTCGCCTTCGGGCTGCCCAGCCGGTCGCTGGCCGACCGTCTCTCACGGGTGCCGCGCGCCGCCCTGGAGGCCGTGGGCGCCCTGGGCCTCGCCGCGATCGCGGCGCTGGTCGCGCTCACCACCCAGTACCAGCAGTTCCTCTACCAGGGCGGCATGGTGCTGCTCTCGGTGGCGAGCCTGGCCGCCCTGGTCGCCCTGGCGCACCCCTCCACCCGGCTGGGCGCGGTGATCGGAGCCGACCCGCTGCGCTGGGTCGGGGTCCGCTCCTACGGGATCTACCTCTGGAGCTACCCCATCATCGTGCTCACCACCCCGGAGATCAGCCCCTGGTGGTCGGCCCTCTTCCGGGTCCCCCTCCAGCTCGGCGCGACCGCCCTCGTCGCGGAGCTCTCCTGGCGATTCGTCGAGCAGCCCATCCGCGCCTCGGGTTTCCGCGCGGTCGCGGCGGGTGCGCTCGAGCGCCTCCGCTCGCTGCCCCCCCAGATAGGGAAGCTTCCCGCCGGTCTCGGTCTCGGAGCCGGGGCCGGGGTGGTCACGCTGCTCGTCACCGCGGCCGGTGTCGCGCTCGCCGGCGTGGTGCCCTCGGCGTCCGCCACGACCGCGCTGGCCGCCCTCCCGTCCCAGCTCATCGTCGGCCCGCCCGCCGGTGGCTCCCCGGCCCCCGGCGGTTCGCCGGTCCCCAGCGGGTCCCCCGCCGCCCGGGGCTCCAGCCCGTGCTCGGTCCCCTCCCCCACCGCGTCCCCGTCGCCGTCGCCGGCATCCAGCCCGCCGCCCCCCACGGGCCCGTCCGCGCCCGCTCCCGCCGACCTCACGGCGACCATCGTGGGGGACTCGATCATGATCGACCTCACCCCCGATCTCCACCGCCTGCTGCCCGAGGCGTACATCGACGGGCAGGTCTCCCGGCAGATGGCGACGCTGCCGGCGCTCCTCGGCCAGCTCCGGGCGGATGGCGACCTCGCCACGCGGCTCGTGGTCGAGCTGGGCACCAACGGTCCCGGCTGGTCTCCCGCGCAGATCGCGGCGGCGCTCGACTCCTACGGCTTCACGCGCGTCGTGCTCGTGAACGCGGGAAGCGACCCGGGGCATCCCGACTGGCCGCCGATCACCAACCAGGAGATCGCCGAGGTCGCGGCCCAGGTGCCCGGCTCCGTCATCGTCAACTGGTACCAGGCGAGCCAGGGCCATCCCGAGTACTTCATGTGGGGCAGCGAGCCCGGCGACGGCGTCCACCCCGGCCCAGTGGGCGCCGAGGCGCTCTCCGACATGATCGCCCAGGCGCTCGAGGCGGGCAGCCCGGCGGCATCCGCCGCCGGCCTCGCGTCCCGCGATCCCGTCACCCTCCTCCGCTGCGCCCCCTGAGCTCCGGCCCGCCGCGGCGGGCCGGGGCCGTCGCCTCAGACGAGGTGCGCCTTCCAGGCGATCAGCACCGCCGCGGCTCGGTCGCTGCAGCCGAGCTTGGTGAAGATGTTGCTGACGTGGGTCTTGACCGTGTTCTCGCTGACGAAGAGGCGCTTGGCGATCTGCGCGTTGTTGCAGTGCTCCGCCATCAGGCGCAGCACGTCGAGCTCGCGGTGGGTGAGGTTGTACTCGGGTCGCGCCATCGACATCAGCGCGGGGTCGAGCAGGGACTCCCCGGCGGCCACGGCGCGGATGGCGCTCGCCAGCTCCTCGCGGGTGGCGTCCTTGAGGAGGTAGCCGCGGGCTCCCGCCTGCAGCGAGGGGAAGATGTAGTCCTCGTTGCGGTAGGTGGTGAGCACGATCACCTTGGCCTGGGGGTTGTCGGCGCGGATCCGCCGCAGCGCCTCGATGCCGTCGAGGTTCGGCATCTGCACATCCATCAGGATGATGTCCGGGTGGGTCTCGCGCGCCCGGTCGACCGCCTCGGCGCCGTCCGCCGCGCGCGCCACCACGCGGATGTCGTCCTCCACCTCCAGCATGGTGCAGAGCCCGTGCAGCACCACGGGGTGGTCGTCGGCGACCAGGACCCGGATCACGCCGTGACCGCCCTGCGGGGAGGCTGACCGCGCCCGGCGGCGGGGGGCCCCTCCTCCATCACCGGGAGGCGAGCGGTGATGGTGGTGCCCCGGCCCGGTACGCTCTCCACGTCGAAGGTCCCCCCGACCAGGCGGACCCGCTCGGCCATCCCCACGATGCCGAAGGACCCGGGGGGGAGCGAGCTCATGTCGAAGCCGTGCCCGTTGTCCTTCACGGTCAGCTCGACCCGGTGGTCGAGATGGCGCAGGCGCACGCTGACCCGTGAGGCGCCGCTGTGCGCCGCGATGTTGGCCAGGGCCTGCTGGGTGATGCGGAGCAGGGCCACCTCCGCCTGCGGTCGGAGCGCGGGCGGCGGCGACATCCGCTCGGCGCGCAGCCGCGCGCTGATGCCGGTGCGGCGGCGGAAGCGCTCGACCTCCGCCTCGGCGGCGGCCACCAGCCCGGTCGAGGTGAGGGGCGCGGGGCGCAGGTCCCATACCGACCGGCGCGCCTCGGCCAGCGCGGCGCGCGCCTGCTCCTGGGCGGTCGCCAGCGCGGGCAGGGAGCGCTCGGGGTCGCGGCCCGCCAGCGCCTGGCAGGCCTCGAGCTGGATCACGATCCCGGTGAGCTGCTGCGCCAGGGTGTCGTGGATCTCCCGGGCCAGACGGGCCCGCTCCTCCAGCACCGCCATCTCACGGCCCTCCTGGGAGAGCCGCGCGGTGCGCAGGGCCAGGCCGACCTGGTTGCCGATGGCGACCAGGAGCGCGGTCATCTCCGGCCCCGGCAGGGTGGCGCTGCGAACCCCGAGCGCGCCGAGGACGCCGGCGCCGGTGGAGAAGGGGATGCCCACCAGGGTGGTCCCGTCCTCGTCGCGGCGCGTGACGACCAGGTTGTCCCGGTGGGCGGCGAGCGCCATCTCCTCGAGGACGGGGCCGCGCTCCTCGGTGGCGGGCCCGATCGCCGTGAGCCCCCCCTCGGGGCTCACCACGAAGCTGCGGCCGGCCGTCACCGGCATCACCGCCCTCACCGCCTCCAGGGCGCCGTTCAGGATCGCCTCCGGGTCCAGCGAGCGGGTCAGCGAGCCCGCCAGCGCGTTGAGGGCCAGCAGCTCCTCGTTGCGCGCGCGCAGCTCGGCGGTGCGCACCTCGACCTTGGCCTCCAGCTCGCGGCTCGCCGCCAGGATCACCTCCCGCGACGCGTTGATCTCGTGGCGCATGTGCTCCAGCGACGCGGCGAGGTCGCCGACCTCCGAGCGGCCCTGAGGGGGCACCGGCTCGTCGGTGTGGCCCTGGGCGAGGCGCTCGGCGGACCGCGTGAGCGCGCGCACCGGCGCGACGACCAGGCGCGAGAGGACCGTGGCGAGCACGAAGCAGAGGAGCAGGAGGAGGCCGGCGATGACCACCGCCTCCTGGAAGATGCTGGAGAGCGCCTTGTTGATGCCCTGGGAGAGCGCGCTCACGTTCGGCTCGAAGTCCTGCTTGGGGGCCGCCTCCACCAGGACCCAGCCGGGATCGGCCACGATGGCCGTGAAGAAGACCTTGTCGACGCCGTGGGGTGAGCCCACCACCGCCTCGAGGGGTGTCCCCGCCGATGCGGCGAGGGAGAGCACGGCGCTCAGGCCGGCGAGCAGCGCCCCGCCGTCCCTCCCCGCGGGGAGGGGCAGGGGTGCGCCGAGCTCCAGCGGAGCCCGGAAGTCCCTGCCCGTCTTGGCCGGGGCCGCCACCACGGTCACCCGGCCGCTCGCCGTGGCCAGGAGCAGGGGGTACGAGTGGGCGACGGTGGGGGTGGACGCGACCATCTCGGCGAACTGCGCCAGCGGCACGTCGGCCCCCACCACCAGGGAGTCGTCGAAGGTGGAGGCCACGCTCACCTCCCAGCCGCCGAGCAGCCGGCTCAGGTACGGCTCGGTCCAGTGCGTGCTCGGTGCCGCGGGCTGGCTGGGCTCGCTGGGTTGCGCGCAGCCGCCGCCACTCCCCGCGGCCGGCAGGACGCCGGGCGGGGCGCCCTGGGGGTTGCTGGCGAGCCCGGGCACGTCGACGTTGGTCGGCGGGGTGCTGATCAGCACGGCGTTGTCGGCCGGGTCCTCCACCCACACCGAATCGATGGTCACGGCGCCGCTCGCCGGCTTCGCCCGGATCTGGTCCAGCGTGCTGGCGAGGGAGGGGGCGAGGCCGGCGAGGCAGGAGGCGCGCTGCTCCACCGACAGGGTGGAGGCCGACGGGGCCGAGCCCACCAGGAGCTGCACGCTCTCCGCGGGCATCCCCCGGCCCAGGGCCACCTCCGAGACCCCGCGCCCGGCCGGGGTCACCTGGCCCGGGGTGACGCTGACCGAGGCGTGGTGGGCCGCCACCGCGGCGTTGGTCGACTCCGCGAAGCTGCCGATCTGCCCCTGGAGCGCCTGCAGGGGGGCGTTGATGGTGCTGGCCGCGAAGGTCCCGAGCTGGTGCTGCAGGGTCTGCTCCTGGTGCTGGATGCTGCTCTGCACCGCGCCGTTGACGGTGCTCTGGGTGATGCCGTGCAGGTTCACCACGGTGACGATGAAGAAGGCGCCCGCCGGCACCAGCGCCACCACCAGCATGGCGGCGAGCAGCCGGTCGCGCAGGCGCCGCTGCGGGTTGGGCAGGGAGAGTCTCAGTCGCGGCCGATGCATCTCGTGCGGACACCCCGAGGGTTGGGGGCTGGCTCCCCCACCGGTCAGCCGGGGGCGGGCGTCGTCTCCCGACGTGCGCCGGCTGGCCCTGAGTATACGGCCGCCCGGTGCCGGCAGAAACGCGCCAAACGATCGGGGGCCAGCGCCCGCGGTCGCCGGTCGCCGCCTCCCCTCCCCCGTAGAATGGCCCGGGTTCGATGGACTCGCCTGCGCGACCCGCCCGATGAGAGACATCGCCGAGCTGGTGCTCGACGTCGCCGCCCAGGCGGGCGCCGCGTACGCCGACTGCCGGGTGGTCCAGCGCCAGGTCCAGGCGCTGAGCGTCAAGGATGGTCGCTTCGCGGAGGTCACGGCGCGCGAGGACGCCGGGGTCGGGGTCCGTGCCCTGGTGGACGGCGCCTGGGGTTTCGCGAGCTGCGACCGCATGGACGCCCCCAGCCTGGAGGACGCCGCCCGGCTCGCCTGCCGCATCGCCCGCGCCTCGGCCCGGCTGCGCCGGGTGCCGGTCCGGCTCGCCCCCTGCCCCCCCGCGGTGGGGACCTACGCCACCCCCGTGGGGCGCGACCCGTTCGAGGTCAGCCTCGAGGAGAAGATGGACCTGCTCATCCGGGCCGACGAGGCGATGGGGGCGGTCGCCGGGGTGACCAGCCACCGGGCCTCGCTCGAGTTCGTCCGCGAGCAGCGCTACTTCGCGAGCACGGAGGGGGCGAGCGTCGAGCAGCTCATCGTGGAGTCCGGAGGTGGCATGGACGCGACCGCCACCGGTGACGGCGAGGTGCAGACGCGCAGCCACCCCAACAGCTTCGGGCGCCACCAGCTCTGCGCGGGCTACGAGGCCGTCCAGGCCATGGACCTCGCCGGGAACGCCGAGCGGATCGGCTCCGAGGCGGTGGCGCTGCTGACCGCGCCGCCCTGCCCGACCGGGCGGATGACCCTCATCCTCGACGGGACCCAGGCGGCTCTGCAGGTCCACGAGTCCTGCGGCCATGCCACCGAGCTGGACCGCGTGCGCGGCGACGAGGCCGCCTATGCGGGCACGTCCTTCCTCACCCCCGACCTCCGCGGCCGCTTCCGCTACGGAAGCGAGCACGTCACCATCACGGCCGACGCCACCGCGACGGGGGGACTGGGGACGTTCGGCTGGGATGACGAGGGGGTGGCGGCGCAGCGCACCGTGCTGGTGGATCGCGGTGTGTTCCGCGGCTACATGTCCTCCCGCGAGACGGCCGCGGACCACGGCGAGCCGAGCAGCGGGGCGATGCGCGCCGAGTCGTGGAACCGCATCCCGATCGTGCGCATGACCAACGTCAACCTCGAGCCCGGCGAGTCCAGCCTCGAGGAGATGATCGCCACCACCGAGCACGGCGTGTACCTCCAGACCAACCGCTCCTGGAGCATCGACGACCGCCGCCTCAACTTCCAGTTCGGCACGCAGAACGGTCACCTGATCCGCGACGGGCGGGTGGTCGGGCTGGTTCGCAACGCCATCTACGCGGGGCGGACGCCCGATTTCTGGAGGTCGTGCGACGCCGTGGCGGGCCCCGCCGAGTGGCGCATGTGGGGGGTCGTCAACTGCGGCAAGGGACAGCCGGCCCAGCTGGTGCACGTCGGCCACGGCGCCGCCCCCTGCCGGTTCCAGGGGGTGGCGGTGACCGCGGCCTCATGAGCGTGCCTCGCCGCGAGGACCTGCTCGCCCTCGCCGACTCCGTCCTGGACCGGGTGGGACGCCAGGCGGCGGAGCTGGTGATCACAGAGCGCGAGCATGCGCTCACCCGCTTCGCCCGCAACCAGATACACCAGAACGTGGCCGAGAGCTCCCGGGAGATGCGCCTTCGCCTCGTCGCCGACGACCGGGTCGGGGTCGCCGAGCACCGCGGAGACCCGGAGGACGCCGCCGAGCGGCTGGTGGCCGCCGCGGAGGCGGCCCGCAGGCTCGCGCCGGCCGGTGAGGTGGTCCCGCTTCCCAAGCCGGACGCCGGCCCCGACGCCCCGGTGGCCCACGGCCCCGCCACCGCGTCCGCCAGCCCGGAGTGGCGGGCCGAGCAGGCGAGCGCCATCGCGGCGGTGGGCGCCGCGGCGGGCCTCGAGACGTTCGGGGTGGTGGAGACGTCGGTCACCGCCACCGTCGTGGTCAGCACCACCGGGAACCGGCGCCACGCGGAGACCACCGCCGCCTCCATGATCTGCGTGGCGCGTGGCCAGGACGGGTGGGGGTACGCGGACCGGCACCACCGTGACGCCGCCCATCTCGACGCCGTTGCGCTCGCGCGCGAGGCGGCCGAGACCTGCGGCCGCAACCAGGGCGCGACGGCGCTCACGCCGGGCGTCCACCGCGTGGTGCTCTCCCCGTACGCGGTCGCCGACCTGATCGCGCACCTCTCCGATCTCGGCTTCAGCGCGCTGGCCGCCGAGGAGCGGCGCAGCTTCATGCGCCCGGGCGAGCGGATGATGAGCGAGCTGGTGACCGTGGTGGACGACGCCGCCGACCCGGAGGGGATGCCCTTCCCCTTCGACGCCGAGGGGGTCTCGACGCGGGGGGTGACCTGTGTCGAGGAGGGGGTCTGCCGGAGCTTTCTCCACGACAGCGCGACGGCGCTGCGGGCGGGCGTGCCCTCCACCGGCCACGCTCTGCCCATGCCCAACACCCTCGGCCCCTGGGCGCGCCACCTGGCGCTGAGCCCAGGCGTCCTGAGCGACGCCGAGCTGATCGAGGCCTGCGGGACCGGCCTCTACGTCACCCGGCTCTGGTACGTGCGCGACGTGCACCCGCTGCGCACGATGATCACGGGGATGACCCGCGACGGCACGTTCCTGATCCAGGACGGCCGCCTCGGCCGTCCCGTCCGCGACCTCCGCTTCACCCAGAGCATCGTGGACGCGCTCGCCGACGTCGGCGGGGTGGGACGCGAGCGCCGCATCGAGCGCGACGAGGCCGAGCGCGCGCTCCTCGTGCCCTCGCTCTGCCTCGGGCACTTCACCTTCACCTCGTAGGAGGGCGTGAGCGTGGCGTTGCGCGGGAGCCGCGGGGCGGCCGGCTCCGGCGCGGGCGGGGCGCGGCCCGGGCCCCTCCCCCGGCTCGGACCGGTGGCGGGGGCGCGCGGGTGAGGCGCCGGTGGATCCCCCCCACCCTGCGCGGGTACCGCCCGGCGTGGCTGGGCGCGGACGCGCTCGCCGGTCTCACGCTGGTCGCCGTGGCCCTGCCGTCGCAGATGGCCACGGCGCGCCTGGCCGGCCTCTCGGTGGTGGCCGGGCTCTATGCGTTCGTCGCGGGGTCGCTCCTCTATGCCCTCCTGGGCACCGACCGCGCGCTGTCGGTCGGAGCCGACTCGACGATCGCGCCGGTCCTGGCCGTCGGCGTGGCATCGGTCGCCGCCGCCGGCAGCCCCGCCTACGCGTCCACGATGGCGTTCACCGCCATGGTGGTGGGGGCGGTCCTCATCGCCGTCGGGCTGGTCCGGCTGGGATGGATCTCGGACCTCCTCTCGACGCCCGTCATCACCGGGGTGCTGGCCGGGATCGCCGTCGAGATCATCGCGCGGCAGCTGCCGGTCGTCCTCGGGGTCCGCGGGACGGGAACCACCACCATCGACCAGGTCCGCGACGTCCTCGGGCAGCTCCAGCGCGTGAACCCCTGGTCGCTGGCGATCGCGGTCGCGGTGTTCGCGATCATCGTGGCCGGTCAGCGCGTGAGCCGTCGCCTGCCCGGGGCGCTGGCCGGCCTCGTCCTGTCCATCGTCGCCGTCGACGCCTTCGGCCTCACCTCGCAGCACGGGGTCGCGGTCCTCGGTTCCATCCACGGCGGCCTCCCCAACCTGGGCCTGCCCAGCGTCTCGTGGGCGCAGCTCCCCCCGCTCGGCGCCACGGTGCTGACGGTCGCCTTTCTCTGCATCGCGCAGACGGCGGCCACGGTGAGGCGCCCCGGGGTCGCGGTCGCGCCGAGCGCCGGAGACTTCAACCGAGACCTGATCGCGGTGGGCGCCGGCAGCGTCGCGGCCGGGCTGATCGGGACCTTCGCGGTCGACGCGAGCCCACCCAACACGGCGATCGCGGCCGCGTCGGGGACGCGTTCCCAGCTCACCAACGTCATGGCCGCGGCGGCCGTCGTGGTGGTGGCGATGGTGCTGACCGCCCCGCTCGCCGACCTGCCCCGGGCCACCCTGGCCGCCACCCTGGTGTTCGTGGCCACCCGGCTGTTCCGGGCCGGCGAGCTGCGGACCATCCTGCGCTTCGACCGCCTCGAGTTCGCCCTGGCCGCGGTCACCATCGTGGCGGTGGCCGTCGCCGGCATCGAGCCGGGGGTGCTCCTGGCCATGATCCTGTCGCTGGCCGATCGCACCCGGCGCACGCTCCGGCCGCGCGATGCGGTGCTCGGCCGCGAGCTCGGCACCGACCACTGGATCCCTCGCGACATCGGCAGGCCGACCGAGCAGGTCCCCGGGGTGCTCGTGTACCTCGTCTACGCACCGCTGTGGTACGGCAACGCCGACCACGTCCGGTCGCGGATCCGGGAGCTGCTCCAGGCCGCTCCGGGCCCGCTCCGGGCCCTCATCATCGACGCCGACGCGATGTCGGACATCGACTACACGGGGCTGCAGGTGCTGCGTGATCTGGCCGGCGGGCTGGCCCGGACCGGAGTGGCACTGGGCATTGCGAGAGCCTCCCACCTGGTGCACCACGACCTCAAGCACGGGGCTCTCCTCGAGCAGCTCGGCGCCGACCACCTCTTCGCCTCGGTCGACGAGGCCGTCGCCGGCCTCACCGCGCGGTTCCCACCGCCGTAGCTCTCCCGTCCCCCGGCCGGGGTGATGGCCACCAGCGCGGGCCGGCAGGGGCCGGCATCAGACGCGGCCGGTCAATCCGCATTGCGAAACGTCAGGGAGTAGCCGCGGCCGGGCCGGTTGACCAGGTCGCAGGGAATCTCCAGCCGGGTCAGGATGCGCCGCACCCGGGTGACGTAGTTGCGGACCTCCTCGGGCAGCAGCGCCGGGTCCGACCACGCATAGCCGGCGATCTGGCCGGTGGTGTAGAAGCGGTGGGGGTGCTCGAGGAGGAACTGCAGAAGCTCGAACTCTCGCGCGGTGAGCGCGGCCTCCCGCCCCCGGTGGCGCACGACGCGACCCTCGGGGTCCAGCCACAGGCCGTGGAGCTGCCACACCCGCCGGTACCAGAGGTCGAGCCGGGCGTGGTAACCGGCCATCTGCGACTCGATGAAGGCGACGTCGGCGTCCGCAGCCCTCCGGGCCACGGGGTGCAGCTTGGGCAGCTCCCGCCTCACCCGCTCGAGCAGGCCGACCTTGAAGCGGATCAGGTCGGCGTAGATGCTCATCCAGTGGCGCGCATCCTCCCAGTGCTCCGTGGCGATGTCCTCTCCCTCGAGGGGGCCGCGGGCTGGCGTGTTTGGGTCAGCTGCCACTCTCCGCCGACTATACCGCGCGCCATCGCCGCGCTCTTCCTCCTCGGATTCGCGGTGCTGATGGTCCGGCCCCCGGAGAGACCGGCCCGCCGGTGCGACGGGTCCCCGCTTGCTATGCTCGCCAGAGCGTGGGTATGAAGCGGGTGCTGATCATCGAGGACTACTACGCCCTCGCCGACATCGAGCATCTCCTCTGCACCATGGAGGGATACGAGGTCCGGGTCGCCAAGAGCGGCGATGACGGGCTCGCGGTCCTCGACGAGTTCCATCCCGACCTGGTGCTCCTCGACCTGATGCTCCCCGGAGAGTTGAGCGGCACCCAGCTCCTGGAGCGGATCCGCGCCGACCGCGGTCCCGAGCCCAAGGTCCTGGTGGTCAGCGCCCTGGTGAATCCGAGCACGGCGCCGAAGCTCGAGGCCTACGGGAACGTGCAGACGCTCGCCAAGCCCTTCCGGATCAAGGAGCTGGCGGCACGCATCCAGGCGATGCTGGGGGCCTGACCCACTTCGTTCGCCTTCCTTGAACCGTTGGGCGCGTGCGACGCGAAGCCATCGATCCACTCGGGATTTGGCGCGGTCGCTTGCCATTCCCATCCGCGCGAGATTCAATAGCTGACCACTGGAACCAATCGAGCAGGGCCGGAGGGCCCGACGCACCGGCTCGCGACGACTGCCGACACCGGGACACCCCGCCGACCGGGCGGGAACCGGCCAGGCTCGGAGGTGAGGGATGGCCATAGCTGTCGAAACGCAGGGACCGCAGGCCGCGGTTCCCGCCGCGGAATGGGAGGGAGCCGACCGGCACCTCAGGAAGGGGCTCAGCTTCACGTCGCTGCTCTTCATGTCGGTGGGAGCCATCATCGGCTCGGGATGGCTCTTCGCCGCGCTCGCCTCGGCGGGGGTCGCCGGTCCCGCCGCGATCATCGCGTGGATCGTCGCCGGGCTGTTCGTCCTCTTCATCGCCTTCAGCTGGATGGAGATCTCGGCGATGCTGCCGCGCAGTGGGGCGATCGTCCGCTATCCCTTCCTGACCCACGGGGGCTACACGGGGTGGATGGTGGGCTGGTCCTACTTCCTCTCCGCGGTGACGGTGCCGGCCATCGAGGCGGAGGCGGTGGTCACCTACCTGGGCGGCCAGTTCCCCAAGGCGGACATGGTCAGCTCCACCGGGGTGCTGAGCTGGCCCCAGGGGATCCTGGTCGGCATCGGCCTGATGATCCTCTTCACCACCCTCAACTACTTCGGCATCCGGCTGCTGGGCCTGGTCAACCAGTACGTCACGTGGTGGAAGATCCTCATCCCGACGGCGACCTTCATCACCCTCTTCCTGCTCCTCAAGGGCCAGAACTTCGCCGGGCTCGGGCCGGTCCACGGCAGCACGGGCGGGTTCGCCCCCTATGGCATCGCCAACATCTTCCTGGCCATCTCCACGACCGGGATCATCTTCTCCTACCTGGGCTTCCGCCAGGCGCTGGACTACGGCGGGGAGAGCCGCAGGCCGCAGCGGGACATCCCGCTCGCGACCGTCCTCTCGGTCGGCATCGGGATGGTGATCTACACCCTGGTCCAGGTGGCCTTCATCGGCGCCTCCAACTTCCACAACGCCGGCGTCGCGCCCGGGGACTGGGCCGCGCTGGCCAAGAGCCCATGGAGCACCGGGCCGCTGAAGAACGCCCTGGACGCCGCCGGTATCGGCGCCTTCACCGCCTTCGCCACCCTGCTGGTGATCGACGCCGGCGTGTCGCCCTCCGGCACCGGCTGGATCTACCTGGGCACCTCGGCCCGGACCAACTACGGGCTGTCCGTCGTGGGCTCCATCCCCAAGTGGTTCCAGCTGCACAACCGCTACGGGATCCCCTGGCTGGCGCTGATCGCAGCCCTCGTGGTCGGCTGCGTCTTCTTCGTGCCGGCGCCGAGCTGGTACCTGCTGGTGGGCTTCATCAGCTCGTGCACCGTGCTCACCTACATCATGGGCGGGCTCAGCATGCCCGCGATGCGCCGCTTCGCCCCCAACGTGCACCGGCCGTTCGTGCTCAGGAACTACTGGTTCTGGGCGCCGGTGGGGTTCCTGGCGGCGATGATGATCGTCTACTGGTCCGGCTTCTCCACGCTGGTCGACGTGTTCGCCGCCGTGTTCGTGGGACTGCCCCTCTTCACCTGGTATTACATGCGCAACAAGGGGTGGATCAACCCGGTCGCCGCCGCCGTCGTGGGGCTGGTCTTCACCGGGGCCTGGGTCTACCTCAACAAGGAGGGCGGTTGGGTGCTCACCAGCAAGCTGGTTCCCGGCAGCTGGAGCTTCCCGGTCTACGACATCGCCTTCTCGCTGGCGGTGGCCGCCTTCTGCGCGGTGATCTGGGTGCTGTCCAACGCGGAGGGGCGCAAGCACATCGTGCGCGGCCTCTGGTTCGTCTTCCTGTGCCTTGCCGTCTTCCCGCTCTCCTACTACGGGCAGTTCGGTCCGCAGGCCAGCCCGTCGATCAGCTTCCCCTGGGACACGCTGATCGCGGTGGGCATCGGCCTCGTCGCCTACGGGCTGGGGCTGCTGAGCAGCTTCGAGACCGACGAGATGAGGGACATCGTGGCGGCCGCCGCGTCGAGCGGGACGGGCGGCGGTGGCTCCGCGGCTCTGACCGGGCACGTGCCGCCGGCCCCCGTCCCGGGGAGCGCGGCGAGCTGAGACCCATCCGCTGAGAGGCACCGCGGGCCGGCCGGCTCCCCGCGAGCCGGCCGGCCCTTCCGCGGGGCGGCGGCCGTCACTCCAGCGAGAGTGGCGTGCCCGAGGTGATCGCGACGCTCCCGCGCAGCGCCGCCAGCCCGGCGGCGAGCAGCCCGCAGCCCGCCAGGAAGAGGCAGGAGACGGCGAACCCGTCGACCACCAGGCCCGGGTGGACGAGGTCCGTGGCGACCACGGCGAGGATCAGGGCGATCACGGCCTGTCCCATCGAGGTGCCCATCCCCCGGGTCATGTTGAGCACGCCGCTCGCGACCCCCGCCTGGGCTCGCGGCGCGGCCCCCATGATCGCGGCGTTGTTGGGAGGCGTGAAGAGGCCGAGCCCGACCCCCAGGACGGCGAGCGGCAGCAGGAGGCCCGCCCCCCCCGGTGGACGGGCGACCGCCAGCGCGACCAGGCTGGCCGTCGCGAGCAGCATGCCGGCGACGGTGAGCGGCCGGGCTCCGAGGCGGTCGGCGGCCCGGCCCGCGAAGGGCGCGACCACCCCGAAGGCGAGCGGCATGAGCGTGAGCTGCAGACCGGCGCTGCCCGCCGAGAGGTGATCGGGCCCGTCCTGGAGGTAGAACGGCACGGCGAAGAGCGTCCCAAACATGACCAGGTAGGAGAGGAGCCCGCTGGAGACGCCCGCCGAGAAGGTGACGCGGCGGAAGAGGCTCAGGTCGAGCATGGGCAGTGGGGTCGACCGCTCCCGCGTCACGAAGACGGCGGCCAGCAGGACGGAGCCCACCAGCAGGCCGATGCTGAGGGGGCCCACGTGCCCGTTCGCGTCGGCGATGTTGGTGATCCCGTAGAGGAAGGCGCCGATGGCCGGGACGAAGAGGGCGAGGCCGGCCCAGTCGAAGCGCACCCTCCCCTGCAGCTCGTGGCTGCGCGGGATGAGGAACCACGCCAGCACGGTGGCGACGATCCCCACCGGGACGTTGACGAAGAAGATCAGCCGCCAGCCGTTGGCCGGGGTGAGAAGGCCGTTGCCGAGGGCGATGAGGGCGCCGCCCACGCTCGGGCCGAGGGCGAGGCCCAGGGCCTGGAAGGTGCCCTGGATGCCGATCCCCCGGCCCAGCTTGTCCGGCGGCATCGCCAGGGCGATGATGGCGACGCTGTTGGCCTGGAGCATCGCCGCCCCCACCGCCTGCAGCACCCGGAAGCCGTCCAGCGCGCCGAGGCTGGGGGCCAGCCCGCAGAGGGCCGAGCCGATGATGAAGACGATGAAGCCGTAGGTGTACAGGAGCTTGTGCCCCACCATGTCGGCGAAGCGGCCCACCGCGGTGACCAGGGCGATGAGCACCAGGAGGTAGGCGAGGCCCACCCAGGTCACCGACCCGAGCCCCGCGCCGAAGGCGGTGCGCAGGCTGGGAAAGGCGATCGTGACGATGCTGGCGTCGAGCTGGCCCATGAAGGCGCCGAAGCACACCGTCCCCACCGCGTACCAGTGCGCGTTGGGACGGTTGCGGATCCTCTCCGGGCGCCGCGGCTCCACCAGGAAGCGGCGCCACCCCTCCCGCGAGGGCTCCGGCTCCGCGCCGGCCGGCGGGGGGAGGGGGTGCCCGGGCAGGGTCACGCTGTGGCGGGCCGCCGCGACGTGCTCCCTGCGCATCGGTGGGCGGTGATCGCCCCCGTTCCCCGGCGGGTCCATCACCCGGATGATGCCACCGGCCCGGGTTCGGCCCGGCTTCCCCCGACCCGGAGATCAGAGGGCGGCGCTCAGGCCACCGCCTCAGGTGCTCCCGGCCCGCCGTCCTCGAAGCGGCTCCCGTAGACGGCGAAGTAGCGCGCCTCGGGATGGTGCAGGACGATGGCGGCGGTGGACTGCTCGGGCACGAGCTGAAACCCGTCCGTGAGCGAGACCCCGATCCGCTCCGCGGGCACGATCCCGAAGAGGACCGCATGGTCGGCGAGGTCGGGGCACGCCGGGTAACCCCAGGAATAGCGGCGGCCCTGGCCGGGCGCGAGGCCCAGCTCGCGGCGGATGTGCGCGTGGATGTACTCGGCCGTGGCCTCCGCCATCTGGGTCGCGAAGCCGTGGATGCGCAGCATGTCGTCGTAGGCCCCGTCCGCCTGGAGGCGGTTGGAGAGCTCGGAGGCGCGCGGCCCGGTGGTGACGATCTGGAGCGCCACCACGTCGCGCTCGCCCGGGGCCGCGAGCTCTCGCGGGCGCACGTAGTCCGCAAGGCAGAGCCGGTTCTGCTCCGCCTGGCGCGGGAAGCGGAAGCGGCCGATCTCCCGCTCGCGGTCCTCGGGGTCGAACACCACCACGGCGTCCCCGTCGCCGAGCGCGGGCCAGTAGCCGTAGACGGCCCGCAGCTCCAGCCAGCCGTCGCGCTGCGCCTCCCGCATGGAGCGCTCCAGCCGCGGCTCCAGCTCGGTGCGGACCAGCTCCTCCCAGCGCTGTGGGTCGCGCACGCCCCGAAACTGCCAGCTCATCTTGAAGAGCGAGGTGCGGTCGATGTGCGGGTACACGGCCTGGGGGTTGATGCCGGTGACCACCTGGACCCCCCAGAAGGGGGGCGAGGGGATGGGGGCGTCGGTGCGGGTGGAGCTGCGGGCGGGGAGGCTGCGATCCCCGGTCCGGCCTCCCACCCCCTCCCTGGCCCTCTCGCGCTCCCGGAAGGTGTGCGCCTCCTCGCGGACGCGCTCCACCAGCGCGACCCGGCGCTCCGGGTCCAGGAGCCGATCGCAGGTGTCGAGGCCTTCGAAGGCGTCCTTGCAGTAGAAGACCCCGGGCTCGTAGACCCGCCGCTCGTCGAGGTAGAGGATGCGCCGGCCGAAACCGCGGTTGATGGCCGCCCCCCCGATGATCACCGGGTACTTCAGTCCCCGGCGCTCGAGCTCGGCGAGCAGCATCGGCATCTGCTTGCTCGTCGACACCAGCAGCGCCGAGAGGCCGATGACGTCCGCGTGAACCTCCTCGGCCTTGTCGATGATGGTGTTGAGGGGGACCTGCTTGCCCAGGTCGTGGACGGTGTAGCCGTTGTTGGCGAGGATGGTCTTGACCAGGTTCTTGCCGATGTCGTGGACGTCGCCGAAGACGGTCGCCAGCACCACCTGGCCCTTGGCATGCCCCTCGGTGCGGTCGAGGTACCGCTCCAGGTGGGCGACGGCGCGCTTCATCACCTCGGCGCTCTGCAGGACGAAGGGAAGGATCAGCTCGCCGGCGCCGAAGCGGTCGCCCACGTCCTTCATCGCCGGCAGCAGGATCTCGTTGAGGACGGCGACGGCGCTGCGCTCGTGCAGCGCCTGGTCGATGAGGTCCTCGATCCCCTCGCGGCGGCGGTGCAGGATCTGGGCATGGATCCGCTCCGGTGGCGCCATCCCCGCGAAGGGGTCGGCGCGCTCCGCGCCCACGCGCTCGGTCACCCCCGCGAAGTGCTCGATGTAGCGTGCCAGCGCGTCGGGGCGCCGGTTGAAGATGAGGTCCTCGGCGAGCTCGCGGCGCTCGGGGCTGACCTCGGCGTAGGGCACGGTGTGAGCGGGGTTGACGATCGCCGCGTCCAGCCCCGCCTCCACGCAGTGATAGAGGAACACCGAGTTGAGCACGGCCCGCGCCGGCGCGCCGAGGCCAAATGAGACGTTGCTCACCCCGAGCGACGTCAGCACCCCGGGCAGCTCCCCCTTGATCAGCCGGATCCCCTCGATGGTCTCCACGGCGGAGTCCACCCACTCGGCGTCGCCGGTCGCCAGGGTGAACGTGAGCGCGTCGAAGATGAGCTGGTGGGGCGCCAGGCCGTACTCGTCGCAGGCGATGTCGCGGATGCGCCGCGCCACCTCCAGCTTGCGCTCGCGCGTCCTGGCCATCCCCGACTCGTCGATGGTGAGGGCGATGACGCACTGGCCGTGGTCGCGCACCAGAGGGAGCACGGCATCACAGCGCTCCCGTCCATTCTCCAGGTTGATCGAGTTCACGATGCCCCGGCCGGGGAGCGCCTCCAGCGCGCGCCGGATCACCCCGGCGTCCGTGGAATCGATGCAGAGTGGGGCCTCGACCGCCTGCTGCAGCGCCCTCACCACGGCCGCCATCTGCGCGTCCTCATCGCTGCGCTCGGTGACCGCGACACAGACGTCCAGGGTGTGGGCGCCACCCTCCACCTGACCCCTCGCGACCCGCACGATCCCCTCGTAGTCCTCGGCGAGGAGCAGCTCCTTGATCCGGCGCGATCCCTGCGCGTTGACCCGCTCGCCGATGAGGAGGGGTCGGGGCTCCTGGTGCAGCTCGATGGCGCGCGTGCTGGAGGCGAGCCGTGGGCTGAGGTCGGGGGTGCGCTGCCGCACCGGCCGTCCTCCCAGCCGGCGGACCAGCTCGGCGATGTGCTCGGGCGTGGTCCCGCAGCATCCGCCCACCGCGTTGATCCGCAGATCGCGGACGAAGCCCTCGAGCTGCTCTCCCATGGGCACCGGCTCCAGCGGGAAGTGCGCCCGGCCCCCGACGTTCAGGGGCAGCCCGGCGTTGGGGATGCACGAGATCGGCAGCCGGCTGTTCTCGGAGAGGTGGCGGAGCGGCTCGCCCATGTACTCGGGACCGGTGCCGCAGTTGAGCCCCACGACGTCCACCCGCAGTCCCTCGAGGATGGCGAGGACGGCGCTGATGTCGGTGCCGAGCAGCATGCGCCCGGAGACGTCGAGGGATGCCTGGGCCTGGATGGGCACGCTCCTGCCGCCGCCTTCCATGGCGGCCCGGGCGCCGAAGACGGCGGCCTTCACCTCGAGGATGTCCTGGGCGGTCTCGATGAGAAGGAGGTCGACGCCTCCGTCCAGCAGGCCCTCGGCCTGGGTGCGAAAGGCCGCCACGAGCTCGCCGAAGGTGATCGCGCCGAGCGACGGGTCGCTGCTCGCGGGAAGGAACCCCGAGGGCCCCATGCTCCCGGCCACGAAGCGCCGCCGCCCCGGCGCGGAATGCTCGTCGGCGAGGCGGCGGGCGAGGCGCGCGGCGGTGTGGTTGAGCTCGTGGGTGCGATCCGCGGCGCCCCACTCGCGAAGGCGCAGCGGGGTGCTCTGGAAGGTGCAGGTCTCGATGACGTCCGCCCCCGCCTCGAGGAAGGAGCGATGGACGCGCTCGACCAGGTCTGGGCTGTGCAGGACCAGGCCGTCCACCCATCCCTCGAGCTCCGGGCCGCCCCACCGATCCGGCGACGGCTCCAGGGCGTGGAGGCTGGTCCCCATCGCCCCGTCGAAGACGAGGACGCGCTGGGCCAGCGTTCCCAGGTAGTCGGAGGTGTCGGCGGGGTTCTCGGTCATGGGCACCGGTGCCGGCCGGCGCCGCCGTGCTACGCTCGATAGCCCGGCGGTTCCGGTTGATCCGTTCTCGCCACTATACGCAGGCTGGAAGCGCCCGCTCCGCGGGCGGCCATCATCAGAGGAGAGGTTCGTGGCACGACGTCCCCGCCCCGGCATGCAGCGGCGGCGCCCGCCGCGGCGCCGCGACGCCCCCGCCGATGGCGCCGCCGTCGCCGAGGTCAAGGAGGAGACGATCGAGATGGACGCCACCGTGGTGGAGTCCCTCCCGAACGCCATGTTCCGGGTCAAGCTCCAGACCGGCCAGGAGGTGCTGGCCTACACGTCGGGGAAGATGCGCAAGTTCTACATCCGCATCTACATCGGCGACCGGGTCCGCGTCCAGCTCAGTCCCTACGACCTGAGCCGCGCCCGGGTCACCTTCCGGTACAAGTAGGGACGCACGGATGCACGGGGGGGGGCCGGCGCGGGGACGATGACGCCGGGTCGGGGCGAGGGGATCCGGCTCAGCCGCCGGCCGGCACGGAGCGAGCCTCGGTCGCCATCCGCTCGCGGTGGTGGCTCACCGTGGCGTGGAGTCCGGTCTCGAGGGTGACGCGTGGCCGCCAGCCCAGGCGCGCCGCGGCGAGCGACGGGTCGAGGCAGGAGCGGAGCTGCTCTCCCGGTTTGGCCGGACCGTGCCGGGCGGGTGCGGTGACGCCGACGGCGGCGGCGAGGCGCCGGTAGAGGTCGTTGACGTCCACCTCCACGCCCGTGCCGATGTTGTAGCTGCCCGGTGGCGCGTCCACCGCGGCGAGGTTCGCCGCGACCACGTCGCCGACGTAGACGTAGTCGCGGGTCTGGGTGCCGTCACCGTTGATGGTGGGGATCAGCCCGCGCAGCAACCGGTCCGTGAAGATGGCCACCACGCCCGCCTCTCCGTGCGGGTCCTGGCGCGGACCGTACACGTTGGCGTAGCGGAGGGAGACGAACTCGAGACCGTGGAGCCCCGCGTAGACGCCCCCGTAGACCTCACCCGCGACCTTGGCGGCGCCGTAGTGGGACGCCGGCCGCGGGGGATGCTCCTCCGTGGTCGGCAGGGCATCGGTGTCGCCGTACATCGCTCCCCCGCTCGAGGCGAACACCACGCGCCGCACCCCCACCTCGACGCAGGCCTGGAGCAGATTGACCGTCCCCAGGACGTTGATGCGCGTGTCCACCAGAGGGTCCGCGACCGAGCGGCGGACGTCGATCTGCGCCGCATGGTGGAAGACGACCTCCGGCCGCTCGCGAGCCAGGATCCCCGCGAGGTCCGCGGCGACGTCCGCCTCCACGAAGCGCGCCGCCTCGGGCACCTGGGAACGGCTCCCCCGCGAGAGGTCGTCGAGCACGGTCACCTCATCGCCGCCCGCGATCAGCGCGTCCGCGAGGTGCGAGCCGATGAACCCGGCTCCCCCCGTCACCAGGGCCCTCATCGTGGGGCGCTGCGAGCGAGGAACCGCGGGCGGGAGGTGGACGCCGCCGAGCTCACGCGACGCGTCCTGTGGTGGCGGTCTGATCGGCTCGCCCCGCCAGCGTGGGCTCGGAACCGAGGCGTGCCTCGTGGTGAGCGCCCTGCGCCGCCGCACGCGACATCCGCACGTTGAGCACGGCGAAGACCACGAAGCCGATCACCACCAGGCTGCCGTAGCTGATGCTGCCGTCGAGGAGCGCCACCGAGATCGCCCGCGTCCGGCTGAGGCCCGCGACCAGCACCAGGGTGGTGGCGACCCCCGCCTGCACCAGCCCGACGCCACCGGGGGTGAAGGGGACCGACGTCAGCAGGGCCGCCACCAGGGCGACCATCACGAACTGGGAGATCCCAACCCTCTGGCTCAGGCCCAGGGCGGCGATGACCAGGCCGAGCCGCCCCGACTCGCAGGCCCAGACCATGACCGTCAGCCCGAGCAGGGTGGGCCAGCGCCGCAGCGAGCTCACCGCTCCGGATCGGAAGGACTCGTAGCGACGGAAGAGCGGTGCGGGGAGCAGGCGCAGGACGCGGGCGCCCCGTCCCGATCGCATCAGCACGATCAACCCCGCTCCCGCGAGGCAGAGCGCGGCCCCGCCGACCACGTAGGGGATGAGCGTCGCCGACGATCGCTTGTGGAAGACGTAGGCGCTGGACGCGAGCAGCAGGGTCATGATCACGCTGATGTCGAGGAGGCGCTCGCTCACCACGGTCCCCAGCGCCTTGCTGCCCGGGATCCGTTCCCTCACGCGTGCGAGGTAGGCGCGGTAGAAGTCACCCATCTTGGCGGGCACCACGCAGTTGACGAAGAACGAGGCCAGGATCAGCGGGGTGAGCCGCCGCACGCGCCGCGGCTCGCCGGCGTTGGCGAGCAGCACCTGCCAGCGCACCCCACGGGCCAAGAAGGAGAGGTAGTAGACGACCCCCGCCAGCACGTAGAGGGCCACGTTGGCGCGGCGGATCTCGGCCCACGCCCCGGCCCACGGGACGTTGGCGCGCCACACCACCACCACCACCACGGCCAGGGCGACCGTGATCGTGATCAGGGTCCGCTTGGAGAGCAGGCGGGCCGGCAGAGCGCCCGCCTGGTCCTTCTCCGCCACCTCCACGGGGATGCCGTCGCTCACGCTGTTCCGGACCCTAGCACGGCCGGCCGGGCCGGCCCGTCTCGGCCCTGCTCCGGGCCGTCACGGAACCGTCACCGCCCCACCCACCGGTCACCCCGTCAGCGCCGCGGGCGGGGACCGCGCCCCGGTTCGGGGGGCGACGCTCTCCGCGCGCTGTCGCGCTCGGCGAGGATGCGAACCACCGGATCGGGTCGCGCCTCCCCCTCGGTGCGGGCGGAGAGCGGCCGGCTGTCCCACTGGCGGAGCTTGAAGACCCCCTTCAGCGCGCTGTAGGGGATGGCCACGGTGCGCAGCTCGGACGCATCCGCCTCCACCAGCCGCCAGACGCCCCCGAAGCGTCCCAGGCGCGAGTCGGCGGCGACCGACGCCCTCAGAACCTCGCCATCGACGAAGTGGAACGCCGCCCTGTCCCACTCCGCGACATCGCCGGGCAACGGCGTGGGGTGCCCGATGATCACCTGCCGGATGGCCGTGAGAGGGAGGAGCGCGCGCTCGTTGTTGGGGTCGGCGCCGCTGATCTCCGCCTCGAGGAGCGCGCGATCGAAGCTGACGTCCTCGACCTCCGCGTGGAGGATCTCGCCGTCGAGGAAGCGGATCAGGACATGCACGACGGCCGCAGGGTACGCCGGAGCGCGCACCGCGTGCGCTCACGTGCGAGCCGGAGGGACCCCTCGCCGAGAGATGAAAGAGGCCCCCGGGAGCACGGGCTCCCGGGGGCCGTGGGGCCTGAACAGGGCGCGATCAGGGCGCGGGCGGAGCCGCGGGGGTCGCGGCCGGCGCACCGGGGGCGGCGCGTCTCGCGGTGCGCCGCACCGTCGTCCTCTTGGCGGTGCCGGCGGCGGGAGCGGTGCGCTTGACCGCAGCCCGCGTCGACGTCCGCTTGACGGTCCGCTTCGCCGCGGCCGCCGGTGCGGCGCGCTTGGCGGTGGTGCGCTTGACGGTC
Organism: bacterium; assembly: GCA_021847925.1. Taxonomy (GTDB): domain Bacteria; phylum Chloroflexota; class Dormibacteria; order Aeolococcales; family Aeolococcaceae; genus JAJZNI01. Next base: position 37,925 of record JAJZNI010000147.1, read on the forward strand.
CGCTTCGCCGCGGCGGCCGGTGCGGCGCGCTTGGCGGTGGTGCGCTTGACGGTCCGCTTCGCCGCGGCCGCCGGTGCGGTGCGCCTGGTGGTGGTGCGCTTGGCGGTCCGCTTCGCCGCGGCCGCCGGTGCGGTGCGCTTGGCGCTGGTGCGCTTGGCGGTGGTGCGCTTGGCGGTGGTGCGCTTGGCGGTGGTGCGCTTGGCGGTGGTGCGCTTGGCGGTGCCGCGCTTGGCGGTGCCGCGCTTGGCGCCCCCGGACGCCGCCGACGCGGCGGGCCTGCGGCCGGTGGTCCGCTTCCTGGCGCCGCCACCCCGCACGGCCGCGGCCACCTGGCCGACCGCCCTGCGGAGCTCGCCGTCCAGACGCTCGACCGACTTCTCGAGTCCCGCGAGTCGCTTCTCCAGCTCGCCGACCGGCAGTGCCTTGACCAGGCCCTGCACAGCCTTCAGGAGATCGCCTCCGGCGCCGCCGGTGCGCGCTGCGGCGCGACCCCGCCGGGCCGTGCCCTTGGTGGCGCGCGTCGCACCTGCGCCTTTGCTTCGTCTCGTCCTGGCCATAAGCTGAGAGCCTCCGTGATCGCGGCGGCCGGTCTGGCGGCCCGCCGGTTTTTGACAGGGACTGAATTTTCCCCGCCACAATCGCCGCATAGCATGCGGCCTCCCCACACGGATGTCAACGTGTTGGAGACAACTCGGGGTATATCACATGAACCGGCCGGCGACGTGACGGCGTCGAAACGGTGCCGGGTGGTTGCGTCATCGACGCCGCGTCATGCGCTGGGTTCGCGCCCGATCCGGACCATGAGGGCCAGGGCGGAGGCGGTGCCGGTCCCGTAGACCAGGTGGGCGATGAGGTCGGGAAAGAGCTCCGGCGCGCGGTACTTCCACACCGGGCGATACAGGCCGGTGACGGGCAGCAGCAGGTAGCTCGTGCTCCACACCGCCATCCCGAACGCGGGGTTCCAGGCCCGAGGCCGTCGTGACGTGCGCGCCGCGACCATCCCCAGCAGGCTGCCCCACCACATTCCATATCCCCAGTGCACCACGGCTCCGACGAGGTGGGCAAAGCGTGCCTCCAGGGCGCGCTGGGTCACCCCCTCATAGACCCGCCGGCCCACATGCGCGGACGCGGATGCCGCGACCCAGCCGTCGCTCGCGGCATCCCGCGAGCTCCCGCAGCCACCGGCGCGCGCGGACCGGCGCGACGGCGCCCGCGACGCGCGCGGGTGCGCGCCCTCGTCGCCCTCCGGCTCGCGCTCCTGGAACGGCTCGCGAAGCCGCCAGAAGGCGTCCATGGCGGCGGTCCCCACGGCGCCGGCCACCGCACCGCGCGCCGCGCCGGAGAGCAGCCGGGATCGCCTCATCATCCAAGCGTAACCGCGCGACCGGCCATCCGCGCGGTGCGGTGAGCCGCGACGGCGCCGGCCGGCCGGCGCCGGGCCCGGTCGCCCCGCAACGGAGCGTCACTCGACGCTGCGGTACCAGAGCGACGTCGGACGCAGCCCGGACCCGTCGGGGCGCATCGCGTAGTCGGGGATCACTCCCACCCGGGTCCAGCCGAGGTGGGAATAGAGGTGCTCCGCGTCGCTGCCCGTCTCGGTGTCGAGAATCAGGAGGGTCCGTCCCAGGGCGCGCGCCTCCACCTCCAGGCGGCGCATCAAGCGGGCGCCGATGCCGCGCCTGCGTGCGCTGCGATGGACCAGCATCTTCTGGACCTCGGCGCGATGTGCGGCGTTGGGCTGCCAGGCCAGCACGAGCTGCGCGCACCCCACGACCCGCCCACCCATGAACGCGGCGAGCACCACCCGGCGGCCGAGCTCCATCTCGTGGAGCACCCCGGCGAACCAATCCCGCGCCTCGTAGTGGGCGAGGGGGGCCACGAAGCTCACCGAAGCCCCTCCCTCGACGGCGTCGACGAGCAGCTCGGCGAGCTCGTCCAGGTGGCGCCGGGCGGAGATGGCGTCCAGGCGGCGGATCACGACCTCCGTCCGGCCCTCCGCGGCAGGTTCCCGCATCGCGCTCACGCAGGAAGGGTACGCGGACCGCCCGCCGGTGCGATCGGAGCGGAGCGGCCGGCGCCGGCAGGGCGGGCGCCGCCGCGCGGTCCGGCCGCTCCACGGGCCCCCCGCCGCCCCGGGCGATGGGGATCCGCATCCGCCCGGGTGCGGCGGCGGCACGGCGGCCCCCGTGTGTGAGAGTCGACGCGC
>JAJZNI010000050.1 GCA_021847925.1 bacterium
GCTGGACAGCTGTCTCCTCTGGACTCTCGCCGGCTGTCACGTCACGGACGTGACCATCGCCACTGGGACCATGCTGAGGAACCTCGAGACCCTGGAGTGGGACGACGAGCTCCTCGAGGTGATGAGGGTTCCTCGTCCGATGCTGGCCGAGATCCGAGCGTCGTCCGAGGTGTATGGGGAGGCGGTCGGGGGGCTCGCCGGCCTGCCGGTGGCGGCGGCCGTGGGGGATCAGCAGGCGGCCCTCTTCGGGCAGGCCTGCTTCGCCCCCGGTGAGGGTAAGTGCACGTACGGTACCGGGGGGTTCCTTCTCCAGAACACGGGTGCCAGTCCTGTCCAGTCGCGCCACGGCCTGCTGACGACACTCGCGTGCAGCTTGGCCGGACAGCCCGCCACCTACGCGCTGGAGGGCTCCTTCGCCGTGGCCGGTGCGTTGGTGCAATGGCTGCGCGACAAGGTTGGTCTCATCGGGAGCGCTCCGGAGATCGAGACCCTGGCTAGGACCGTCGAGGACAGCGGCGGCGTCTACGTGGTCCCCGCCTTCTCTGGCCTCTTCGCCCCCCACTGGCGGAGCGATGCGCGGGGCGTGATCGCCGGGCTGACCGGCCACACGACCAAGGGCCACCTGGCGCGCGCGGTGCTCGAAGCGACCGCATGGCAGACCAGGGAGGTCATCGAGGCCATGAACGCGGACTCAGGCGCTGAGTTTCGCCAGCTCAAGGCCGATGGGGGGATGACGGCGGACAACCTGCTCATGCAACTCGTGGCCGACGTTCTGGACATCCCGGTGGTCCGACCGATGGTCGCTGAGACGGTGTCACTCGGTGCGGCCTACGCGGCTGGCCTGGCCATCGGCTTCTGGCCCAGCGTGGAGAGCCTCAGAGCCAACTGGCACAAGGCTGCGGAGTGGCTTCCCAGCATCGACCCCGAGTTCCGGGAGCGACGCTACCGGAAGTGGAAGAAGGCCGTGGCCCGCACCCTGGAGTGGGTGGATGATGACGACTGAATGCGATGAGGCGGCAGGAAGCTCGGGCGGCGTCGGCGGTTTGACGAGCGCCTGGGCATCCCACGTCCGTCGCGCGCACGATCGCCCGGCGGCTCGCGCCTACAGCCCCGGCGGCGGCTCCGTTCCGTCCAGGCGCCGGCGGGTCTCCGCCACGTCCTCGCGCATCTGGGCGATGAGTGACGCCTCGTCCGGGTACTGGCGCTCCTCCCGGAGACGGTGGACGAAGGCGAGGCGCGCCCGCTCGCCGTAGATGTCGGAGTCGAAGTCGAGGACGTACGCCTCCACGGTGAGCCGGTCGCCGCCGAATGTCGGCCGGTAGCCGAGGCTCGCGGCGGCCGGGTGCCAGGCGCCGCGCACCCGCATCCAGGCCGTGTAGATGCCGAGGTCGGGGAGGCACTTGCCGGGCGCCACCGAGAGGTTGGCGGTGGGGAAGCCGAGCCGGCGCCCCACCGCGTTGCCCCGCTCCACGGTGCCGTCCAGGAAGTACGGAAAGCCGAGCAGCCGGGCCGCCTCCTCCACGTCGCCCGACACCAGGGAGCCGCGGATCCGGGTGGAGGAGATCGGGCTGCCGTCGTCGAAGACGGGCTCCACCTCCAGGACGTCGAAGCCGTGGCCGGCGCCGTAGCGGCGCAGGAAGGCGGCGTCGCCCCTGCGCTGGTGCCCGAGGGCGAAGCCGGGGCCCACCACCAGCCGGCGCAGGTCGAAGCGACCCAGCAGCCTATCGCAGAACTGCTCGGGGCTCCACATGCTCACCTCGCGGGTGAAGTTGATCGCCACCACCCGGTCCACGCCGAGCGCCGCGAGCCGCTCGCGCTTCTCGTCGAGGGTGGTCAGCTCGGGAGGGCTGCTGGCGGGGTCGAGGACGGCCCTGGGGTGGGGCTCGAAGGTGACCGCGACGGCGATGCCCCCCAGCTCCCGAGCCTCGGCGACCGCGGTGGAGACGAGCCGCTGATGGCCTCGGTGGACCCCGTCGAAGACCCCCACCGTGCACACCGCAGGCCGCGGCGAAAGCCCCCGGTCGGGCGCCAGCGAGTACTCGATCACGGGCAGGGTGCCGAGGAGGGCCGGTGCCGGAGTGGGGTCACGCCAGCACCTTGGTCGGCTGGAAGCGAAAGCCGGTCACCTCCCCGATCGCGATCAGCTCGCCGGTCGCGGCGTGGGCCCGAGTCTCTCCCTGGGGCAGCCCGCCCGGCGCCCGGGGAAGGAAGATCGCCTGCCCGCGGCGCACCTGGGTGACCGCCGGGGGTCCGAGGAAGACCGCGGGGAGATGGGCGATCGCGACCTCGGCGGGGAGCAGCGCCCGGCGCGGGTCCTCCATCTCGCGCAGCTCGGCCAGGGTGTGAGCGCCGGCGATGTCGAAGGCACCGTAGTGGGTTCGCTCCAGCCAGCTCAGATACCCGCCCACGCTCAGAGCCTCGCCCAGGTCGGCGGCCAGGACCCGCATGTAGGTCCCCTTCCCGCACTCCACCTCGATGTCCGCCTCGGCAACGGGGCCGGGACGGAAGGCGGTGAGCGAGGCGCTCACCACCAGCGCGGGCCGGGGACGGCGCTCCACCTCCTCGCCGCGCCGCGCCAGCTCGTAGAGGTGGGCGCCCTCGTGGCGCACCGCCGAGTGCATCGGGGGGATCTGCATGATCTCGCCCACGAAGCCGCGGAGGGCGGCCTGCACCGCGGCCGCATCGAGATGGGAGGCGTCGCCGCCCGCGACGACGGTCCCCTCGGAGTCCAGCGTGTCCGAACGCTGCCCGAGGCGCACGGTGCAGCGGTAGCGCTTGGTCTGGAGGTGAAGGTAGTCCACCAGGCGGGTGGCCGAGCCGAGGAAGATCGGAAGCAGCCCCTGGGCTGCCGGGTCCAGGGTGCCGGCGTGCCCCACCTTGCGCTCCCCGTAGAGGCGGCGGACCTCCTGAACGCAGGCGAAGGACGTCTGGCCCGGCACCTTGATGAGGGCGAGGACGGCGCAGAGCACCCCGCGTCGCGGCGGGGCCGGCGAGAAGGCGCCCACCTCGGCTAGCCCGTGCGGTGGTCGAGCTGGGCGCGGGCGACCTCGAGCACGCGCTCCCGCGCGCTCTCGAGCGGCTCGGCCAGCTCCGCGCCGGCGGCGCGCCGGTGACCACCCCCGCCGAACGGTATGCAGATGCGGGTGGCATCGACCTCGTCGCGGGTGCGCACCGACACCTTGGTGACCGACGGCCCCGCCTGCTTGAAGAGCACAGCCACCTTCATCGGCGCGGCCGTCTGGAGCTGATCGATGATCCCCTCGGCCTCCTGCATGTCCGCGCCGGTGGCATCCAGCATCTCCCGGGTCACCTCCGACCAGACCAGCCTGCCGTCCTTCTCGGAACGGAGGTGGGCGATGGCCATCCCCTCGAGCCGGAGCTGAGACACGCTGTGCGACTTGTAGCTCTTGAGCGCCACCCACCCGGGGTCGGCCCCGAGCCCGACCAGGTCGGCGCCCAGGCGCAGAGCCGCCTCGGTGGTGTTCTCGTGACGGAACCCACCGGTGTCGGTGAGGAGCGCGGCGTAGAGGTTGGTCGCCGCGTCCGACGAGATCGGGCAGTCCATGGCGCGCAGCAGCGCGTGGACGATCTGCCCGGTGGCGCTCGCCGAGGCGTCGACGAGGTTCAGGTGGCCGAAGCCGTCGTTGCTCGCGTGGTGGTCCACGTTCACCACCTGCGGGGTGCTCTCGACCAGGGCCGCCTGGTCACCGAAGCGCTGCACCGAGCCGCAGTCGAAGGTGAAGAGAAGGTCCAGGGGGGGCGGCGTCTGGGTGATGGTGTCGAAGCCGGGGAGGTGCTCGAGCAGGCGCGGGATCGGGCTGGGCACGATGACGTGCACGCGGCGACCCATGTGGCGCAGGGCCTCCGCGAAGCCGAGCGCCGAGCCCAGACTGTCCGCATCGGCATCCTTGTGCGTCAGGCATCCGATCTCGGAGGCGGCATCCACGAGCCTCCGGATGCCGCGGGCCGCCTCCTCGACCGTCTCGAAGTGGCGTGGGGCCACGGTCATCGGCTCTCCTCCGGGGTCGCCGGGCGCGCGTCCTGCACCGGTCCGGCCGGGGGGGGCTGCTCCTCCAGGTCGCGGAGCATCGTGCTGACGCGCACCGAGTAGGCGATGGACTCGTCGAGCTCGAAGCGCAGGCTGGGCGGCATCCTGAGGTTCTCCAGGCGATGCCCGAGCTGGGCGCGGAGGTACCCCTCCGCATGGCGCATCCCGGCCACCACCGCGTGGCGCTCCTCGTCGGAGCCGACCGCGGACAGCATGACCGTGGCGCTGCGCAGGTCCGGGGCGAGGCGGACGCGGGAGACCGAGGCGAGGTGGATGCGCGGGTCCTTCATCTCGGTCAGCATCAGTGAGGAGAGCTCCTGGCGGAGCTGTTCGGCGACGCGCTCCACCCGCGGCGGGCGCGACGGCCCCGCCGTCACGGGTACGAAACGGCTCTTGGCGTGGGACATGGCGATGGCCCGGCTCACAGATTCTGCTGCTCGGTGACGTAGGCCTCGATGAGGTCCCCCTCGGCGAAGTCCGCGAAGCCCTCCAGGGTGATGCCGCACTCGTAACCGCGCGCCACCTCGCGAACGTCGTCGCGGAAGCGCTTCAGAGCGTCGATGCGGGCCCGGACCACCTCGCGGCCGCCACGGAGCACGCGGCAGGTGGCCGCTCGGGCGATCTTGCCGTCGACCACCTGGCACCCGGCGATGGTCGGACGCCCATCGACCTGGAAGACGCGGCGCACCTCGGCCCGGCCCTGGTACACGTCGACGAAGGTGGGCTCGTACATGCCGCGGATCGATGCGGTGATGTCGTCCGTCACCTGGTAGACGACGTCGTAGAAGCGGACGTCCACCCCGTGCTCCTCGGCGGCGGCGCTGGCCCGCTCGTCGGGGCGCACGTTGAAGCCGATCACGATCGCCCCGCTGACCGCCGCCAGGTTCACGTCCGACTCGGAGACGGCCCCCACCCCCTCCCCCACGATGCGGATCCTCACGTTGGGATCCTCGATCTTGAGGATCTGGCCGCGCAGCGCCTCCAGGGACCCGTTGGCCTCGGCCTTGAGGACGAGGGTGAGGGTCTTGGTCTCACCCTCGACCGCGGCGAAGTCGGCGAGCGTGATGCGGCGCACCGGCTGGGTGATCCGCGCCCTGGCCTCGGCGGCGCGCTGCTCCGCGAGGGAGCGTGCGGCTCGCTCGGTGGGCAGCACCTGCAGGAGGTCGCCGGCCGTGGCCACGTCGGTGAGGCCGGTGATCTGCACGGGACGGCTCGGCCCCGCCTCCCCGAGCCGCCTGCCGGTGTCGTCGATCAGGGCACGGACCTTGCCGTACACGCTGCCGGCGACCACGTTGTCGCCGACACGCAGCGTGCCGTTCTGGATGAGCACGGTCGCCACCGGCCCGCGTCCGCGTTCCAGCTCGGCATCGATCACGGTGCCGACGGCGGGGCGGGAAGGGTTGGCCCGAGGCGGGTTGACCACGTCGGTCACGACCAGGATGGTGTCCAGGAGATCGTCGATCCCGGCGCCGGTCAGGGCGCTGGTGCGCACGGTGGGGACGTCGCCGCCGTAGCTCTCGGGGACGACCTCGCGCTCGGCGAGCTGCTGGAGCACGCGATCGGGGTTGGCGCCCTCCTTGTCGACCTTGTTCACCGCGACGATGATGGGCACCCCGGCCGAGCGGATGTGCTGGATGGCCTCCTCGGTCTGCGGCATCACCCCGTCGTCGGCCGCCACCACCAGGATGGCGATGTCGGTGACGTCGGCTCCCCGCGCTCGCATGGCGGTGAAGGCCGCGTGCCCCGGGGTGTCGATGAAGGTGATGAGCCGGCCGTTGCGGTCCACCTGGTACGCGCCGATGCGCTGGGTGATGCCGCCGGCCTCACCCGCGGCGACGCTGGTCGCGCGGATGCGGTCGAGGATGGACGTCTTGCCGTGGTCGACGTGGCCGAGGACGGCCACCACGGGCGGCCGGGGCACGAGGCTCTTGGGGTCCTCGCCGGCGAGGTCGAGGAGGGGATGGCGGTGCCGCACCGCTCCCGGAGCCGCCGCCGCGACGGGCTCCTCCGCCTCCGCCTCGAAGCCGAAGTGGTCGGCCGCCAGCGCGGCGGTGTCATAGTCCACCGACTGGGTGAGCGCGGCCATCACCCCGTTCTGCATGAGGTAGGTGATCAGCTGCGCGGGCGGCGTGCCCAGCTTCTCGGCGAGCTCCCTGACGGAGATGCTGGCCGGCAGCCGTACCGTCTTCACCGTGGTCGCGATGGCGGCTCCTCCTGAGGCCCGATCCCCGACGGCGCTCCGCCGGGGGATGCCTGGCTGATGAGGGCGCCCGCACTGTCGGCGAGCCCCTCGTGGTCGATGACATTCTCCCCCACCCTGAGGGTCCGGCTCAGGCCGCGGCGCCTGCGGGCGGCGCGGAGGCACTCCAGAGCCGTGTCCCGGCAGACGTAGGCGCCGCGCCCGGGGGCCCGGGCTGGGACGTCCAGAATAACCGTTCCCTCCCCTCCCAGGGCAACGCGCAGGAGCTCCCCCTTGGGGCGGCGCCGCCGGCAACCGGCGCAGGTGCGCACAGGGACGCGATCTGGCCGCTCGCTGCTATCGCCCCGATCACCCATGATCGGTGGTGCCGGCGCCGCTGGCCGCGATGTCGATCCGCCAGCCGGTGAGGCGTGCCGCGAGCCGAGCGTTCTCCCCCCCGCGGCCGATGGCGAGCGAGAGCTGCCCGGGATCGACGGCCAGGTGGGCCGTGCGTGTCGCGGGGTCGAGCTTCACGTCCAGCACCAGGGCGGGGATCAGGGCGTTCGCGATGTAGCGGGCGGGGTCGGGGTCGTAGCGCACCACCTGGAGCTGTTCGGCGCCGAGCTGGGAGGTGACGGCCCGGTGCCGGATCCCCTTCGGTCCGATGCAGGCTCCCTGGGGGTCGATGTCCGGGTCGGTGGTGTCCACCGCGACCTTGGTCCGCCGTCCGGCCTCCCGGGCGATGGCTCGGATGATCACCTGGCCGCGGCTCAGCTCGGGCACCTCCTGCTCGAGAAGGAGGCGCACGAGCCGCGGGTGGGAGCGCGAGGCGACCACCACCGCGTCCCGTGCCCGCATCCGCCCCTCCAGCACCACCACCTTCAGGTGGCGGTGCGGCGCCAGCTCCTCCCCCGCCGCCTGCTCCTCGGGTGGCAGCACCACGGTCAGCTCCCCGGAGCGGAGGTACCAGGTGCCCCCCGAGCGGGACTCCACCACGGCATCGATCAGCTCGCCGCGCCGGGTCGCCGCCTCGGTCAGGACCCGCGCCACCCCGGCGCTGTGGAGCCGGTCGAGGACCGCGGATCGCACCGCCTGGGCCGCCTGGCGCGCGGCATCGCCCGTGAGCGGCGCGAGCACGGTCTCCCCACCCTCCGGGTCGCTGCGCACCACATCGTGGAGGCCCTGGCGGAAGTCGACCCGAGCCCGGAGGGTGGGGTCGTCCACCACCAGCCGGCGATAGGTGTCCACGATCGCCATGCCCACGATCGCGCCGAGCTCCTCCTCGTCGAGACCGGCGCCCGCGGCCAGCTCGCTCACGGCGGCCAGCAGCTCCTCGGGCCCGGAGGGGGACGGCCGCCCGCCGCGGGGCCGGGGGTCCAGCCGCTGCCCGCCGCCCACCACTCAGATGTCCACCACGATGCGGGCGGCGAGAACGTCGGCCACCGGGACGGTGACCGAGCGCGACCGGCTCTTGCCCGAGCGGATCTCGACCTCCAGGGTCTCCCCGCCGGCCGCGAGCAGGCGACCCTCGAGCACCTGCTCGGCCTCCCCGCTGCGCACCCGGAGGTGGACGCGGCGGCCAACCGCCGCCCGCCATTCGGCCTCGGAGCGGATGGCCCTCTCGGCGCCCGGCGACGAGACCTCCAGCGCGTAGCCCTGGTCGATGGGGTCATAGGCGTCGAGGATCGCCGAGGCGGTCATCGACGCCCGCTCGCAATCGTCGAGGTCCACCCCGCCGGGCCGGTCGATGACCAGCCGGAGGATGCTGCCGCGTCCGCCGCCGCGCCACTGGACCTCGATCAGCTCCACTCCCGACTGCTCCAGGGCCGGGCGGAGCAGGTTGCCCAGGGCGGTGGGGTCCGGTGCCGTCACTCGATGGCGCTCTTCACGTGTGGGGCCCGCCTCGGCTCAGGCGCTTGCCGGGCGGCTCGCCGTCGCGCCCCGGCGCCCTCGCATGCCGGGGAGCTG
>JAJZNI010000110.1 GCA_021847925.1 bacterium
CGGGCACACGCCAGCCGTTCCGAGATGCCTGTCCATGGCGGTCTCCTCATGCGGGAACTGCTCCGGGCAGGTCTCCTGGCTCGGGGTCATCGCCGCCGGCCACCTTCCCAGGGCATGCACCCCAGTGGCTGGACCTGGACCGCCCGGGGGCCGCGTGGCACCCCGCGTCGCTCCAGGTCCCGACCGGCCGCTCACCTCTCACAGTTGCGCGACAGCGCCGGACTCTCACCGGCTTCCCTTGACCCGGATGGTGTTCAGTTGTCCCCGGCATTATGCCGCGGCGGCGGGGGAGCCCGCACGTCGTGGGCGGTGCCGTTGGTCCCGGGCAATCCCGGGCCGATGACCCCTCGCCAACAGCGGCCCGGCGGCGTAGCACAGTGAACGGGTGGCCCGCCGGGACGGATTCATCGCCCGCGCCGCCTGGCAGGGGACAGGTCGGCCGCCTCGCGCACCTGGACCCCGAGGCGTCCGGCCAGGAGGCACCTTGGAGAGAACCATCGACCGCGGGACCGTCGTCATCGGGATCGACGAATGCAAGGGATGCGGCCTCTGCGTCCAGGCATGCCCGCCGCGCGTGCTCCGGCTGTCGGCCCAGCTCAACCGCCACGGCTACCACCCGGCCGAGTACACGGGCTCGGGGTGCACCGCCTGCGGCATCTGCTACTACGTCTGCCCGGAGCCCGGCGGCGTCACCGTGTTCCGGCGCGAGGCCGCCTGAGCCATGGGAGCCCAGCTGATCAAGGGCAACGAGGCGGTCGTCAAGGCGGCGCTGCTCGCCGGCTGCCGCGGCTTCTACGGCTACCCGATCACTCCCGCGAGCGAGATCACCGAGAGCGCCGCGCGCTACCTCCCCCTCGTGGGGGGCGTCTTCGTCCAGGCCGAGAGCGAGGTGGCCGCCATCAACATGCTCTACGGCGGGGCCGCCGCCGGGGTGCGGGTGATGACCGCCTCCAGCGGTCCCGGCATCAGCCTGATGCAGGAGGGCTTCAGCTACCTCGCCGGGGCGGAGCTGCCCTGCGTCGTCGTCGACATGATGCGCGGCGGGCCCGGCCTCGGGAGCATCGGCCCCGAGCAGGCTGACTATTTCCAGATCGTCAAGGGCGGCGGGCACGGCTCCTACCGCAACCTGGTGCTGGCCCCGGCGTCCGTGCAGGAGCTGGTCGACCTCACCGTGCTCGCCTTCGATCTCGCCGACCGGTATCGCAACCCGGTGGTCGTGCTCGCCGACGGCAGCGTTGGCCAGATGATGGAGCCGGCGGCCTTCCCAGCCCCGCGTCCTGTCCCCGAGCCTCCGCCCTGGGCCATCCTGGGCACCGCGGCCACGCGCACCAACCTGGTCAACTCCATCCACCTGGACCCCGACAGATTGGAGCGGCACGTCCGCACGCTCGAGGCCAAGTACCGCCGCGCCGAGCAGCGCGAGCCGCGCTGGGACGGGTGGAGGACCGAGGATGCCGAGGTTGTCCTGGTCGGGTACGGCATGGCCGGCCGCGTCCTGCGCGCCGCGGTGGAGGCGGCCCGCCGCCGGGGCATCCGCGCGGGGCTGCTCCGACCGCTCACCCTCTATCCCTTCCCCACCGCGGAGATCCGGCGCCTGGCCGCCACGGTCCGCGCCTTCGGGGTCGTGGAGATGAGCACGGGGCAGCTGATCGAGGACGTTCGCCTCGCCCTCGAGGGTCGCCGTCCCGTCGAGCTCCACACGCGGCTGGGCGGCAACATCCCGACCACGGAGGAGGTGCTCGACTTCGTGGCCGAGAAGCTCGCCGGCGCTGGCGCCGGCCTGGAGGTGCCCGCTCATGCCTGATCTGGCCGTCGTCCACGGACGCTCACCGAGCTTCTACGCCGTCTTTGACCGCAAGGAGGACGGCGACCCGGGCCAGACCCACTACTGTCCCGGATGCGGCCACGGGATCCTGACGAAGCTCCTCGCCGAGGCCATCGACGCGCTGGGGATCCAGGACCGCACGGTGCTGGTGAGCCCGGTCGGCTGCTCCGTCTTCGGCTACGAGTACCTCGACGTCGGCAACATCCAGGCCGCCCACGGGCGTGCGCCGGCCGTCGCCACCGCGGTGAAGCGGAGCCGTCCCGACAGCATCGTGATCAGCTACCAGGGCGACGGTGACCTGGCCGCCATCGGGACGGCCGAGATCATCCATGCCGCAAATCGCGGCGAGGCCATCACGGTGATCTTCGTCAACAACGCCATCTACGGGATGACCGGCGGCCAGATGGCGCCGACCACCCTGGTCGGCGAGCGCAGCACCACCACGCCGTGGGGTCGCGACCCCACGGTCCACGGCTACCCGATCAGGGTCTGCGAGCTGCTGGCAACCCTGGAGGCGCCGGTCCACATCGAGCGGGTGGGGCTCGGGAGCAACAGGCAGATCATGGCGGCCGCCCGGGCGGTGCGCCGGGCGATCGACAACCAGGTCAGGGGCCTCGGGTTCTCCGTGGTGGAGGTGCTCTCCCCCTGCCCGACCATCTGGGGCCTGGACCCGGTCGAGGCGCAGACGTTCGTCCGCGACACCATGCCCCGCACCTTTCCCCTCGGGATTCTCCGGGACCGCACCGCCACCGCCGTCCCCCGTCCGCCGCTCCCGTCGCCGCCCGACCCCGCGGAGCTGCCGGGGATCCTCGGGCTCGACGGCGCCACCGCGGGGACGACCGGTGGGCGGGCCGGGGGACCCCGCCATGCCGGGGCGGATCACCGCATCGTGGCGGCCGGTTTCGGGGGCCAGGGCGTGCAGGTCCTCGGCGAGGTCCTCGCCGAGGCGGGGCTGAGCGCCGGGTACCACGTCGCCTGGCTCCCCTCCTACGGGCCGCAGATGCGCTCGGGCACCTCCAACTGCCACGTCCGCCTCTGCGGCGGGGCGGTGGACTCCCCGCTCGTGTCGCGCCCCACCGCCCTTGTCGCCCTCAACCAGCCGTCGCTGCGCGCCTTCCTGCCCCGGATGGAGCCGGGCACGCTCGTGCTCTTCAACGCCGACGCCGTGCCGCCCGACGGCCTGCCGCGGGGGCTGCGCATCGGCGCGGTCCCCGCCACCGCGATCGCCGATCGGCTGGGGTCGCCGAGGGCGGCGAACATGGTGATGCTGGGAGCCCTCCTGGAGGCCACGGGCATGCTGGCCCCGGGTGTCGTGGAGGCGACCCTCCAGCGCATGGTCACCGACCCGGCCTGGCGTGACCTGGACCTCGCCGCCCTTCGGGCGGGCCAGCGCGCGGCACGCCGCGCGCTGCCCGCGACATGCCTGCACCGGACGGCGATCCTCGGAGCTCCCGGCCCTCCCGGGCCCGGTCCGCGGCCCTCCTAGGCGGCGGAGGCCGCGCCCGCGCGGCAGGCCGGCGCCGCGTAGTCCCAGGGGTGCGCCGCCAGGACCTGCCGCTTCACCAGGATCACGGCGAAGCCGTCGTTGTAGACCTCCTTCCACCCCGGGTCGACCGAGAGGGCGACGGCGAGCGCGGAGCTGGGGCGCTCGATGACGTAGTTCACGCCGTGCTCGTTGATGACCTGCTGCCAGTTGGGCTGGGGCGACTCCACGTCGCTCACCTCCTGGAGCAGCCGGTTGCCCATCTCCGACGCCTCGCCGTAGATGAAGACCCGTCGCGAGCTCCACTGCGGGGTCCCGAAGAACCGGTAGATGAGGTATCCGCCCCAGTCGTAGGCGTTGAACATCCGGGTGCCCACGGTGGGGTTGGCGGCCAGGCAGTTGGCGGCGGCGACCGGAAAGTTCGCGTCCGTGCTCGCCGTCTGCGATCGCAGGGTGTTGGCCGCGAACCCCACGCTCCCCACCGCCACGGCGAGGGTCCCGATGCCGACCACGGCGACGACGTCCTGGGACCGGCGCCGCATCCAGGTGCTGAACCGGTCCGCCCAGCGGCTTCGCTCCCACCCCCCGCCGAGCGACCAGCCGATCATCGGGGTCAGCAGCGCCACGGCGAGCTCGGCGTTGCGCACCGAGGCGAGGGAGGTGTAGATCGCGATGAGCGTGAGCAGCGCGTCCCACAGCCGCGGCCGGCGCAGCGCCATGGAGGCGACGACGAGCAGCAGGAGGAGCTCCAGGAAGAGCTCGCCCGGGTCGTGGAAGTTCGGCGACTGCCACTCGGCGATGAAGCCCTGCTGCGCCTTGCTGGTCTCGACCTTGACCGCGACCAGGTAGGCGCCGATGGTGAGCGGGTTGATGAGGGCGGCGACCATGCAGGCGCCGAGCACCAGCCAGAGCCGCAGCGAGCGCCGGCGGTGGCTGGGGTCCGCGGGCGACACGGCCCAGAGGATGGACTCGCTGACGGCCGCGACGCCCACGGCGGCCAGCCCGTAGACGAAGCCGCCGTGCAGGTTGGCCCACACCACCATCACCAGGGGCAGGAAGAAGATGATCCGCCCGCGATCGCGCAGGTAGGCCTCGATCCACAGCAGCGTCATGCAGAGCAGGGCGAAGCTGATCATCTGCGACCGCGGTCCCCACACCGCCACCCCGGCGAGCGCGGCCACCACCAGGCAGGCCCCGGCGATGAGGGCCGGCACCCGCTCCATGGACATCCGCCGCCAGATGCACCAGAAGCCGGCCCAGGTCACCGCCGTGTACACGAGGCTGAAGGCGAGGAACCCCCCGGCGCGGAAGATGAGGTCGCCGAGCACCTCGCTGCCCCACTCCTGGTCGGACCAGGGCTTGGAGCTCACCGTGTAGGTGAAGAGCTCATGCGTGGGCAGGCGGCCGTGGTTGATGATCCAGCTCCCGTCCTCCATGTGCCACCAGAAGTCGGGGTCGCCGACCCGCCGGCACAGCACCACGAGGATGGCGATGAGCGCGGCCGCCACCACGAGCGTCGAGATCCGGGGCCGGCGCAGCCCGCGCCGCGGCGCGGGCGGCGCCTCGGGCACGCCGGGCGGTGGTGCGATCGCCGGCAGCACGGTGCTCACGGCACCCGACCATGCCACATCGGCGCCCCGGCTGCCGGACCCGCCGTTCCCGCAGCGCCGGTGCCGCATCCCGGATCGCCGCCTGGCGCGGCCGGCGCGCGATCATCTGGGGCGGGCGGGCCCGGGAGCACGGATGCGCCGGCTCCGGACAGAGGAGACGAGGTGGTGGAATCCAGCGGGGGTGGGGGCATGGCCGGCGCGGAGCGCCGCCCCGGCCGGCGAGTGGCGCCCCAGGTGATCGGGGTGATCGGTTCTTTTGCCCTCTTTGCGCTCCTCCGCGTCCCGTCCTTCCTCGAGCCCCACTGGTACACGGACGAGGCCGGCTACGTCACGACGGCGAGGGCCGTCCTCCATGGAAAGCTGCTCTACGCGCAGATCTGGACCAACAAGCCGCCCCTCGACATCTGGACGGTGGCCGCCACCATCCGGGTCCTGGGCACCAGCGAGGCGGCGCTCCATGCGGTGACCCTGGTGAGCGGGGCCCTGACCCTGCTGGCCGTCGCCCACGCCGCCCGCCGGCTCGTGGGGCCGTGGCGCGCCACCGTCATCCTGGTCCTGGCCGCGTTCCTTCTCGGGACGCCGCTCTTCGACGCCGAGCTGCTCCTGCCGGAGAGTCTCCTGATCGTGCCGGTCACCTGGGCCGGGGCGCTGCTCGTCACGCGCGTCGCCTCACCCGACGCGCGCCGCTGGCCGCGCTGGCCGCTCGCCGTCGGCCTCCTCGCCGCCGCGGCGGTCGCGTACCAGCAGACCGCCCTCGCGGAGACGTGCGCCTTCGGTCTTCTCCTCGCGCTCTCCCCGGTGGGAAGCAGGGGACGGCGGCTCGCGATGTACCTCGCCGGCTTCGGCGGTCTCACCCTGCTCTGGCTGGTCCCCACCCTGGCCCTCGCCGGGCCCACCACCGTCGCCCAGGCCCTGGTGGGGTTCTGGGTGCCGTTCACCCAGGCCCAGTACCCCACCGGTGGCGGCGACGTGATCCTCTCCCTGCTGCCGTCCGCGGCGTCGCTCGCCCTCCTCGTCGGCGCCGCCTGGCTGCTCCGCTCCGACCGCGGCACGGCCTGGCGGCTCTGGCTCTGGGCGGGCGCCGCGCTGCTGGTCGCAGCGGTCGCCCGGCAGCCCTACCCGCATTACCTGCTGCCCTCGGTGGCGCCGGCCGCGCTCGCGTTCGGCACCCTCCGCCTCCCCACCAGGCAGACGGTGGGACAGGGCGCGCGTGGGATGGCCGTCGCCGGGCTGGGGATCGGCTGGCTGCTGGCCGTGGGGGGCGGATCGGTGGCGGGCGCGGACTGGCTGGTGCCCGGCGATGCCGGGAGTGGCGGGCTGGTCGCCTACTACGGCGGGGCGGTGGCGACGCTGACCCACCGGCAGTCGCTCACCGCCTACCAGGACGCCTTCGACCGGCGGGTGGGGGAGGACGCCGCGGTGGCGTCCTGGATCTCCGCGCACGGCCTCGACGGAACCACGGCCGTGGTCTGGTCCGCCGACGCATGGCTCTACTCGGAGAATCACCTCCAGCTCCTCCTTCCCACCCCGCCGATCTACAACGACGAGGTGCTCCTGGGCGAGACCGGCCAGGTGGCCCAGCGGGTGAGGGAGCTGCGCCCGGAGCTGATCGTCACCGAGGCGTCGAGCGTGGCTGAGTTCCCCGACATCACGCCCGTGCTCGAAGCCGGGTACACGCAGGTGGCTCGCTCGGGCGGCGAGATCGTCTGGCTTCGCAACGACGTGGTCCAGGCCGTGGTCGGCCCGCCCCACCAGGTCGCGGTGGCGGGCGTGCCATCATCGGCCGGGTGACGCCCGCCCGCGCCGCGCTCTCCGCCATCGACCCCCGCCTTGCCGAGCTGGTCGCCCCCCTGAGGCGCCTCGCCGTGCCCGCATCCATCCTGGTGCTGGCGCTCGCCGCCGCCTACAACATGCGCTACGGGTCCGCCCAGCTCCGGAGCGCGGACTTTCCGAGCTTCTACCAGGCGGGCCTGGCGCTGCGCGCGGGTCACGATCCCTACCTTCCCGCCATGGCGTTCGTGCACGCCTACACGCCCGGTGGCAACGGCACCTACTTCGCCGCCCGGGCCTACGTCTACGCTCCCTTCTTCGCGCTCCTCATGGTGCCGCTCACCCTGCTCCCGACCTACCCCGCGCTGACCGTCTGGGACCTCCTCAACGTGGCCTTCCTGGTGCTCGCGGTCGGCGCAGCCCTGCGCGCCGCGGGGCTCCGACCGGGGCCCGGGCTGGTGCTCGCGCTCTCCGCTGCGGGTGCGGTCACACTGCCCATGCACCGGGAGTGGGCCCTCGGGCAGAGCGACGTCCTGGTGCTCGCCCTGGTCTGCACAGCGCTCTGGGCTCGCGCCGCGCGCCGCCCGGTCGGCGCGGGCGTGCTCCTCGGCGCCGCCTGCGCCATCAAGCCCGAGCTGCTCCTCCTCGCGCTCTTTCTCCTCTGGAAGCGCGACTTCCACCTGGCGCTCTCCACCCTGGCCTCGACCGCGGTTCTCGCCCTCGCGCCCTTCCTGCTCCTGGGCCGCGCCGCCTGGTCGCACTTCTGGACGGTGTGGAGCTTCTGGTCCGACCAGTACCTCCCCTTCGTGCACAACGAGTCCCCCAAGGGCGTGCTGGCGCGGCTCTTCACCGTGAACCCGGTGGCCCATCCCCTCGCCGTCCTGCCCTCGATCGAGACGGTCGGCTGGGTCGCGGTGGTCGTGATCGTGACCGTCCTCGTGGTCGCGGTGGTCTCGACCCAGCCGCTCCGGCGCGACAGCCTCTCCCTGCTCGAGGTCGGTCTGGTCACGGAGGCCATCATGCTGGTGAGCCCCCTGACCGAGCGCCCCTACTTCATGCTGCTGCTCATCCCGCTGCTCGGCCTGGTCGCCTGGATCAGCCAGGCGCGTCCCGGCGACACCCTGGTGCACCGTGCCGCCGTCACCGGGGTGGTCATCTGGGTCCTGATGCTGGGCCCCGTGGAGGTCGCCGAGACCGTCCTCGGCGCCGGCATCTCCACCGGGTCCGCCGCCGCCCCCATCTACGTCCTGCTCGCTCCGCTGTACCTCTGGCTCGGGGTTGCCGCCTTCGTGCTCCAGCTCATCGTGGTGGCCCGCGTCCGGGGCCTCGGCGTCCTGCCGGCGGCGGCCGGCACGGTGCGGCGAGCCCCCGCCCTGGTCGCATCCTGGCTGCGGGACGCGGGGATCGCGCTCGCGCTCACCCGCCGCAGGGTCGCCTGAACCCGGGCGGCCGCATCCTGACGCGCCCCTCCGTCGCCGCGCGGG
>JAJZNI010000029.1 GCA_021847925.1 bacterium
GCCTCGGCCGCTCCCTGCTCAGCCGCCGTCGCCAGCGCGCTGGCGACGGCCGCTCCCACGGATCCCTCCGCGGCGGGCGTGCCGTCCGCGGCATCCTCCCCGCCGAAGTCGTACGAGGGGGGCACGTACTCGCCCGGTCCCTCCGGACCGCCCCCATGGAGCTGGCGCAGGGAGAGGCTGATGCGCCGGCGGGAGCGATCCGCGCTCAGCACCATCACCTTGACCTGCTCCCCCACCTTGAGGACGTCCTCGGTGCGCTCCACGTGATCCCAGGAGAGCTCGCTGATGTGCAGGAGGCCCTCCACACCGTCGGCGATCTGGAGGAAGGCGCCGTACTTCTTGGTCTTGGTGACCTCGCCCTCGACCACCTTCCCCGGCGGGAAGCGGTCCTCGATGGTGTCCCAGGGGTCCTCGCTCAACTGGCGCAGGGAGAGGCTGATGCGGGAGAGCTCGGGGTCGAGCTTGATGACCTTGACCCGGACCTCGTCACCGACGCTCAGCATGTCCGAGACGTTGTTGATGCGGTCCCAGGAGAGCTCGCTGATGTGGATCAGGCCATCGGCGCCGCCCAGGTTCACGAAGGCGCCGTAGCTGGTCAGCCCGCTCACCTTGCCCGTGATCAGGTCGCCGACCTTCAGCTTCTCGAAGAGCTCCTCCCGCTGGCGGGCGCGGTCCTCGTCCTGCGCCGCGCGCTGGGAGACGATCAGGCGGTTGCGCTTGCGGTTGACCTCGAGGATCTTGACGGGGATCTTGGTGCCGACCAGCTCCATGAGGTTGCCCGAGAACTGCCGTGCCACCTGGCTCGAGGGGAGGAAGCCGCGCAGGCCCATCAGGTTGACGATCAGGCCGCCCTTGTTCTGCTCGCGCACCTCGGCGTCCAGGATCTCGCCCTCGGACTCCTTCTGTGCGACGGCCTGCCAGATGGACTCGGCGCGGGCCTTGCGCAGCGATAGGATCACCCGGCCCTCGTCGTCCTCCGGCTGGAGCACGTACACCTTGATCACCTCTCCGGGCTCCAGGGTCACGGCGGCCTCGTTGCGCCCGGACAGCTCGCGGTTGGAGATCACCCCCTCCGACTTCGCGCCGATGTCCACCAGCACCTCGTCGGGGTCGACCCGCACCACCGTCCCCTCGACGATGTCGCCGTAGGCGAGCGCGCGAACGCTGGTCTCCTCGGCGCGGAGGAGCTCCTCCATGGTGAGCGGCTCGCGCTCCTCGGTCTCGACGGTTGGGGCCAATCCTCTCCTTCTGTTTCTCGCCTGGCCGCCCGGTGGGTTGAGCCGGAGATGGGCAGATGCCCGGAACATGCCGCGCGGAGGCGATGAACGGACGCGTTTGCGCCGTTGCCATGCGGCTTCGGAAGAATAACAGGGTACCCCGCAACGCCGGAACGGGGCAGCGCCTCCCGCCGCCTTCGGGGCGGCACGACCCGGGAGGAGCTCGGCGCTCCCGCGTTCCACGTCCTCCCGCGGCGTGTCAGGGTTTCCCGCGCTGCGCGCGGCCGCCGCCACCCGCGCGTCACGGCGGGCCCGCCTCCCCGCCTCGCGGACCGGCCCCGGCCGGCCTCCCGCCGCCTTCGGGGCGGCACGACCCGGGAGGAGCTCGGCGCTCCCGCGTTCCACGTCCTCCCGCGGCGTGTCAGGGTTTCGTTGCATGGCGTGACCGGGGCAATACAGGACTCTCCGTGGGGGCGTCGCAGGCGAGGTGCGACCCTCGGTGGGCCATGAGGGTGACGATCACCTGTGAGGAATGCGGGCACAAGCACCGCCTCGAACGCCGGATAGCCGAGCCGGGACCGATCTGGATCATCTGCCACGATTGCGAGCTCCCGCTCCAGGCGGTGCTCGAGGGTCCGGCCTCGTCGCCGAAGCCCCGGCCCGCGCAGGCCTTCGCGGTCTGGAGGGAGATCTTCGACCTCTCGGACGCCAGGACCGGCGGCTGACGCGGGGCCGGCCGCGCCGGCCATGACGGGCGGCCGCCGGCAGGCGCGGCTCTCCACCCGCTCGGAGCGTTCGAGCCCACCCTGAGCACCCCGGGACGGGGAGGGACGTGCCGCCGGACCGGCCGTCGGCTACCCTTGTCATGCGATGGCAGGATCAGCCGCCGCCCCCCCCACCCCGACCGTCGCTCCGGTCGACGTCCCATCGGGGAGCCCCCGTGGGCTGCGCGACCCGGGGTGGAACGTCGTGGTCTGGAACGACCCGATCACCCTGATGTCCTACGTCGTGCTGGTCTTCCGCCGGCTCTTCGGGTACGACATCGAGACCGCCACGCGTCTGATGCTCCAGGTGCACCACGAGGGCAAGGCCGTGGTCGCGACGCAGCCGCGGGAGCAGGCGGAGGTGTCGGTCTCGCGCCTGCACGGGTTCGGTCTCCAGGCCACCCTCGCCCGCGGGTAGGGGCACGGACTGCATGGCTGAGGTCCGCCGCCGCCGGGATCGCATCCAGCTCCACCTCGACGCCGCCGAGCGGGCGGTGATCGAGCGGATCGTCGAGCAGCTCTCGCCCCGCATCGGCCAGGTCGCGAGGACCGTGCCGATCGCCTACTCCGAGGCGGAGCTTCAGGCCGAGTACGAACGCTGGGTCAGGCCCGAGGTGGACCGCCAGCGCGGCGCGGACCTGGACGTGATCCGGGACTGCGTCGGCTCCGGCGAGGACGTCACCGTCCTCACCGAGGCGCAGGCCCTCGCCTGGGCCCGCGGCCTCAACCACCTCCGGCTCGCCGCCGGGGGGCTGCTCGGGGTCGACGACGACGGCTGGGAGCAGCGCGCCAGCAGCGCCCAGCGGCGTGCGCCCGAGTTCCGGGTGCTGATGGCCCTCGGGCTGCTGCAGGAGGAGCTGGTCGCCGCCCTGGAGTGATCAGGCGGCGGCCCGGCTGAGGCGCGGGCCCGAGGCCGCGCCGCCTCAGCGGCCGAGCTCAGTAGCGCGTGACCTTCAGGGAGATGTCGAGCGCGACGGCGCTGTGGGTCAGGGCGCCGACCGAGATGTAGTCGACCCCGGCCAGGGCGTAGGCGCGGGCGTTTCCCGGCTGCACCCCGCCGCTCACCTCGACGACGGCGCGACCCCGGATCACGCCCATCGCCTCCCGCACCTGCCCGGGCGCGAAGTTGTCGAGCAGGATCCGAGGGGCCCGGTCGTTGAGGGCGGTCTGCAGCTCCTGGAAGCACGAGACCTCGACGATGAGGTCATCGTCGGGGTACGCCTTGCGGGCCGCGCGCAGCGCCGGCGTCACCCCGCCGACCAGCGCCAGGTGGGTGTCCTTGATGAGCACCGCGTCGAAGAGGCCCACGCGATGGTTGGTGGCCCCCCCGATGCGGGTGGCGTACTTCTCCAGCGCGCGCAGCCCGGGTGTGGTCTTGCGCGTGTCGAGGATGGTGGCCTTGGTCCCCTCGACCGCCTTGACGTAGCGGGCGGTGAGGGAGGCGATCCCCGAGAGGCGCTGCAGGAAGTTGAGAGCCACCCGCTCACCTCCCAGGATGGCGCGGGCCGGTCCGAAGAGCCGGGCCACGATCTGGTCGGCCTGCACGTGATCTCCGTCCGTGGCCTTGGCGTCGAACTGCACCCGTTCGTCCAGGAGCTCGAAGACACGGCTCGCCACGCTCAACCCGCAGATCACGCCGTCCTGCTTGACCACCACCTTGCCACGGCAGGTCATCTCCGCCGGGATGAGCGCGGTGCTGGTGACATCCCCGGCGCCGAGGTCCTCGTCGAGGGCGGCGCGGATGAGCGGGTCGAGCTGCTCGCGGGTCAGGGCGTCGGTCATCGGCTGCAGGGTCGCGCTCACGGCGTGCTCCTCTGAAGTGACCGCGTGACGCGGGAGGCACGCCAGCGGTCGCTGCTCTGGGGGAAGTCACCGCGGTGGTGAGCACCCCTGCTCTCCTCTCGAGTGAGCGCGGCCTCGACGACGAGCCGCGCCGTGGTGCGGGCGAGGTGGCAGGAGCGCGACGCGCCCTCCTCCTCCCCCATCTGGTCCAGCACCGCGACCGCCGCCGTCAGCCCGGGGCCGGTGCGCGTGATCCCGCAGGCCGACCACATCAGCTCGCGCACCTCGTGCAGCGCGCCGACGTCAGCCAGGGTGGGGAGCGCCGGGACCGGGGTCAGCTCCTCGACGGTGCCCGGAGGGCGCCCCGAGCATGAGGCGGCGGCGGCCCGCCCGGCCCGGCGGCCGAACACCAGCCCCTCGAGCAGGGAGTTGCTGGCCAGCCGGTTGGCGCCATGGACCCCGGTCCGGGCCACCTCGCCGCAGGCGTAGAGGCCGGGCAGGGTGGTGGCCCCGTCGCGGTCGGTGACGACCCCCCCGATGGTGTAGTGGGCCGCGGGAGCGATCGGGATGGGCGTCAGCGCCGGGTCGATGCCGTGGCGCCGGCAGGTCCTGTCGATGGTGGGGAAGCGGCCGGCGAAGCCCGCGCCCAGCCGGCGGCAGTCCAGCAGCACGTGGTCGGTCCCGCTGCGGGCCATCTCCTCGGCGATGCTGCGGGCGACGATGTCGCGGGGAGCCAGCTCCCCGCGGGGGTCGGCGGCGAGGAGGAAGCGGCGCCCCGCCGCGTCCACCACGAGCGCCCCGGCGCCGCGCACCGCCTCTGAGACGAGGAAGGCCGGCGCACCCGCGACCGCGAGGACCGTGGGGTGGAACTGGATGAACTCGAGGTCCGCCACGTCCGCCCCGGCCTCGTAGGCCAGGGCGATGCCATCTCCGGTGGCCCCCGCGGGGTTGGTCGTGTGCCGCCACAGAGCTCCCGCGCCTCCCGAGGCGAGCACCAGTGCCTGCGCTCCGATGAGGGTCCGGGCACCCGACACCAGGTCGCACACCTCGACGGCGGTGCACCCCTCCTCCCCGACGACGAGCCCGGTCGCCGCATGATCCTCGAGGACCGCCGCCCCGCTCTCGCGCAGCCGCCGGGTCAGGACCGCCTCGACGGCGGCCCCGGTGGCGTCGCCGCCCGCGTGGAGCACGCGTGGCCTGCTGTGCGCGGCCTCCTGGTGGAGATCGAGCTCGCCCGCCTCGTGGTCGAACTCCACCCCCCACTCGGCCAGCTCCGCCACCCGGGCGGGCGCGTCCTCGACGAGGAGGCGCACGGCGCGGGAATCGCAGAGCCCGCGGCCGGCCGCGACGGTGTCCTGGAAGTGCAGCTCGGGAGAGTCGTCCGGGCCCACGGCGGCGGCGATCCCCCCCTGGGCGAAGGCCGTGCACCCCGCATCGAGCGGGCCCTTGCTGATGACCAGGACGCGCGCCCAGCGTGCGGCGGCGATCGCCGCCGACAGGCCGGCGACCCCGCCCCCGATCACCACGACCTCGGGGGCCTCTCCATGGAGCGCCGACACGCCGTTCAGAGAGCCGGCACCTCCGCCCCGGTCCGGCCCGGGCGCGGCCGGTTGCCGGCGTCGACCTGGATGACGCGCGGAACGAGCCGGCGCGCCTCGGCCTCGTCGCAGTGCGCGTAGGTCATGACGATCACCCGATCGCCGACGCCACCCAGGTGGGCGATGGCCCCATTGAGCCCGATCTCGCCCGGGGTGCCCTCGATCGCGTAGGTGACGGCGCGCGAGCCGTTGGCCAGGTTGACGACCTGCACCTGCTCACCGACGACGATGTCGGCCAGCCGCATCAGCTCCGGGTCGATGCTGAGCGACCCCTCGTAGTCCAGATCCGCGCGCGTCACGACCGCTCGGTGGATCTTCGACTTAAGGACGATGCGCTGCAACGCGCTCCCCTCTGATCAGGGCCTAGGTGACGGACAACCCACGTTGCCGATCGCCAGCCCCGCATCGGCCCCCAGCATGACCGAGTCGATCAGCCGGGTCCCGGCTATTCTAGCAGCGATCACGATTCCGCAGCGGCCCGTGACCGTGGCCAGCGGCTCGAACGTGTCGGGGTCGACGGCGGCGGCGTAGTCCACGCTCAGAGCCGGGCTCTCGGCGAGGCGGCGAACGGCGGCCTCGATGAGCCTGCTCGCATCCCGCTCACCAGCCTCGTGGAGCCGGGCCGCGGCGGCCAGCGCCGCGGGTATCGCGAGCGCCTGGGCCCGGGCCGCGGCGTCCAGATAGCCGTTGCGGCTGCTGAGGGCGAGGCCGTCCGGGTCCCGCACCGTCTCGCACTCCACGACGGTCGTGCCGACATCCAGGTCCCGAGCGAGGCGGCGGACCAGGGCGCACTGCTGGGCGTCCTTGCGCCCGAAGTAGGCGCGATCCGGGCGGGCCGCGATGAGAAGCTTGGCGACCACCGTGGCCACCCCCTCGAGGTGGCCCGGCCGGTGAGCCCCCTCGAGGGTCTCGGCGACCGGGCCGACCACCCGCACCCGGGTGGCGAAGCCCTCGGGGTACACGGCCTCCGCGGGCGGCAGGTACACCATCCCCACCCCCTCCGCCTCGCAGAGCGCGAGGTCGGCCGCGGGGGTGCGCGGATACCGCTCGAAGTCCTCCCCCGGGGCGAACTGGGTGGGGTTCACGAAGATGCTCACCACGGTGCGGTCGCACTCAGCCCGCGCCCTGCGGATCAGCGAGAGATGGCCGGCGTGCAGCGCGCCCATGGTCGGGACGAGGCCCACGGTGAGGCCCGACGCGCGCACGCGCTCGCACCAGAGGCGCAGCTCGGCGGGGTGGGTGAGGACCGGCACTAGTGGTAGGAGTGTGCGTCGTCGGGGTAGGCGCCGGACGCGACCTCGGCGGCGAAGCGGCGGGCCGCGGCGATCGCCTCATCGCCCAGCGCCGCATAGGCCTTGACGAACTTGGCGACGTGACCACGGGTCAGCCCCAGCATGTCCGTGACGGTGAGCACCTGGCCGTCGCAGTCGGGCCCCGCGCCGATCCCGATCGTGGGGATGTCGAGCCGGTGGGTGATCGAGGCCGCCAGGGCACGGGGGACTCCCTCGAGCACCACGGCGAAGGCGCCGCTCTCCTGGAGCGCCCGAGCGTCCGCTGCGATCCGCTCCGCGGCCGCGGCCTCCCGGCCCTGGACCCGGAACCCACCGAAGAGATGGACGGACTGGGGGGTGAGCCCCAGGTGTCCCATCACGGGGATCCCCCGCGCCGTCAGGGTGCCCACCAGCTCCGCGATGCGACCGCCCCCCTCCAGCTTGACGGCGTGCATCCCCGCCTGGAGCATGCGCGCGGCGTTGCGGATCGCCTCCTCGTCCGAGGCGTGGTACGAGTTGAAGGGGAGGTCGCCCACCAGCAGCTGCCCCGGAGCCCCCCGCGCCACCGCGCGGGCGTGGTGGAGCATCTCCGCCATGGTCACGGGAAGCGTGGTGGGGTACCCGAGCATGGTGTTGGCCAACGAGTCCCCGACCAGGAGGATGGGGATCCCAGCCTCGGCGAGGAGGCTCGCGGTGGTGTAGTCGTAGGCGGTCAGCATCGCGAAGCGCTCGCCCCGCCGCTTCATGTCAAGAATGTCTGGAACTGTCACGGCCATGGAACCGGCTCCTCGGGAAGGGGTGGATGCGGTGCCGGCGCGCCCGCGTGCGAGCTGCACGGACGGGACCGGTCCTCCTCCAGGAGGTGGGCGATCCCCTCCCTCCCCTTCTCGCCCGCGAGGCGGAGGGTGGCCCGGCCGACGGCTCGGTAGAGGCGGGCCACCTCCGGTCGGAGGCCCAGCGCCGCCAGGTGCGCGGCGACGGTGTCAGCGTCGCCGCGGGCGATCGGCCCGGTCAGGGCCGCTCGGACGCCCGCCCTCTCGGCGTTGGACAGCGCGCCGCGCATCAGGGCGATCAGGCCTGCCTCCGCCGGGTCCGCGGGACAGCCCGCGGGGAATCGCCCCTCCCCGGCTGGGGCGGGGGCCACGCCGGCGGCGGAGAGCAGCTCGGCGGCGGCATCGAGCAGGGCCAGGGGGCCGCTGGCAGCGAGCACGGCGGCGGCGTGGTAGACAGGCCGCGCCCCGGGGGCGAGTGTCACGGGCCGGCAGCCCAGGTCTGCGGCGAGCCGCCGGAGCACGGCATCGAGCGGCGGATCGGCCTCCACCGCCATGAGGCTGCCCTCGAGCAGAGGCGCCGACCCCTCGCCGGCGAGGGCCTGCAGCGGGTGGATGGCCCCGACCGCGGCCCCGGTGCCGCGCAGGGCGGCGAGCGCCTCGGGGCCGCGGCTGGCGCAGAGATGTACCGCGCCGCGGCCCCCG
>JAJZNI010000136.1 GCA_021847925.1 bacterium
CGCGGCCTCGAGGCGAGCCAGCTCGGCACCGAGCTGCTGGTCCTCGTTGCTGAGCTGCTGCTGCTGGCTGATGAGGCTGGTCTCGTGGTAGGTGTCCTGGGTCGCCTTCGCGGTCTGGTTGACGTAGGCCAGGCCCACACCGGCACAGATCGCGATCACGGGCAGGAGAGGAAGCGGGGTGCGCGGGCCGCCGCGCCGCCGGCGCTCGCGGACGGTGCGCCCCCCCGAGGGGGCGGGGCCGCCGGGGAGGGGCACGCGGGCGGGACGCGGGCGCAGCAGGTCGGAGAGATTCATGACCAGGATGTGTGGAGCGATGTGGACAGGACGTCGGGAGGACGGGGGTGGGACGCCGCGGCTCCCAACCATCGGGGAGGAGATGGGAGGAGGCCGGGCGTTCCGGCCTCCTCCGCGGGGAGGGGGGCAGGTGGTCAGGGGGCCAGCTTCTCCGCCACCCGGAGCCGGGCCGAGCGGGAGCGCGGATTGTCCGCGATCTCGGCCGGGCCGGGTGTCACCGGCTTGCGGGTGAGGACGAGAAGTGAGGCCCGGTGGGCGCAGGTGCAGTAGGGCTGTTGGGGCGGACAGAGACAGTTCAGTGCTGCGACGTGGAGCGTGTTCTTGACAAGGGTGTCCTCGAGAGAGTGGAAGGAGATGACCCCAATACGCCCACCGGGCCGGAGGAGCGTGATTGCGGCCTGCAGCCCCTGGCGGAGGCTCTCCAGCTCGTGGTTGACCTGGATGCGAAGAGCCTGGAAGGTCCGGGTCGCCGGGTGGATCCGGCGCGGCCAGTGGCGGCGGGGGACCGCCGCCTCCACGAGATTGCGAAGCTCCGCGGTGGTGCGCAGAGGGGCGCGTCCCCTGGCTCGCACGATCGCCCGGGCGATGGCGGGAGCGAAGCGCTCCTCACCGTACCCGCGCAGCAGGGCGGCCAGGTCGGCCTCATCCCATCCGTTCACGATGTCGGCGGCGGTGGGGACGTCCTCCTCCGGGTCCATGCGCATGTCCAGCGGACCGTCGAGCCGGAAGCTGAATCCGCGGCCGGGATCGGCCAGCTGCTCGGAGGAGAGGCCGAGGTCGAGGGCGACGGTGTCCACGGCGTCGATGCCGTGTTCCGCCGAGATCCGCTCGATGTCGGCGAAGTCGCCGCGAACCAGGTGGAGCCGGTCGCCGGCGCCGGCAAAGCGGCTCCGGGCGCGCACCACCGCGACGGGGTCGCGGTCGAGGCTCAGGACCCTGCCGGACAGACCGACGCGCGCGAGCAGAGCGGCGGTGAGACCGCCGGCGCCCAGGGTCCCGTCGACGGCCGTCTGGCCGTCTGCGGGCTGCAGGTGCTGTATCAGTTCGTGTAGGAGGACCGGCCGGTGGAGGCTCGCCTCAGAGGGCGGCTCCCCGGGCGTGGCGTCGCTGTCTGCATCCATGCCTGCCACGAGAAGCATGGACCGGTGCGCGGGTGGGTCGGGCGCCGCTCACGACGGCGCCGCGGCGGGGGCGGCGGCCCCCACGGGGTTGACGAGGTCGTAGAGCTCCGTGAAGCGCTCCTCGGTGAACTTCTCGGAGGAACGCTCCCAGCGCTCCGCCGCCTGCACCTCGATGTGGTCCTCCATTCCGATGAAGGTCGCACGGTCGCGGATGCCGGCGAACTCTCGGTGAACCGAGCTGAGCAGGAGGCGCCCCTGGCCATCGAGCTCGATGTCCCAGGTCCTGGACTGGATGAAGCTGAGGAGGTCGCGCTGGTCCGCGGGGCTGCCGCCGGTGAGGCGGAAGCCCCGCCGGTGGGCCTGCCAGGCGTCGTCGGTGGGCCAGATCACGAGCCTCCCCCCCGGGCCGACCGAGATGACCGCCCCGCCGCCGAGGTCGCGGCGGAACTGGGCAGGGATGGCGACCCGCCCCTTGGCGTCGACGGAGTGCTCGAACTGGCCGCGAAATGACATATCGGTTCACCGGGCCCCGGAGAGCGGCCGGTGTCCGGCGCTCCCAGGGAGCTCATGGGATTGCTCCCCACCTGGCCACACTTTTCACCACCACGGTCGTGCACTGTACAGCGGCCGCCGGTGATGTGCAATAGGAACGTCTGTACGCCTCGGTGCGCGCGCCCGCCGCGGTGCCTCCGTCGCGATCGCGCGGGTGCGCCGGCTCCCCGAACCCTCGCGCCGGGGGCGGTACACTGGGCGAGCAAGCCGGTCGGACGGCCGCGGGCGGTTCGCCGCCTGAGGAAAGTCCGGACTCCGCAGAGCAGGGCGCTGGGTAACGCCCAGTCGGGGTGACCCGAAGGAGAGTGCCACAGAAATGACACAGCCGCCGGCCTGATCCGGGGCCGCGAAGCCACCTTCGCGAGCTCCGTGCCGGCGGCAACGGTGAAATGGTGGGGCAAGAGCCCACCGGCGGCCGGGTGACCGGCCGGCCAGGCAAACCCCGCCCGGAGCAAGGTCGAACAGGGGCGGGCGCGGCACGCCGCGCTCAGGGGCTGCTCGTCCCCGTCCCCGGGTCAGACCGCACGAGGCGCCGGGTGACCGGCGTCCCAGATGGATGGCCGTCCCCCACCGCGGTGGGGACAGAATCCGGCTTACAGACCGGCTTGCATCACCGCCCCGCGGCCAACCGGGTGACCGGGGGCCGCCGCTCTCCATGGAAGAGGGCCCCAGTGAGCGCGGAACGCCGGGCCGCCCTCGGCCAGGTTGCCACCTTGGTCGCCGCTTCCGGACTGGCGACGCGGCGACCGGCGTCACCCCGCAGGGGGTGAGGACCGCCTCCGCGAGCGGGGTTGGTCGCCTGTCCAGCAGGCCGGTCGATCGGCGTGATCAGGCCTTACGGGACTTTAATCGCGACTGGATGTTTTGAAACGATATGTGGTATCGTCCGGTAACATCCTGGTGGTTTCGACGGGCCTGGAGTGGTTCCGGCCGGGAGCCTGCGGGAGAGGAGGAGACCATGAGAGGGGGAACCGTCGCGGCGATTGCGCCCGCCCGGCGCCGCCGCCGCATCATGAGGAGGGGCAGCCTGCTCGGGCTCGCCCTCGCGGCCGCCACCACCACGGTGGCCCTGGCCTGCCACATCACGGCCATCACGGTCAGCGGCGACTGCTTCCAGCCCAGCGTCTCGGGGGCGCTCACGGTGCTCGACTCCTCGTCGGGGAGCTACGCCTCGCTGGAGGTGTACGCGACCCGGAACGGCTCGACGTGGACCGACACCGGCGCCGGGACCAGGGTCACCCTCACCAGCGCCTCGAGCTACCCGTACACGATCGCCGGCATCCCGTCGCAGTTCCTGGCCGCGCCCTACACCCAGCTGCGGGTCGAGGGCGGGGTGTTCACCAGCGGGGGACTGTTCGTCAGCGGTCCGGTCGACAGCGCGGCCTACGCCGCCTGCTCGCCGCCTCCGGTGATCCCCGAGGCTCCGCTCGCGGTGGGGCTACCCATCGTGGGGCTGCTCCTCCTCGGGGGCGGGTACGTGCTCGCCGTGCGGCGGCGCGCGGGAGCCGCCCAGGCCTGAGCGCCACCTGAGCACCTGGGTGGGGGTGGGAGCCGCGGCTCCCACCCCCACCCGTACCCGGGCGTGCCCATCCACGGCTCCGGCTCGCGGGCCGGGCGCCATGGACGGAGTAGACTTCGGACGACCGAATAGACGGGGTGGACGGGATGGGCGGGATGGCAGCGCAGGCGGGCCGGCGCGATCGCGGGCGCGCCGCCGCGGAGCACGCGAGGGCCGCGTCGCTGTGGGGACGCGTCCTCACCGTGGGCGCGGCGGCGTCGATGCTCTCCTTCGGAGGGGTCGCCCTGGGCGCTTCGAGCCCCGTCGCCGCCTCGGCGGCGAGCCCCGCCTCCACGACCACCTCCACAACGACGACCTCCACGACGACGACGGACAGCTGGCCGACATCGCTGCACGACGTCCAGCGCACCGCCGCGTCGAGCGACACGACTCTCTCGCCCACGAACGCTCCCACCCTCACCCGCCTCTGGAGCTTCCAGACCGGAGGACCGGTCGCCACCTCCCCCTCGGTCGTCGGCGGCATCGCGTACTTCGGTTCCTGGGACGGGTACGAATACGCGGTCAATGCCACCACCGGCGCCCTGGTGTGGAAGACCTACCTCGGGCAGACCGACGTTCCCCAGCCGTGCTACCCCGCCGGCGAGATGGGTGTGTCCTCGCCCGCCACCGTCCTCAACGGGGTCGTGTACGTGGGCGGCGGAGACGGCTACTTCTATGCGCTCAGCGCCTCCACCGGCGCCGTCGAGTGGCGGGTCTGGGTGAACGGGACCGACACCCCGGGCGTCTACGACGGGCACTACAACTGGGCGGGTCCGCTCGTGGTCAACGGATACGCGTACGTGGGGGTCGCGAGCCTGGGCGACTGCCCCCTGGTCCAGGGCGCGCTGCTGCAGGTCAGCCTCACCAGCCACACCATCGTCAACACCCTCAACACGGTGCCCAACGGCCAGGTTGGAGGGAGCATCTGGACCTCGCCCGCCTACGATCCGTCGACCAACACCATCTACACGGCGACCGGGAACCAGAACGCCACTGACCAGCCCTATGCCCAGGCGGTGCTGGCCATCAACGCCAGCACCCTGGAGGTCACGAGCTCGTGGAAGCTGCCGCCCTCGCAGGCGGTGGCCGATTCGGACTTCGGCACCTCGACCACCCTCTTCACGGACGCGAACGGTGATCCGCTGGTGGCGGTCACCAACAAGGACGGCGTGACGTACGCCTTCAATCGCACCAACCTCGCCGCAGGGCCCGTCTGGGAGCGGCGGATCTCGATCGGGGGTGACTGCCCCACCTGTGGAGACGGGAGCGTCTCGTCCGGCGCCTTCGGCGGCGGCGACCTCTACGTCGGGGGCGGGAACGGGGTGATCAACGGCACCGGCGCTGCCGGCACCGTGCGCGCCATCGATCCCACCACCGGCGCGTTCGTCTGGCAGCACGCCGCCCCCGGCCTCGTGCTCGGAGCCCTCGCGTACGACAACGGGCTGGTCCTGGACGGGGGCGGGTCCACGCTGGAGGTCCTGAGCGCAACGACCGGCCAGCGCCTCTACAGCTATGACACCGGCTCTCAGATCTACGCCGGCCCCAGCACCGCCGGCGGCGTGATCTTCGTGGGCAACACCGCCGGGCAGGTGCAGGCCTTCGGTCTGCCCTCGTCCGCGCCTCCGGCGCCCCCGGCCGACGCCAATTGCCCTGCCGGGTTCACGTGCCAGGACATCGCGGCCACACCCGCGGGCTCCGAGCAGGTGAGCGGTGGCAGCTGGTCCGTGTCGGCGGGCGGGTCGGGCGTCGGCGGCACCTCCGACAGCTTCCGGCTCCTGAGCGAGCCGACCGCTGGAGACGCCCAGGTGGCTGCCGAGGTGACCGCCGTCCCCGCGGGCACGGGCGGCGAGGCGGGGGTGATGGTCCGCCAGAGCTCCGACCCGGGGTCGCCGTACTATGCGGTGCTCGCGCAGAGCGGCGGCCATCTTGTGGTCCAGTACCGGCAGGCGTTCGGCGGCCCCACGACCGTGCTCTCCACCACGGCGGTCGCGCTGCCCGAGTACCTCATGATCCAGCGAAGGGGAGACAGCTTCTACGCGGCGACGTCGGCGAACGGCACCTCCTTCACCCTGGTGCCCGGCACCGATGCTTCCCTTCCGCTCCCCTACGCGAGCCTCGGAGGCGTCGCCGTGGCGTCGGGTACGGACGGCACCCTGGGAACGGCCACCCTGGCGATGGTCACGGTGGGCGCGCCGGCCGTCACCATCGCCCCGCAGCCGTCGGCGTCACCCTGCCCGTCGCCGTGGAGCTGCCAGGACGTCGGCAACCCCGCCCTGGTCGGCGACCAGTCGCTGTCCGGCGGAGCGTGGACCGTCACCGGGGCGGGGACCGGTGTGGCCGGGGCCAGCGACCAGTTCCATTACGTCTGGCAGCCCCTCGCCGCGGACGGCACCATCGGCGGCGAGGTCACGGCGCAGACGGCCACCAGCTCGGCCGCGCAGGCGGGTTTCATGCTGCGCTCCGGGCCCCAGCGCGACGCCGCCTTCTACGGCGCCTGGCTGACCCCGGGCAGCGACCTGGTCGTCAGCTATCGCACCACCACCGGGCTGATGAGCGGCGAGATCGCCAGCGTCCCCGCGACGCTCCCCGCATGGATCGAGGTGGCCCGCTCCGGCAGCACCTTCACCACCTACACCTCCTCCGACGGCTCGACGTGGACGCCACTGATCGGCTCGACGGTTGCCCTGCCCAGCCTCGCGGGCACCATCGACGCGGGGATGGCTGTCAGCTCGGACGTGACCGGCACCGCCGGTTCCGCCGCCTTCACGGCGGTGACGGTCTCCTCCACCGCGCCGGCGCCCCCCGATCTCTGTCCCTCGGGCTGGTCCTGCGTGGACGTGGGATACGCTCACCCGACCGGCGACCAGTACTACCAGACCGGGACGTGGACCGTCGAGGGAGGCGGAAGCGACATCACCGGGACCTCCGACTACTTCCGCTTCGTCTCGCAGCCGCAGGAGAGTGACGGCACGGTCTCAGCCCAGGTCGTATCGCAGACCGATACGAATGCCTGGGCCAAGTCCGGGGTCATGGTGCGCGTGTCGAGCTCCAGCGCGTCGCCCTACTACGGGGTCTTTCTCACCCCCGGCAACGGCGTGGCGGTCCAGTACCGGAGCGTCCAGGGTGGCGGGACCACCCAGGTCGTCACCCCCGGCACGGCTCCCGACTACCTGCAGATCAGCCGGTCCGGCGATACCTACACCGGCTACACGTCGAGCAACGGCACCACCTGGACGGCCATCCCCAACTCGACGGTCTCCATCGCCGCCCTCACCGGCACCCTGCAGGCGGGCCTGGCCGTCTCGTCCCACGACTCGCTTCAGCTCGCCACCACCGTCTTCAGCTCCGTGAGCATCACCGGCACGGGTGCCCCGGGCGCCCTCCCGGGACTCTGGTCCGACGGCGACGTCGGCGGCGCGACCCCCTCCGGGTCAGCCACCTACGCGAACCAGACGTTCACCGTCCAGGGAGGCGGGTCGGACATCTGGGGCACCGCCGACCAGTTCAACTACGTCTCGCAGGCGCTGACGGGCGACGTCAGCATCGTGGCTCGCGTCACCTCCCAGACGGACACGAGCCCGTATGCGAAGGCCGGCATCATCATCAAGCAATCCACGACCGCGGGCTCCGCCTATGCCCTGCTCGCGGTCACCCCCGGCAACGGCGTCGTCTTCCAATATGGGTTCGACACGTCCGTCGGCGGCGGTTCCTACACCCTGCCCAACGCGTGGCTCCGGCTTGATCGCACCGGCCCGCTGATCACCGCCTACACCTCGCCGGATGGCTTCAACTGGGTGGAGGTCGGCTACGTCGACCTCCCGCTGACCTCTCCCGCCACGGTGGGCCTCGCCGTCTGCTCGCACAACGTGAGCGCCCTGAGCACGGCCACCTTCGACAACGTGACCGTCACACCCCAGGGGGGCGGCCCGCTCCCCTCCCCGTGGAGCTCCACCGACGTCGGGAGCCCCACCCTCGCCGGCTCGGCGACCTATGCCAACGGGGTGTTCTCGGTGAGTGGCTCGGGCAGCGACATCTGGGGCACCGCCGACCAGTTCCAGTACGTCGACCAGCCTCTGAGCGGCGACGCGACCATCACCGCCGAGGTGACCTCGCAGACGCAGACGGATCCGTGGGCCAAGGCGGGAGTGATGGTCAAGCAGTCCACCACCGCCGGCTCCCCCTACGCCCTGCTCGCGGTCACCCCCGGCAACGGCATGACCTTTGAGTCCAACTTCACCACCGCATCGCCCGCCGGGCTGTACACCTTCCCCAACGCCTGGCTGCGGCTCTCACGAATGGGGAGCACCATCACCGCCTACACCTCCAGCGACGGCAGCACCTGGACCGAGGTGGGCACCGCCACCGTGAGCCTCACCGATCCCATCACCGTGGGCCTCTTCGTCTGCGCCCACAACTGGGACGCGCTCAGCACCGCCACCTTCGCCAACGTCAGCGTCACGTCGCTCTCGCCCCCGCCCGCCCCGTGGACCTCCACCGACGTCGGCAGCCCGGCACTGCCCGGCTCCTCCAGCTACGCCGGTGGCGT
>JAJZNI010000062.1 GCA_021847925.1 bacterium
GCCGCGGGGCAGGGCACCCGGATGCGCAGCGCCCGGCCCAAGGTGCTCCACCCGCTCGCCGGCCGCCCCATGCTCCTCCACGTCCTCGAGGCGGCGGGGAGCGCCACCCAGAGCACGCCCATCGTGGTGGTGGGCCCGGGGCAGCCTGAGGTCGCGGCCGCCGTCGCCGGGGCCGGGGAGGCGGTGGTCCAGCCGGAGCCGCGGGGCACAGGCGACGCCGTGCGCAGCGTTCCCCCGGAGCTCCGCTCGGAGGGGCCGGTGGTGGTCGTCTATGGAGACCTCCCGCTGCTCCGGGCGGGCACCGTCCGCAGCCTGCTCAGGGCCCACGCGGCCACCGGGGCGGCGTGCGTCCTCCTCAGCGTCGCCCCCGCCGACCCCACCGGGCTGGGCCGGGTCGTCCGGGGAGGCGGCGGCCGGGTGGAGCGGATCGTGGAGGAGCGCGACCTCCCCCCGGGGCCCGCCCCCACCGAGTGCAACGCGGGCGTCTACGTCTTCACCGGCTCCCGTCTGTGGCCGTGCCTGGAGCGGCTCTCCGCCGACAACGCGCAGGGCGAGCTCTACCTCACCGACGTGGTCGCCCAGCTCGCCCCGGAGGTGGAGGCGGTGCTCGCCGCCGACCCCGACGAGGCGATGGGGGTCAACGACCGGGTCCAGCTCGCGGCCGCCGAGGCGGTCCTGCGGGGCCGCCTCCTCACCGACCTGATGCTCTCCGGCGTGACCGTCGAGGACCCGGCCACCACCTACGTGGACGCCTCGGTCCGGGTCGGCATGGACAGCGTGCTGAGGCCGATGACCTTCCTCCTGGGCGACACCCGGGTGGGGCGCGGGTGCGAGATCGGCCCGATGGCGCTGGTGCGCGACACCCGGATGGGCGATCACGTGCGGATCGGCGCCTCGGTGGTGGAGGGCTCCGAGCTCGGCGACGGTGTGGAGATCGGCCACTACGACCGGGTCCGTCCCGGCAGCGCCCTCGCGTCCGGGGTATCGTTGGGGACGCATGCCGAGGTCAAGAACAGCCGCGTGGGGGAGGGGAGTCGCATCAGCCACTCCGCGTGCGTCCTCGACAGCGACATCGGGGAGCGGGTCAATGTCGGTGCCGGCACCGTCACCTGCAACTACGACGGCCGCGACAAGCACCGCACCGCCATCGGCGACGGCGCCTTCGTGGGCAGCAACAGCACGCTGGTCGCCCCCCTCCGGGTCGGGCGGGACGCCTACATCGCGGCCGCGAGCGTCGTCACCGGCGACGTCCCGGAGCGCGCCCTCGCGGTCGGACGGGCGCACCAGCGCAACGTCGCGGGCTGGCGCGACCGCAGGGAGCGCCGCGATGCCTGACTTCAACCCCTATGGGGAGCTGATGCTCCTCTCCGGCACCGGCCACCCCGAGCTGAGCGAGAAGATCGCCCGGGAGATCGGCATCCCCCTCGCCAAGATGGAGATCACCCGCTTCGCGGACGGCGAGTTCGACGTCAAGATCCACGAGTCCGTGCGTGGGCACGACGTCTTCCTGATCCAGCCCACCTGCCAGCCGGTGAGCGACAACCTGGTCCAGCTCTTCGTCACCCTCGACGCCCTGCGCCGGGCCTCGGCCGCGCGGATCACCGCGGTGATCCCCTACTACGGCTACCAGCGCAAGGAGAAGAAGACGGCCCCTCGCGATCCCATCTCCGCCAAGCTCATGGCCAACATCATCGAGCTGGCGGGGGCCAGCCGGGTGATCGCCGTCGACCTCCACGCCGAGGCCATCCAGGGGTTCTTCGACGTCCCGGTCGACGCCCTGACCGCGACCAAGATCCTGGCCCGCCGGGTGCGCGAGCGCCACGTCAGCGACGTGGTGGTGGTCTCCCCCGACACCGGGGGGGCGCTCCGGGCCCGCCGTCTCGGCGCCATCCTCGACGTCCCCATCGCCATCATCGACAAGCGCCGCCCCCGCGACGACGCGGTGGAGGTCGTCCACGTGGTCGGTGACGTCGCCGGCCGGCACGCGGTGATCGTGGACGACCTCATCTCCACCGGAGGCACCCTGGTCAGCGCGTCCGAGGCGCTGCGCGCCCAGGGCGCCACCGGCGTCGACGTCGTGGTCACCCACGGCGTGCTGAGCGAGGGAGCCCTGGAGCGCCTCCACGCGGCTCCCATCGACGAGATCTGCATCACCGACACCATCCCGCTCCCCGATGCGCGGCGGGCCTTCGACAACCACCCCAAGCTCCGCGTGCTCTCCGTCGCTCCCCTCATCGCCGAGGCGATCGTCCGCGTCCACGAGGGGAGGAGCGTCAGCGAGCTCTTCCGATGAGCCCATCAGACGCTGATCGCGTGAGGGCGGCCCGGTGACCGGTCTCGCCGTCCTCCTCGGGGCCGGCCTGGTCCTGGCCGCCTTCGCCGCCGCGGCGGAGACCGCGCTCACCTCGGTGTCGCGCATCCGCATGCGCAGCCTCGCCGAGGACGGCGATCGCCGTGCCCGCCGTGTGGTGCGCCTGCACGCCGACCCCAACGGCTACCTGTCCACCATCCTCACCATCAACACCGTGGCCGTGATCGTGGCCTCGACGGCGGCCACCCTCATCGCCACCCGGGCGCACAGCCCCGCGGCGGCCATCTCCACCGTCGCGCTCTCCGTGTTCGTCCTGGTCTTCTGCGAGATCGCCCCCAAGTCGCTGGCGCTGCGCTTCAACGAGTGGCTGGCGCTGCGCATGGCGGCGCCGGTACGACTCCTCACCACCCTGCTTCGGCCCATCGTCAGCGCCCTCACCGTGGTGGCCCGCCTGCTGCTCAGCGCCGCGACCCGCGGCCGTCCACCCGGGCCGTTCGTGACCGAGGACGAGCTCAAGCTCATCCTCGCCCTCGGGGAGCGCGAGGGGGTTGTGGAGCAGGAGGAGCGCGAGATGATCTCCGGCATCCTGGAGATGACCGACAAGGAGGTCCACGAGGTGATGGTCCCCCGCGTCGATGTCGTCGGCATCGAGGCGAGCCAGCCGGTCAGCGAGCTGATCAGCCTGATCATCGAGCACGGCCACTCCCGCATCCCGGTCTTCGAGGGCAACATCGACAACATCGCGGGTGTCGTGTACGCCAAGGATCTCCTCCGTCACGGCGTCCGCAGCGGCGACAGCCGCCCCATCGCCACGCTGGCGCGGGAGCCGTACTTCACCCCCGAGAGCAAGCACGTGGGGGAGCTGCTTCGCGAGATGCAGGAGCGCAAGGTGCACATGGCGGTGGTGGTCGACGAGCACGGTGGGACCGCGGGCATCGTCACCTTCGAGGACCTGATCGAGGAGATCGTGGGACCCATCCGCGACGAGTACGACTTCGCGGAGAAGGAGGACGTCCAGTTCCTGAGCGACCGCGAGGTGGTGATGAGCGCGCGCTTCCCCGTCCACGACGCCGAGGAGCTGCTCCGCCTCGATCTCGGCGAGACCGAGGCGGACTCCATCGGAGGCCTGGTCTACGAGCGTCTCGGCGAGATCCCCAAGGCCGGCGAGGTCCTCGCGCTCGGGTCCGCAACCCTGACCGTCGAGCAGGTGCGCCGCCAGAGCATTCAGACCGTGCGCATCGTGAGCCCCACGCCGTTCCTCGTCGAGCCGAACGGGGCCCGCCCGGCCCAGGGGTGAGGTGCCGGGGAGCTTCACCGACGAGGGGATCGTCCTGCGCCGGGTCGACTACGCCGAGGCCGATCGCATCCTGACGGTGCTCACCCGCGAGCACGGCAAGGTCGGGGTGATCGCGCGCGGGGCGCGGCGATCGGGAAGCCGTCTGGCGGGGCGCACCGACCTCTTCTCACGCAGCCGCATGCAGCTCGCCGCGGGGAGGGGGGAGCTGCTGGTGCTCGCCCAGGCCGAGGCGAGCGCACCTCCCCGCCGCGTCGGCGACCCGAGGCGGGCGGCCTGCGCCGCCGTGATGGCGGAGCTGACCGACCGGGTCCTGGAGGGCCACCACCCGGACCCCGCCGTCTTCGACCTGGTGGACCGTGCGCTGGCCGAGGTCGCCGGGCCGGACCGCGACCCCCGCGCCGCCCTGGTGCGCTTCGCGCGGCGGATGATCGCGCGGCTCGGTTACGCACCCCAGCTCCACGAGTGCGCCTCCTGCGGCCACCGCCTGGCCGAGCAGCCCGCGGCCTTCAGCGCCGCCGGAGGCGGGCTGCTCTGCCCCCGCTGCCGGCCCGGTGACCCCGCCGCCGTGGAGTGCCCGGTGCGGGTCATCAAGGTGCTCCGGGTGGCCTCGGAGGGGGATGCCGAGACCTGGGCCCGGCTCCGCCTCGATCCGCCGACGCTCGCCGTCCTGGAGATGGTGATCGAGCGCGAGCTGGAGCATCACCTGGACCGCCGGCTCCGCTCCTGGGAGGTGCTGCGGGCGCTGGAGCGCTGACCCGCACCTGTACACTGGCGAACCGATGTCCACCGCCTCCGATACCCTTTCCGAGAGCACGCCCGCGCCCGCTCCGCCGCCGTCCGATCTCCTCGACCGGCTGGTCTCGCTGGGCAAGCAGCGCGGCTTCTTCTACCAGTCCAGCGAGATCTACGGCGGGATCAACGCGCTCTACGACTATGGACCGCTGGGCACGCGCGTGCGCCGCAACATCCGCAACCGCTGGTGGCGCTCCACGGTGGAGCTGCGCGACGATGTCGAGGGCATCGAGACCTCGATCATCATGAACCCCCAGGTGTGGGTGGCGAGCGGCCACGTCGCCGGCTTCAGCGACCCTCTGGTGGACTGTACCGGGAGCTGCCGCCGGCGCTGGCGCGCCGACCATCTTCCCGCCGAGCGCGCCGCGCGCGGCAGGGCGCCGGATGCGCCCGGCTGCCCGGAGTGTGGCGGGGACCTCACCGAGCCCCGCCAGTTCAACCTCATGTTCCGGACGTTCCTGGGTCCGGTCGAGGACACCTCGGCGCAGGCGTACCTGCGCCCCGAGACCGCTCAGGGCATGTTCGTCGACTTCAAGTCGGTGCTCACCAGCAGCCGGCAGCGCGTGCCCTTCGGCATCGCCCAGAACGGCAAGTCCTTCCGCAACGAGATCTCGCCGGGCAACTCCATCTTCCGCACCCGCGAGTTCGAGCAGATGGAGATGGAGTTCTTCTGCGAGCCGGGCACCGACGACCATTGGTTCGACTACTGGCGCGCCGAGAGGTTCCGCTGGTACGTCGAGGAGCTGGGGGTGCGGAGCTCGCGGCTGCGCCTGCGCGACCACGAGCCGGACGAGCTGGCTCACTACGCCAAGGCCGCGACCGACGTCGAGTACCTCTACCCCTTCGGCTGGGGTGAGCTCGAGGGGATCGCCAACCGCACCGACTTCGACCTCACCGCCCACCAGACGGCGAGCGGCGTCGACCTCACCTACCTCGACCCCGTGAGCGGCCGGCGCTACATCCCCTACGTCGTCGAGCCGGCGGCGGGCGTGGACCGGATCATGCTCACCGTCCTCATCGACGCCTACGACGAGGAGGAGGTGCGGGGAGAGCGGCGCGTGGTGATGCGCATGCACCCCGACGTGGCCCCCGTGCAGGTCGCGGTCCTCCCGCTCTCCAAGAAGGAGGAGCTGACCGGCCCCGCGCGCGAGCTGGAGCACCGCCTCCGCCCTCACTTCGCGACCGAGTACGACGAGACCCAGTCCATCGGGCGCCGCTACCGCCGCCAGGACGAGATCGGCACCCCGCTGGCCGTCACCTTCGACTTCGACAGCCTCGAGGATCACGCGGTGACCATTCGCGAGCGCGACGGCATGACCCAGGTCCGGGTTCCCGTCGAGGGACTCGAGGGGGCGTTGCGTGATGAGCTCGCCCGCTTCCGGGAGCGGACCGCGGCGCGGGCTCGGGGAGGGTCCGCCGGGTGAGCGAGGTGCGCGACGCCTTCCTCGCCTGTGCCGCCGCCGCGCGCCCGGTGGTGGCACTGACCGCCGTGGGCGACCGCTGGCGAGAGCCGAGCGCGCTCGCCGAGATGAGCGTCGGCGCCCTGGCCGCCCACCTGGTCCGCGCCGTGACCAACGTGGATCGCTTTCTGGCCGGCGGTCCGCCCGCCGCCCAGGGCGCGGAGACCTCCGCCGCCGAGTACTTCGCGATGGCGAGCCCCGACCTCGCCTCCGAGCTCAACGTCCGGGTGCGGCACACCGCCGAGGAGGAGGCGCTGGTCGGCCACCGTGCGGTGGTGGGCCAGCTCGACAGGGCCCTGGACCGCGTCCGCTCGCGCCTTCCCGCCGAGCCCGCCGACCGCCTGGTGACGGTCCGGGAGCGGTCCATCCCCCTCGATGAGTACCTTCGCACCCGCCTCATCGAGCTCACCCTGCACATCGACGACCTGGCCGTGACCTGCGGGGTGGCGACGCCCGACCTTCCCGGGATGGACATCGCCATCGCCACGCTCATCGACGTGGCGGAGCTCCGCCATGGGCGCCTCGCCGTCCTGCGCGCCCTCGGCCGCCGGGAGCGCGACCCCGACCAGGTCCTGCGCATCCTGTAGATGTAGACAGCGGCCTGGGCCTCAACTCACGTCCGCGCCGGGGCGCCGCTTCCGCGCCGCGGCCGGGTGGCATCGGACGGGGACCCGCCGCGGCAGGGGCGGCGCGGGCTCGCGCCCGCACCGTCCTGCCGGTGAGGGGAGGGAGGTTGGCGGGGTCGGGGGTCAGCTCCCCGAGGGGGAGCCGGACGGGGAGGTGGCGGGGTGCCACGGCCCGCCGGGGTGCGAACCGGTTTCGCCACCGAACGGTCCGAAGGGCCAGCCCGGGTAGGTCTCGGTCACCCAGGCGTCGACGCGCTGGGACGCCTGGGCGGTCAGGGTGCTGGCCTGCGACGCCGTGAGCCGCCCGCTGGAGACGAGCTCCTGGATGCGGCTGTCCACGGCCGTCACCACGGCCTTCTCGACGCTGCTCGTGCTCACGTTGTGGGTGGCGGCGACCGCGGCGACGGTCTGGCCCGCGCGGAGGTCGGACGCAAGTGTCGCGGCGCTCACGCCGATGGCCTTCGCGGCCGCCTGGAGCGCCGCCCCCTCGCCGGCCGCCGGGGCAAGCCCCGGACCACCGGCGGGCATGGGACGGTTCACGAAGTCGGTGAGCATCTGGGTGAGGTGGGACGTGAGCTGGCTCGCCTGAGCGGAGGTGAGCCTCCCGTCGCTCACCGCCTTGTCGATGGCGGTGGTCAGGTCGGAGGTCAGCGCGGTCACCACGTCCTGCGCGGTCTTGCCGTTGGCGGCTGCCACGTCGGCGACGGTCTGCCCGTCGCGCAGGTCGGCCCGCAGCGTAGTCGTGCTGATGCCGATGACGCGGGCCGCCTGCTGGAGGAGGTCGACCCCCAGGCCGCGGAGCCCGGGGTGATCCCCGGTGCCCGGCGTGGGCGACGCCGTCGAGCTGCTCTCCGCCGCCGCGTCGGAGACGGGGGACGTGGGGGTGGCGCCCTGGCCCGCGATCACGAAGCCGGCCACGGCGCTCCCCGCCACCAGGCCGGTCAGGGCGGCGACCGCCGCCAGGCGGCGCCCACCGATGAGCCGGCGGTGAGGCGGTGCCGGCGGTGGCGGCGGCCACGCCGGGTACGGCCCGGGGAAGAGGGGCGGGACGGGTGCCCCGCCCCCCTGGGGGGGAAGATCCTGGGTCATCGCGCTCTCCTCCGAATTGATCGGCGCCGCCCAGGCTACGTCCCGCCTCCTTGCGACTTCATGACGCCCCGGCGCACCGCGGGTCAGATGTGGCAGGAGCCCCCGCCGCGCTTCTCGAGGTACTGCTGGTGGTACTCCTCGGCCTCCCAGAAGCGCCCGGCCTGCGCGATCTCGGTGACCAAGGGGCGGCGGAACCGCCCCGAGGCGTCGACCCGGGCGCGCACCCGCTCCGCCGCCTCCCGCTGCTCCGCGTCGTGGACGTACACGGCGGAGCGGTACTGGTCGCCGACGTCGGGGCCCTGCCTGTTGAGCTGGGTGGGGTCGTGGATCTCCACGAGGAAGGCGGTCAGCAACTCCTCGTAGCTGACGCGGTCGGGGTCGAAGGTCACCTCGACGGCCTCGGCGTGACCGGTCGTGTGGGAGCACACCTCGGGATAGGTGGGGTTCGCGGTGCGCCCGCCCGTGTAGCCGAC
>JAJZNI010000001.1 GCA_021847925.1 bacterium
GGAGCACTATCTGGGGGGCGCTTGGACAATCGCGCCCGTCCCAACCAGCTTCCCTGACAGCGCTATCACGTGCGTATCCTCGGACGATTGCTGGGCGGTGGGCGGCGGCTCACAGCCCGTCGCCGCACACTACACGGCGGGGACCTGGGTTGCGGTTCCTACGCTGCATCTCAACGTCCCTAGCGACGGTGGAAGCTCCCTCGATGGCGTCGCCTGCCTCGCCGCGACCGACTGCTGGGCCGTCGGCAGCATCACCGGTCCGGGGTGGACCGGCGTGGGGACGCCGCCCCCGGACCTGGCGCGGCCTCTGGTCGAGCACTACGCCGGTGGCTCGTGGGTGGTAGGGCCAACCCCCCAATCCATCGGC
Source organism: bacterium (assembly GCA_021847925.1). Classification (GTDB taxonomy): domain Bacteria; phylum Chloroflexota; class Dormibacteria; order Aeolococcales; family Aeolococcaceae; genus JAJZNI01. Next base: position 368 of record JAJZNI010000001.1, read on the forward strand.
AGCGACTTCACGCTTGCACCCATCACCTGTATCGCCTCCTCAAGTACGTGCTATGTGCTGGGGAGGAGTGCCATCAGTCTTGAGAACGCCGTGTTTGAAGTCTTGGAGGATGCCTGATGGGAAATTCCGCCACGGATCTTATCTGAACGCGATTGGTTGATCCTCGTCCAACGGCTTCGGGTGTGGTCTGTGATGTGGGCCGTGGACATCGAATCTCCCACGTCATTGATGATCGAGAGGCCTGGCCGGTGGCGAGCCGGTGGATCATCTCCTTCTGGGTCGCGGGAGCGGCGGCCGCGAAGAGGTCGACGCCCGAGCGTCGGCTGACCGAGGCGCCTGCGCTACCTCCGACATACCTCCCGCAACCGTGCCGACCCGGCGCTTGACAGCCAATAGGGCGCTCAATACACTTGCGCCCGTGGTCGTCTGAGCACGTAGGGAGGGTTCGGATGGCCTAATCCCAACGTGGTGATCGCTCGCTCGGGGATGAGGATTGATGCCAGCAGTCACGGCTGTCGTGAGTGCGTTGCTCGCCAGAGCCGTAGAGAACCACCGTAAGGAGCAATCGAATGTTGCGACGCGTTGCCTCAACGCTTGGGGTCGCGATGGTCTGCGTCCTCGCAGCGTCGAGCATGAGTGCCAATGCCGCTGGCACTCCGGGTCAGGAGGGCTGAGCCTCCGGGAGCAGAACTCAGCGCTCGCGGACGAGTTCGCCTCCTCCACATCGAACCCGCCCCCGGACTACATCCTCAGAGCCCAACAGGTATTGAACACCCGGTATGGGAGCGGACGCTTTGCTGTGGCGGCCCAGACCGCGCCGGTCGGCACGGTGAGCGGCGACCGCTACAACGACTCGCCACCCTGGTGGGGCGGGGAGCAAATCTTCGACCCGACGTCATCCGAAGGGTGTTCCGATGGGTTCGCCGTGCTGGACCCCAACGGGGACGAAGCTATGATGACCGCCGATCATTGCGGCCCTCTGTACAGCTACGAGTTCATCTCGTCGTGGCAGTACACCGGCGGTTGCTACGGCCCATGTCAAGAGGAAGAGGTGGGGCAGATCACCTGGGAGTGGGGCCCGGATGGCTCGAACACATGCGAGTGGTCCGAGCTCGGATGCAGCGACTTCGCAACGATTCAGACGCAGGGGATAACCGGCGGCGCACAAGCAGACGTCTACAGTGGTGGGCCGGGCTCATCAGTGAACACCGGGCTTCCCGTTCTGGGCGATACCTTCCCAGGCAACGGCACTGAGATGACGTTTGATGGTGCCGTGTCAGGTCAACAGGCGGACGAGCTCGTCGAGAACAACTGGACGTGCCAAGACCTCAGCGGGTACTCGGTGGGCTACGCGGGCGTGGACATGATCTGCGGGGTCGGCGTGATCGAGAACGGGTCGAACGGCAGTTCGGTCAGCGCCTGCGCGCCGGGCGACAGCGGTGGTCCGACCTACGTGCGGGAGGACGGAGGTGCCGTGGCCGCCGGCATTGTGCTTGGCGAGGGTACGTACAACTACCTGCCCGCCTGCTACTTCCAGGAGTGGATCGCGATCGAACAGACCGCACCCAGCATCCAACTTCTCACGAGGTAGACACTGGGGCGGTGCGCCGCCACCCTGAGCTCCTCCAGCTGGCGGCAGCGCTGCGGCGTGAGCACCCCGCCCGCAGCGCCGCTCAGATCGCCGACATCCTGGCCTTCCGGCACGGGGTCCGGATCTCGCCGCGTGTGAACGTCAACCAGAAAGGGGACCACCCGGGGTTGTGGATGGTTCCGTGTTCTTCGTCGTCGTGAGGGGGATGAGGGGGTGCGGGGTACCCGTGCCCCCGGGGATGAGGGGCATCTCGGTGAGACGGACACCGCAGGCGTCCGCTATCGCGCCGGCGATGGCGGGCGCGACGCCCACGATGGGCGTCTCGCCTCCGCCGGCCGGCGGCTGATCCCGGCGGTCGAGGAGCACCACCTCCACGGCGGGGACGTCGGACAGCCGGGGGACGCGGTAGTCGGCGAGGGAGGCGTTGAGCAGGTGGCCGTTGCGGAAGTCGATGGCCTCGAACAGCGCTCCCCCCAGGCCCATCACCGTCGCCCCCTCGACCTGGTTGCGCAGGTTGTCGGGATTGACGATCGCGCCGCAGTCGAACGCCGTGACCAGGCGCAGCAGCCGCACCCGGCGGTCGGGCTCCACCACCAGCTCGGCGGCGGTCGCCACCCGGCCATCCTTCTCGATGCCGCCCGCGATGCCGCGCCCGTAGCCGGGGGTGGCCGGCCGCTCCCGGTGCCACCCGGCACGCTCCGCCGCGGCGAGGAACACCTCGCGCAGGCGGGCGTCGTCGAGGTGGCGCAACCGGAACTGGAGCGGATCGGCGCCGGTCCGGCGCGCCAGCTCGTCCATGTGGGACTCCCGCGCGAAGTGGTTGGCGGTCGCGGCCAGCGCCCGGTACGACCCCTGGGGGAGCGGCGAGGCCGACGGCTGGTACCTGACCCGCCAGTGGGGGACCGTGTAGGGGGTGAGCAGGGCGGCCGGGCCCGAGTTGACGTTGGTCATCGACCAGGCCAGGAGCTGTCCGGCGGCGTCCAGCCCCGCGGCCACGTCGATGACGGCGGCGGGGCGGAGGTGGCCCCAGGTGAACTCCTCGGTGCGCGACCACTGCAGCCGCACCGGGCGTCCCGGGGCGGCACGCGCCAGCCGGGCCGCCTCCAGCGCGACCGTGGCCGCGTGCTTGCCGCCGAACCCCCCGCCGAAATCGGGGACGATGACGCGCACCCGCCCGGTGTCCAGGTCGAGCGCCTCCGCGATCTGGCGGCGGACGTTGAAGGGGGTCTGCGTTCCCGCCCACACCGTGAGCCGGCCGTCCCGCCATTCGGCGACCGCCGCGCGCGGCTCGAGCGGCACGTGGGCGATGTAGGCCGTGCGGTAGGTCGCCGTGAGGCGCAGCGCCGCGGCCCCGAGCGCGGCGTCGGGGTCGCCGCGCTGCTCGCACACCGGCCCCGCCCACCCCTCACCGTCCACCGGATGGGAGCGCAGGTGGGCCTCGAGGTCGGCGCGCGCCGGCTGGGGCGTGAGGTCCCAGGTGGCGGCGAGCGCCTCCGCGGCGCGGCGCGCGCTCGCCGCATCGCCGGCCACGACCCCGGCGAAGCCGGCGCCGTCGCGGACCACGGTCACCCCGGCCATGGCCTCGGCGCGCCGGCTGTCCAGCGAGCGCAGCCGGGCCCCGTACGCGGGGGCGCGCAGCACCGCGCCGTGCAGCATCCCGGGGAGGGAGAGGTCGGAGGGGAAGAGCTTGGTGCCCAGCACGGCGTCGAGGTGGCCCGCCTGCGGGACGTCCCGGCCCGCGGTGCGCCACCGGGCGGTGGGGGTGAGCTCGGTCGAGGGCCCGGCGAGCAGGGTCCGCCGCACTCCGCAGAGCAGGTCCGCGTAGGTCACGCTCCGCTCCGGATCGGAGCAGACCGCGGCGCTCTCGTGCAGCGCCAGCGCCGCGGGCGCCACGCCCAGCCGCTCGGCGGCCATCTCCCGCAGCGCCTCCCGCGCCCCCGCGGCGGCGGCGCGCAGCGCCGGGCCCGCGTCGGGCATCGACCGGCTCCCGAAGGTCCCCATGTCGAAGGGCGAGACGGCCGTGTCGCCCATCACCAGCCGGATGGCGGCGGGCGGCACGCCGATCTCCTCGGCGATGAGGAGGGTGAGCGCGGTGCGCGTCCCCTGGCCGCCCTCGACCTTCCCGATGCCGGCGGTGACGCGCCCGCCGGCACCGACGTGGACCCACGCTCCCGTCGGCTGCCTTCCCCCGCCTGGGCGCGCGGGCGGGTCGAGGACGCTCACGATCCCGTCGCCCACCGCCGCGAAGAACGCGTCACCGTCATCGGGCCCGCCGTCGACCTCGGGGCTCTCGGGGGTGACCCGGGCGACGAGCCGGTCCGCCACCTGCTCCGCGGTCACCGTCAGGCCGGGGCTCGCCGTGCCGTCCGCGAGCTCCACGGCGCGGCGCAGCGCGCGCCGGATGCGCGGGTAGGCGCAGCAGCGGCAGAGGTGCCGCTCCAGGGCCGCGAGCATCTCCGCCTCCGGCGGTCGGGGCCGCCGGTCGATGAGCGCCGCGGTCTCGACGACCCACCCCGGGGTGCAGAAGCCGCACTGGAACGCCCCGACCTCGAGCCACGCCTGCTGAGCGGGGTGGAGCCGGCCGTCGCGGAGGAGCCCCTCCACCGTGGTCACCGGCCGTCCCCCAACCTCGCCCAGAGCGGTGCGGCAGGCGGGGACGCACTCGTCGCCCACGCGCACCACGCAGGCGCCGCACCGCCCCTCGCCGCAGCCGAGCTTCGGCCCCGTGATGCCGAGCTCGCCGCGCAGCACCGCGAGCAGGGGACGTTCCGCGGGGGACTCCACGACGTGCGCGACGCCGTTCACGACGAGGGTCGTGGTCATCCCGTCCCGAGTCTAACCCTCGCCCCGGTGAGACCCGTCCCTCGCGCGGCTGCGGCGACCCGGGCGGGGACGCGTCAGGGGTGCACCCGCCGGTGGCCCGCGTAGACGTTCATGCCCTCTCCGCGCAGGAACCCCACCAGTGTCATCCCCGCCTCCTCGGCGAGGTCGACGGCGAGGTCGGAGGGAGCCGAGACCGCGGCGAGCAGGGGGATGCCCGCCATCAGCGCCTTCTGGGTGAGCTCGAAGCTGGCCCTCCCGGAGGCGACGATGAGATGGGAGGTGAGGGGCAGGCGGCCCGCCGTCGCCGCCCAGCCGATCACCTTGTCGAAGGCATTGTGGCGGCCGACGTCCTCACGCACGCACACGGCATTGCCGTCGCGGTCGAAGAGGCCGGCGGCGTGCAGCCCTCCCGTCCTCGAGAACTGGCGCTGGGCGTCGCGCAGCCGGGACGGCAGCGAGGCGAGGAGGGCGGGGGAGACCACCAGGGGATCGGCGCCGACCGGGTACACCGTGCGGGTCCGGACCTGGTCGATGCTCGCCTTGCCGCAGATGCCGCAGGACGAGGTCATGAAGAACGATCTCGGCGCGGCGGCGGCTCCGGGGGGGTGCCGCAGTGACACCTGCACGATGTTCAGCGGACCGGAGCCGGCCCCGGCGCGGGGGCACATCCTGAGGGTGGCGATCTCGCCGGCGCTCCTCACGATGCCCTCCGTGATCAGGAAGCCGACGGCGAGGTCGAAGTCGTCACCCGGCGTGCGCATGGTGACGGAGAGGGACGCGCCGTCGAGCTGGATCTCCAGCGGCTCCTCCGCCGTCAGGTCGTCCACGACCCAGCGCGAGGCGCCCCCCTGCTCGACCCGGAGCACCCGCCGCCGTCCGCCGGTCATCGCCCAAGAGCGTACTGTCAGAGGTCACGACCATGGAACGCCCGAGCGAGCCCACCGCGTCCCTGCTGGAGCGTCTCGCCGGCGCGCTGGCCGGCACCCCGGTGCCGCAGGGGAGGGAGCGCGCCCTGCTCCTCCGCCTCGCCCGCGACGTCGCTCACGCGGGAGAGCGCCAGGACGCCCCGCTCACCACGTATCTCATCGGGCGCTTCGTGGAGGTGCGCCGGGCCGCGGGGGTGCCGGAGCCGGAGGCGCTGGAGGAGGCCGCCGCCGCGGTCCGCGCGGTCGCCGGCGACGAGTGAGGCGACCGGGGTCGAGACCCGGCGGCCGCGCTCCGGGATGAGCGCTCGCGCCCCCGGGCGAGGCGACGGCCCTCGGGGGCTGAGCGGGGCGATCCTCTGCGGCGGTCGCAGCCGGCGGATGGGCAGGGACAAGGTGACCCTGGAGGTCGCCGGGGAGGCGCTGCTCGACCGCGCCATCGGGCGGCTGAGCGGCGTCGCCGCGCCGGTGATCCTCGCGGGCGGCGACCGGACCCCGGCCCGGCCCGGCTGCCTCTCGGTCCCCGACCCGATCCCGGACCGCGGGCCCCTGGGGGGCCTGGTCGCCGCCCTGCGGGCGTCCCCCCATCCGCTCTGCGCGGTGGTGGGGGTGGACATGCCCGGGTTGAGCGGCGCGCTGCTGGCCCGCATGGCGGCCGCGTGGGCCGGTGAGGATGCCCTGGTGCCGCTCGCGGAGGGACGCCCCCAGCCCCTGCACGCCGTGTACTGCCGCAGCTCGCTGGGGGTGGCGGAGGATGCACTCGCCGGGGCCGACCTCTCGCTCCGCCACCTGCTCACGCGGCTCCGGGTGCGCTTCGTCGACGCCGCGGCCGTCCTGGGCGGGAGTCTCCCCCCGGAGTGGGCGGCGAACCTCGACACCCCCGACGATCTGCGGCGCTGGCTCGCCCGGGCCGCCGCTCCGGCCACCCGGTGACCGTCGCCGGCGTCATCCTCGCCGCGGGCTCCTCCACCCGGATGGGACGGCCCAAGCAGCTCCTGCCGGTGCGCGGCCGGCCGCTCCTCGAGCTCGTGGTGGATGCCGCCTGCACCTCGCGCCTGGACCCGGTCGTGGTGGTGCTGGGAGCGGGCGCCGGCCGCATCCGGGCGGGGGTCCGCTGGGGCCGGGCCTCCATCGTGCTCAACCGCCGCCACGCCGAGGGGATCAGCTCCTCCCTGCGCGCCGGGATCGCCGCCCTCGACGCCGGCGTGGAGGCGGCGATGGTGATCCTCGGAGATCAGCCCGGCGTCTCCGCACCCCTCATCGACCGCCTCCTGGAGGTGTGGGCCGGGTCGGGGCGGCCGCTCGCCGCCATGTCGCGCGCAGGCCTGCTCCAGCCGCCCGCGCTGCTGGCGCGCGAGGCGTGGGCGGAGGTGAGGGCGCTGCGCGGGGACACCGGCCTGCGCGCGCTTCTCCGCTCGCGGCCGGAGCTGGTCGCCGCGCTCGAGGTGGGCCCCCAAGCCGGCGTCCTCGCCGATGTGGACACCCCCGACGACTGGCGGCAGGCGCAGCCCTGACGCTACGTGCGGGGCGCCCGGCGGACCGCCACCATCTCGGCGAGGATGGCCACCGCGATCTCGGCCGGCGTCGCGGCGCCGAGGGCGAGGCCCACCGGGCTGTGGATGCGCGCGAGCTCGTCCTCGCCCAGCCCGGCCTCGCGCAGCCGAGCGACCCGCGTCGCGTGGGTCTTCCGGCTGCCGATGGCGCCCACGTAGCCCACGGGGCTGCGGGCCAGGAGGGTGAGCGCGGGGTCCTCGATCTTGGGGTCGTGGGCCAGGCAGACGGCGGCGTCGCGGGGCCCGAGGCCCAGGGAGGGCAGCGCCTCGTGCGGCCACGACGCGACCAGCCCGTCCGCATCCGGGAAGCGCTCCGGGGTGAGGAAGGCGCGCCGCGGGTCGATCACGGTGACGCGATGCCCCGCTGCGCAGGCCATGCGCGTGAGGAACGTGGCGATGTCGACCGCTCCCACGATCGCCAGATGAGGCGCGGGGACGATGGCGTCGACGAAGACGGGCACGCCCTCGGCCAGCTCGACCCCGGCGCTCCCCGTGCGCAGACGCTGCGCGACCGGGGCCGCGAGCAGCGTCGGGAGACGGCCCCCGCCCGGGCCCTGCGTCCAGCCACCCCCCTCCACCAGGGCGGCGCGGGCGCCCACCCCCTCTCCCTCCAGGACGCTCAGGAGGGCCACGCCACGGTTGGCCAGCGCGGCCTCCCGCGCCGCCACCAGCACCGGGTCCGACCCGTCCCAGCGCAGGGTCTCGACGAGAATGTCCAC
>JAJZNI010000021.1 GCA_021847925.1 bacterium
TATCCATCTGTCGCAGACAGATTATAGCCCCCGGCCGGTGGCCGCGGTCTCCCTCCCGCGCCGGCCCGCGCCGCCTACCGCGTCACGCTCTCGATGACCGCGAAGAGGTCGTCGGGGGCCGAGCCCTTCACCAGGTAGCCGGCGGCGCCGGCGCGCTCCATCCGGCGGATGGTCTCGCGGTCGTCCCACGCGGAGAGCGCGAGGATGCGGGTGCCCGGGGACGCGCCGCGGATCCCCTCCGCGGCACGCACCCCTCCTCCCCCCGGCATCTTGACGTCGAGGATGGCCACGTCGGGCTGGTGGGTCCCGGCGAGGTCGATGGCGCCCTCGGGGTCGGCGGCGACCCCGATCACCTCGAACCCGGGCTCGCTGCGCAGCATCTCGCCCAGCGCGCTGCGCATGGACGGGTCGTCGTCGGCGATCAGGATGCGCACGGTCATCGCAGCGCCACCGCCGCGGGCCGCGCGGAGGGCTGCGGCCGCGGAGCGGTGCCACGCACGCAGTAGCGGACGGTGGTCCCGCGGCCGGGAACGCTCTCCACGCTGCACCAGCCGCCGCTCTGCTCGGCCCGCTCGCGCATGACCATCAGGCCGAGATGGCCGGGGGGGGCGGCCTGCGGCCGGCCGGGATCGAAGCCCACCCCGTCGTCGGCGATGGTCACGATGACGTCGCCGGCGCTCTCCTCCAGGGTGACGTCCACCCGGCTGGCGCGGGCGTGCTTGCAGACGTTCGCCACCGCCTCCTGGGCGATGCGGTAGATGACGATCCGGGCGTCGGCCTCCGGCTCCGCGCTCAGACGGTCGTCGATGGCGTAGGTGAGCGCCTCCTCCTCGGTGATCTGGGCCAGGAAGGCGTGGAGCGCGGCCTCGATGCCGTGGTTCTCGAGCGCCGGCGGCCGGAGCACGAACATCAGGTGGCGCAGCCGTGAGATGGACTGGCGCACGTCGTGCTCGAGGTTGAGGAGCAGGGGGTCGACGCGGTCCGCGCCCAGGCGCCGGCGCAGGGTCGCGAGGCGGAGCGCGACCGCGGTCATCACCTGCACGGAGTCGTCGTGGATGTCGTCGGCGATCCGGCGCCGCTCGTCCTCCTGCGCCTGCACCACGTGGGCGAGGAGCCGGCTGCGGTCCTCGGCGCTCTTGCGCAGCTCCTCGACGGAGAGGCGAAGCTGCCCCCGCACGCGCGCCCTCTCCGCCGCCAGCGCCACGACGTTGGCGACGCTGCGGACAAAGCTCACGTCGTCCTCGGTGTAGGCGTCCCGCTGGGGCGAGACGACGGTCAGGGTCCCGGTGGCCCGCTGGCCGCTCTGGATGGGGACGACGAGGACGCTGCCGCCGCGGAAGACGTCGCCGAGGAATGTGCTCCGGAACTCCGGGCTGGCGTCCGTGTCGTTGACCAGGAGCGCCTCTCCGGAGCGCATCACGCGGGCGGAGAAAGTCCGCTCCAGCGGCAGCTCGCTGCCGATGCGCAGCCCCCCGGCGAGCCCCACCCCGGCGCGGACCAGCAGGCCGTCGGCGCAGCGCTCCGCCACCGCCGCCATGGTCGCCTGGAGGTTGGCGGCGGTGGCCCCGCAGGCGGCCTGGGCCAGCCCGAGGAGGTCGTCCGATCCCAGGGCCATCTGGCCCAGCTCCGCGACGGACGCGTGCTGGCGCAGGCGCCGCTCGGCCACCCGGGCGAGGCGGTGCTTGCGCTCGGCGCCCGCCAGCACCGCGGCGACCCTCCGCAGCACGGTGCGGGCAGCCTCGCTGCGCCGCCCCGGGCGACGCGCCGCCAAGAGGACCTGCTCGATCCCGTAGGGGCCGAGGCCCGCGGCCTCCGCGACCCCAAGCCCCTGCGAGCGCAGCAGCTCCGCGACCGCGCCCGCGCGGCGGCGCACGAGGACGGTGGTCTGCGCCGCCGCGACCAGCTCGCCGTCCTCCGGCGTGACGAGGAGATCCGGATGCTCGCCCAGGCCGACCTGGGCGAGGACGGCGGGACGGCGCCCCGGCGGGGCGACCTCCAGCAGGGCGACCGCGGGAGCGCCGCTGCGCTCGGCCACCAGCTCGACGAGGCGCTGACGGACCGTGTCCAGGGGCGCGTCCGTGAGCGCCAGCAGCGCCGCCTCGGTGGTGCCGAGACGGCGCTGCGGAGCGGCATCGGGGGCGGCCGGCGCCGCCGTGACCCGATCGGACATCAGACGATGAGGTGGAGATTCCACGCCGCCGCCAGGAACCCGGCGATGGCGGCGCACACTCCGAGCACCCTGGCGCTGCGACCCCGCAGGCGGGCCATGTTTCCGACGACGACGGTGCTGATCACGAGCTTCTCGACAAAAAGACCGGGCTGCCCCCAGCGGGAGATCACCGCGGCGCTGAGCGGATTTCCCTCGGGCAGATTATTGGCGAGCGCCACCATCGTGGAGGTCGCGTCAACGAGCTGTGACAGCAGGACCAGGCCCGCCAGGTACCAGGCCACCGCGTCGGCGGCGAGGGCGCGCAGATCGGCGGTGAGGCCGGCGGCATAGGCGGCGACGTCGGCGCCGCAGCTCTGCAGGAGGCGCACGGCCAGGCCGGGCCGGCGGGGGCGGAGGGTGACGGTGCTGATCAACGGGAGGTCCTCGAGCGCTGGGTCCTTGCCAGCCCATGGTGGTCCCGGGGGGGGCGGCCGGCCAGGCGCGGACTGCCGGACTTCGGGTGGTGCGCGTGCACTAGACGGGGGGGCCGCGGCCGGCGCCCGCGGTCCCCCCGGCCCACCCGATCGGCGGGTCACGCCGGCACCACGCGGGCCCCCCGCCCGGTCACGCCGTCGTGACAGTGCGTCGAAAACGCCCCCCGCCCCCGGTCGCCGCCTTCCACAATGGGCGTGACGAGCAGCGGCAGGCAGACGCCGCTCAGCTCCGGAGGAAGCAGCGCCGTGCCGGGTGCCCCGTCTCGACCGATCCGCGTGCTCGTCGTCGACGACCACCGCATGTTCCGGCAGGCCGTCGCGGCCGCCCTGGACGAGGAGGCCGACGTGGAGGTGGTCGAGAGCGTCGGCAGCCTGGCCGACGCGCGCAGGAGCCTGGCGACCACCGACGTCGACGTCATCCTCCTCGACCAGCGGCTTCCCGACGGCCAGGGCACCCACGCGGCCGCCGAGCTGCGCGCGCTCCAACCCCGGGCGCGGGTGGTGCTGGTGACGGCGGCCGCCGAGGCCAGCGTGCTCAGCGAGGCTCTGGCCGCGGGCTGCGTCGGGTTCGTCACCAAGGGGGACAGCATCGAGGAGCTCGCGGCCGCGGTCCGCGCCGCCGCGACGGGTGCCACCGCGGTGTCGCCGGGGATGCTGGGGCGCCTCACCGGCCCCGACCCGCGCGGGGAGTCCCTCGCCGAACCGCTGACCCAGCGGGAGACCGCGGTGCTCCTCTTCCTGGCCGACGGCCTCAGCAACGAGGAGATCAGCAGGCGGCTCTTCATCAGCATCCACACGCTGCGCAACCACATCCAGAGCATCATCGGCAAGCTCGGCGCCCACTCCAAGCTGGAGGCGGTCTCCGTCGCCATCCGCGAGGGGCTCATCACCGCGCCGAGCGCGGAGCTCTGAGGGGCCGGCCGGGTCAGACATCCCACCGTGATGGTTTGTCGTGGAGGCCCTGGGTCACACCCCCATCAGGCGGCGGCGGTGGGCGCCGCGGGCAGCGTGACCGTCGCCCGCGCCCCCCTCCCCGGCGCCGACACGAGGTCGAAGGTGCCGCCCGCCTCGCGCACTCGCTGATCGAGCAGGCGCAGCCCCATGTGCCCCCGCCGTCCGCGCTGATCCAGGTCGGCCGGGTCGAAGCCCCGGCCGTCATCGGCGAGGACGAACGTGACGGTCTCCCCCTCCTGGTTTGCCGAGACCTGCACCCGGCGCGCCGCCGCATGCTTGGCGACGTTGCGCACCAGCTCCTGGGCGGCGCGGTGCAGGAGCGAGCGGGTCTGCGCCCCGCAGCTGAGCTCCCCCACCGAGACGTCCACGGTGACACCGCTCTCGGCGAGGGGGGTGAGCAGCGCGCCGAGGGCCCCGGTGAGCCCCTCGCCCTGGACGTCGGCGCCCGCGAGCTCTCCCATCAGGGTGCGCAGGTCGACGGTGACGGCCTGCAGGTCGACGGTGATGCGATCCAGGCTCGCGGCCGCATCCTCGTTGCCCTGGGCGGAGGGGGTGGGCGCGCGGCGCAGGCCCCGGGCCAGCGTGGCGGTGCGCAGGGTGATGGCGCTGACCAGCTGGATCACGCCATCGTGGAGGTCTGCCGCGAGGCGCTGCTTCTCACGGTCGGCTGCCGCCAGCGCCTCATGGAGGAGGAGCTCGCGCTCCGCCCCGAGGGCCGCCTCGCGGGACTGCAGGGCCGCGAGATCCCGTGCCAGCCGGCGCAGCCTGACCTGGAGGGCCGTCACGCCGGCAAGGGCGAGGGCGCAGACGACGGCGAGGAGGGCGATCAGCCAGAGCCAGCGCGAGCGCCCGACCCCGAGGGCCGCGCCCGCGGCCAGCGCCGCGATGAGGAGCGGCACACCACCCCCGACCCCCGCGGTCTCCCGCCACGGCCGGTGCCGGCCGGACCCCGGCGAGGGGGCCGGGCGGTGGGCGTGGTCGCGCACGGTGGCGGGCGCCGGGTCCGGCACCCGCGCCTCTCCGCCGCGCCGCTGCGTGAACGTGTCCATCCGCCGCCGCCCAGCCTAGGGGTCGGGAGGTGACGAATCGGGCGACAAGGCGTTCCGAAGGCCGCGACACGGAGCGGCGGGAGCGCCGCCGGCCGCGCGGAGCCGGCCTGCGCGGGCCGCCGGCGCGCCGCCGTCCCCTCAGCGGGGCGCGGGGCGCGCTCCCCGGGTCAGCGGAGCGGCGGCCGGCGGCATGCCCAGGTCGGCGAGCATGGCGAGGTCCAGCTCCGCGCTCCGTCCCAGGGTGGTGAGGTAGTCGCCGGCGATCAGCCCGTTGGCGCCCGCCACCATCGCGTACGACTGCAGGTCCCGGAGCACCAGCTCGCGCCCCCCCGCATAGCGGACGACCGCGTCGGGGTTGACGAGCCGCACCATCGCGGTGCAGCGCAGAGCGTCCAGGGGCCGCAGGGGCTCCCGTCCCTGGAGGGGCGTCCCCGGCCGGGGATCGAGGAAGTTGCAGGGGATCTCGCGAGCCTCCAGCTCCCGGAGGGCGAAGGCGAGGTCGAGACGGTCGTCCCAGCTCTCTCCCATCCCGAAGATGCCCCCGCTGCAGAGCTCCATGCCCGCGGCGGTCACCCGGCGGCAGGTCGCCTGCCGGTCCTCGAAGGTGTGGGTGGTGCAGATGCGGGGAAAGAAGCGCGGCCCCGCCTCGAGGTTGTGGTTGTAGCGGTGCACGCCGGCGGCGGCGAGCTGCTCGGCCTGGCCGTCCTTGAGCAGCCCGAGGGACGCATCCACCTCGATGCCCACCTCGGCGCGGATGGCGCGAGCCGCCTCGCAGACCTGGTCGAGGAGACGGCGATCGGGGCCGCGGACCGCCACCACGATGCAGAACTCGGTCGACCCGGTCTCCCGCGCCCGGCGGGCCAGGGCCAAAAGGCGCGAGGTGTCGAGCATGGGGTGTCGCTCCACCCCGGATGCGTGGCGCGCCGACTGCGAGCAGAAGGCGCAGTCCTCGGGGCATCCACCGGTCTTGGCGGAGACGATGGACTCGATCTCGACGGCGGGCCCCATCCGCGCGACCCGGACCCGATGGGCCAGGCCGATCAGCAGGGGCAGGTCGGCGTCCGGGAGCCGCACCAGCTCGCGGGCCAGGTCGCGGTCGATGTCAAGGCCGCCCTCCAGCAGCCGCGCGCCGGCGGCCTCGAGCGCGGGGGGGAGGCTTGGCATCGGCGCAGGATACCGCGCGGTCCCGGGCGCCCCGGGGGTGACGAGCGCGAAACGGTTCGAGCCTCTCGCACCAAAAGGCTCTAAACTTCCAGCACCACACCGTGGAGAGGGGCGGCGACCGACGGAGAGGACGACAGGTGGCGCTCGCAGAGACGATGCTTCCGAGCGGCGGGGCGCAGGACCCCGGGGATGCGGCCGCTCCCAGCCGGAGCACGGCGACCTGCTGGGAGGGGGGCTGCTCCGCCCCCGGGTTCGTCCGCTGCGACTACGTGGACGGCGAGGGGCAGCCCTGCCGGACGCGCTGGTGCGCCGGCCACTCCGCGGCGGTGGGGGAGCGCCGCTACTGCCGGCGCCACGCGACCACCGTGGTGGCGCTGGGCGCCAAGGCCGGCGATCCGCGCGCCCTTCCCGCGGTCGGGCACCGGGGCGCCTCACTCGTGAGCTGGGTCTTCACCGAGGGCCACGCGGCGCTCAGCGCCGCCGTCGGGGCCAACCTGCGCGCCGGCGAGGTGGTCTTCGAGGACCGCGCGGTCAACGTGAGCCGCACCCCCGAAGGGTCGCGCCGCTGGGAGCAGGGGTGGCGGATCGGCGATCGCACCGGGCTGGTGCGCAAGGTGGCGCTCCGGGTCGACGAGTGCGACGACGCCATGCTCTCGCTGGTGCACGGCGACCGGGTCGTGGCCCGCGGGGTGCCACCCTGGATAACCCGGAGGCGGCGCGGGGAGAGCGCCCCGGGGGCGACGGACGCCTCCGACCGGCAGCGCTTCTATGCCTTCCTCGCCGGGTTTGTCCGGGAGGCGCTCTCCGAGCCCCACGAGCGGTAGCCGCTGCTCGGTGCGGGGGCGCCGGCGCCTCGCTGCCGGCGCGGCCCGGTAAGGTGACCAGGTGAGCATCCCGGGCGGCCGCCGCGTCATCTGGACGGACGTCGCTCCCCGCGACGGCCTGCAGAGCTGGCCCGGCGGCCCGGTGCCCACCGGCGTCAAGGTGCGGTTGATCGAGGGGCTGCTGGCGGCCGGCGCGCCACGGGTGGAGGCGGTGGCGATGGTCTCGCCGCGAGCCGTCCCGCTCATGGCCGACGCCCCCCTGGTGCTGGAGGCCCTGGGGCCGGGACCCCTGCCGCGCCTGCGCGCCCTGATCCCCAACCCCCGCGGCCTGGAGCGCGCCCTGGAGCGGGGGATCACCGAGGTCCTGGTGACCGTCGGCGCCACGGACGCGTTCAACCGGCGCAATGTCAACCGCGACGTGGAGCGCTCGCTGGCGGAGCTCGGGGGGATCGTGACCGGCGCCCACGCCGCGGGCTGCCGCGTGGACGTCGCGCTCTCCGTGGTCTTCGGCTGCCCCTACGAGGGCCGCGTCGACCCCGGGCGCGTGGCGGCGCTCTGCGCCCGGATCGCGGAGATGGGAGCCGACGAGGTGGGGGTGGCCGACACCATCGGCGTGGCCACCCCGGCGCAGGTCCGTGACCTGCTGGCACGCGTGATGGCGGTGGTGCCCGCCGACCGGTTGAGCTGCCACTTCCACGACACCCGCGGGCTGGGCGTCGCCAACGTCCTCACCGCCTTCCACGCCGGTGTGGGCCGCTTCGACGGCTCGGCCGGAGGGATCGGGGGCTGCCCCTTCGCGCCGCGCTCGACGGGCAACGTCTGCAGCGAGGACTCCCTGCTGGCGCTCGCCGCCGAGGGCGCCGAGGTGGGCGTGGACCTCGCCGCCTATTGCGAGGTGAGCCGGCGCCTCGCCGCCGACCTCGGGGTCGACGCGCTCCCCGGGCGTCTGCACCGCGCCGGGATCTGGGACCCCGCGCAGCCCTGATGGGGGCGGGTCACCTCCGCGGCGGCCGTCAGGGTGCCGCGGCAGCCTGGGAGGCGGGCGCCGGGGCGAGCGGGACGCGCTCCCGGGGCCGCTCGAGCCGCTCCGCCGCGCCGATCACCCTCTCCACCACCGCCCGCGGGCCGAGGGTCGCCAGCTCGAGGCGGCGGCCGCTCCGGAGCCAGGCGATCTGCTCCGGGCTCAGGTCCCCCTCCAGCCCCTCGGGGACGCGCGCGGGTGCGCCCTCGAGAACCTGGAGGCCGCCGTCCGACGGCGGGGGCGGCAGCCCGGCATCGGCGACCTCGCGCACCCCCGCGGCGCGGAGTCGCGCGGCAAGGGCGCACCCCGCC
>JAJZNI010000064.1 GCA_021847925.1 bacterium
GGAAGGAGGCGGAGGCCGAGCGGCGCCGGGCCGACGCCGAGCGGAGGCGGCAGGCGGCCGTGGAGCGCGTCGCCGAGGCGGAGGGCCGAGTGGCGGCCGCCGAGACCGAGGTGCTGATCGCCCTCGCCCGGGGCCGCGCCGCCGCCCAGGAGGCGCGGGCGGCCGCGGCGCGGGCGGCGGACGCCGCGGAGGTGCTGGGATCCGCGTCCCATCCCCTGGCGGCGGCGGAGGCCGGGCTGCGGGCGCTGGAGGCGGAACGGGCCGAGGTGCGCGTCGCCGTGGCCCGGGCCGAGGACGAGGTGAACGCCGCCCAGAGCGCGACCGAGGTCGCCGAGCTCCGCCTCGCCGAGCAGGCGGAGGCGGTGCGCGGTGAGGTGGTCGAGGAGGAGGCCGAGCTGGACCCCGCAGCGGCCGAACGGGTCGAGCGCGAGATCGGCCGCCTGGAGCGGCGGATCGGGGCGATGGGCCCGGTGAACGCGCTGGCACCCGAGCAGCACACCACCCTGGGTGAGCACGTCGGCAGGCTGCGCTCCGGCCACGACGACCTGACGATCGCGAGCCGCGAGGTCCGCCGTCTCGCCCAGCGCCTCGGGATCGAGGCCGCGCGGCGCGTCGACCTCGTCTTCGGGGCGGTCGGGGCCAACTTCTCGGAGCTCTTCACCGAGCTCTTCGGAGGTGGTCGCGCGACGCTCAGGCTGGAGGAGCCCGATGCCGAGCCGGGCGTCGCGGGTCCGCCCGGGGAGGCGGGCGGCGACCCGGCCGCCGCGTCCGCGGAGGGGAGCACCGAGGGACTTCCCGGGGTCGTCATCCTGGCTCAGCCGCCGGGCAAGCGGCTGCAGCCGCTCACCCACCTGAGCGGAGGTGAGAGGGCCCTCACCGCGCTCGCCATGGTGCTCGCGCTCCAGCAGGTGCACCCCGCGCCGTTCTACGTCCTCGACGAGGTGGACGCTCCCCTCGACGACTCCAGCGTCGGCCGCTTCACCCGGGTGCTGACCCGGCTCTCCGAGCGCCAGCAGTTCATCGTGGTGACCCACAATCACCTGACCATGGCCGCGGCGAGCTGTCTCTACGGGGTGAGCTCCGGCCGCGAGGGGGTGAGCTCGGTGATCTCGGTGCGCTTCCCGGACCGCGAGGAGGGCGTCGACACCATGGGCGCGGTGCGCGTGCCGCTGCGACGCGCCGCGTCGTAGGAGGGTCAATGACCGAGGAGGCGGTCCCCGAGCCGCATCGCGAGGCCTGGTGGCGGCGGATGTCGGGACGCCTGGGTCGGGCGTCCGCCGGCTTCGGTGCCCTGATCCGCAGCACCCTGCTGCGCCGCAAGCTCGACGACGAGTTCTATGACGACCTGCTCGAGGCGCTGATCGCCGCCGACTGCGGCGTGGCGACCTCGGAGGCGCTCCTGGAGCGGCTGCGCGCGCGCGTCCGCGCGGAGCACATCCACGAGCCCGAGCGGGCGCTGCTCGCGCTCAAGGAGGAGATGCTGCGCGTCTTCGCCACCCGGGACCGCCGGCTCCGTCTGGACGCCCGCCCCGCCGTGGTGGTCATGGTGGGGGTGAACGGGAGCGGCAAGACCACCACCATCGGCAAGCTCGCCCACCGTCTGCGCGGTGAGGGGAGGAGCTGCCTGGTGGCCGCCGCCGACACGTTCCGCGCGGCGGCGGTGGACCAGATGCGGATCTGGGCCGCCCGCAGCGGCGCCGACGTGGTGGCCCACCAGCCGGGCGGCGACCCCGGGGCGGTGGTCTTCGACGCGCTCCAGGCCGCGGTGGCGCGCCGCAGCGACTGCGTGCTGGTGGACACCGCCGGCCGCCTGCACACCAAGACCAACCTGATGGCGGAGCTGGTGAAGGTGCGCAACGTCATCCGCAGGGTCATCCCCGAGGCCCCCCACGAGACGCTCCTCGTGATCGAGGCGCCCACCGGGATGAACGCCATCGCCCAGGCGCGGGTCTTCCACGAGGCGCTGGCGCTGACCGGGATCGTGCTCACCAAGCTGGACGGCACCTCCAAGGGGGGCACCGTGCTCGCCATCGAGGAGGAGCTCGGGGTGCCGGTGAAGCTGGTGGGGCTGGGTGAGGGGATCGACGACCTCAACGTCTTCGATCCCGGGGCGTACCTGGATGCCCTCTTCGCGGGGGTCGGCGAGGCGCCCCAGCCCGAGTAGCGGGGCGGGCGCGTGCGGCCCCCACGCGGGGCCGTGCTGATACACTGTCCAGGCCTTGACCTTGACAGTTGCGCGCGAGCGCGCATCGCCCCGCCTGCGCTCCCCCGAGCCCGTCGCGGCGCCGCACCCGCCGTGGGAGCGCCTCTCCCGAACCGTCCGCGAGCAGCGGCTCCTCGATGTCTACGGGCCCGTGCTCACCGACCACCAGCGGCAGGCGTGCCGCCTCCACCTCGACGAGGACTGGTCGTTCGCCGAGCTGGCCGAGCATCTCGGTTGCAGCCGCAGCGGGGCCCACGATCTGGTGCGGCGAGCCCTGGCTCAGCTCGAGCACCTCGAGGAGCGGCTGGGGCTCGCCGCCGAGCTGGCCCGGCGGGACGCCGTGGAGGCGCGGCTGCGCGCCCGTCTTGCCCGGCGCCGGCCCGCCCGGCGCGGGGTCCAGGCCGGGCTGGGGATCGCGGCGGGCGGCGCGCATCTCGCCGGGGAGGTGGGCTGACCGTGTTCGACACCCTGAGCGACCGGCTCAGCACCGTCTTCCGCTCACTCTCCGGCCGGGGACGGCTGAGCAGGGACGACGTGGAGACGGGGATGCGCGAGGTCCGTCTCGCGCTCCTCGAGGCCGACGTCAACTTCAAGGTTGCGCGCGCCTTCGTGGACCGGGTCAAGGAGCGCTGCCTGGGCGCCGACGTGCTCGAGTCGCTGACCCCCGGGCAGCAGATCGTCAAGATCGTCAACGACGAGCTGGTGGCCCTGCTGGGAGGGGAGCAGCGCAGGCTTCGCTACCAGTCGCAGCCGCCCACCGTGATCCTCCTCGTCGGGCTGCAGGGCAGCGGCAAGACCACCACCTGCGCCAAGCTCGCCCTGGCGACCCGCCGCGAGGGTCACCGGCCCCTGATGGTGGCGGCCGACACCCACCGCCCCGCCGCACCCGAGCAGCTCGAGCGCCTCGGCAAGGACAACCAGATCCCGGTCGCCATGCCGGACGGAAAGCGGAAGCCTCCGGAGCTGTGCCGGCGCGGGCTGGAGGAGGCGCGCCGGCTCAACTGCGACGTCGTCATCCTCGACACGGCCGGCCGTCTGCAGATCGACCCGGTGATGATCGCCGAGCTGAAGCAGATCCGCACGAGGGTCACCATCCACGACACGCTGCTGGTGGTCGACGCGATGACCGGGCAGGAGGCGGTCAACGTCGCCCGCGCCTTCGACGAGGAGGTGGGTGTCGACGGCGTCGTCCTCACCAAGCTGGACGGCGACGCGCGCGGCGGAGCCGCGCTGTCGATGAAGGAGGCGATCGGCAAGCCGATCGTCTACACGGGGGTGGGGGAGAAGGTCTCCGAGCTGGAGCCCTTCCAGCCGGAGCGGATGGCCTCACGCATCCTGGGCATGGGCGACGTGCTGACCCTGGTGGAGAGAGCGCAGGCGCACATCGATCAGAAGCAGGCGGAGGCGGCGGCGCAGAAGCTGCTCTCCGGACGTTTCACCATGGACGACTGGGTCGAGCAGATGCGGCAGCTCCGCAGCATGGGGCCGCTGGAGGGCATACTCGGCATGCTGCCCGGAGGCCGCCAGATGGTGCGCCAGGCGGGCGCGGCCATGCCCACCGAGAAGGATCTCTCCCGCCTGGAGGCGATCGTGCTGTCGATGACTCCGCAGGAGCGCAGTCACCCCGAGGTGCTCAAGGGCTCGCGGCGGCGCCGCATCGCGCTGGGCAGCGGCACCACGGTCGCCGATGTCAACAGGCTTCTCAAGGGCTTCGACCAGATGCAGACGATGATGAAGGCGCTGGGAGGCAGGGGAGGCGTCAAGGGGGTGCGCGGCAGGGCCCGGATGCTGCGCCAGCTCCAGGGCCTGGACCCCTCGCAGCTCGGGCTCCCGGTGCGCTAGGGACGACAGCGGCCGCCCGGCGCACGCCGGCGCCTCACGACAAGGAGACAGTTGTGGTCAAGATCCGCCTCAAGAGGATGGGCACCACCAAGCGGCCCTTCTACCGCCTGGTGGTCGCCGACGCGCGCAGCCCGCGCGACGGGCGCTTCATCGAGGCCCTGGGGTACTACGATCCCCTGCCGCAGCCCGCCGCGGTGCGCATCGACGCCGACCGTGTGCGGGAGTGGCTGAGCCGCGGTGCGCGCCCCAGCGACAGCGCCCGCGACCTGCTGGTGGCCCAGGGCATCATCGCGGGCGACCCGCGCCGGCGCGCGGTCCCGGCCGGGGCGCCGGTCGCGGCCGGCGCGACGGCGGTCGAGGCGGAGCCCGAGCCCGAGCCGGTCGTGGCGCCCGCCGGGAGCGGCGGCGCCGTCCCCGCGGACGAGGCGGCGGAGGCCGCCCAGGACGGCGGCGGCGGCGCGGCGGTCGCCGAGGAGAGCGCCTAGGTGGCCGGCGCGAGCGACGGGGCCGGTGGCGCCGGCGAGGTGGGCGGGGCGGACCGCGGAGCGACGGTGGACCAGTTCGCCGACCTCACCCGGCACATCATCGAGCGGATCGTGAGCGTCCCCCAGGCGGTGACGGTGCGCACCATCCCGCGGGGGCGGTCGACGATCGTCGAGATCCAGGTCGACGACGCCGACAAGGGGAAGCTGATCGGCAAGGGCGGGCGCAACATCGACGCCGTGCGGGCCGTGGTCCGCGCCGCCGGACTGCGCGCCCACCAGCGGGTGCAGGTGGAGCTCGCCCGCCACTGAGGGGGCGCGAGCGGGACGCCTCGCGCCGCCCCCGGCGGGGATGACCGGATGGACGCAGCCGACCTCGCGAGGAAGCCCCCGCTCATCCGCGCCGCCCGCGTGCGCCGGCCGCACGGCGTGCACGGGGCGGTTCGGGTGGAGAGCCTGGGTGGTGACGCGAGCCGGTTCCATCGCGGGCTTCAGCTCACCCCGGAGGCGGCCCGGCCGCTGCGGGGTGGCGCACGGGAGCCGCTCCCGGCGCGCCTGACGGTCCGCTCGGCGCGCGACCTCGGCGACGGCGATCTGCTGCTCGGCTTCGACGGGATCGACACCCCGGAGGCGGCGGCGCTGCTGCGCGGCGCCTACCTCTGCGTCCCCGCCGAGCAGGCACGACCGCTTCGAGCCGGCGAGTGGTTCGTCTGGGAGCTGGTCGGGCTCGTCGCGGTCGATCGCGAGGGCGTCGAGATCGGCCGCGTGAGCGACGTGGAGAGCGGTGCGGCCCACGACGTGCTGGTGCTGGACACCCCGTCGGGCGAGCGACGCTTCCCGATGGTGGCGGCGTTCGTCGCAGAGGTGAGCCCGGAGCGCGGGCGGCTGGTGCTCACCCCGTGGGAGGAGGACGCCGGTGCGGTTTGACGTGGTGACGATCTTCCCGGAGGTCTTCCCGGGCCCCCTCGGGGTGGGGGTGATCGGCCGCGGGCTGGAGCGGGGCCTGCTCGAGCTCCACGTCCACGATCTGCGCGACCACGCGACGGGTCGCCACCGCCAGGTGGACGACGCCGCCTTCGGGGGGCATCCCGGGATGGTCCTCAAGCCGGAGCCCCTGGTCCGGGCGGTGCGCCGGGTCAGGGCGGACGTGCCGGCGATCCGGGCCCTGCTCCTCTCGCCGCAGGGCCGCGTGCTCGACCAGAGGGTGGCGCGCGAGCTGGCCGCGGAACCCGCCCTCCTCCTTGTGTGCGGCCGGTACCAGGGCGTGGACGAGCGGGCGCGTGCCGAGATCGGCGAGGAGCTGAGCGTGGGCGACTACGTGCTGAGCGGGGGTGAGATCGCGGCTCTCGCCGTCGTGGACGCGGTGGGGCGGCTGGTCCCGGGAGTGGTGGGGTCGCCGGAGTCCCTGAGCGCGGAGAGCTTCTCGGAGGCGCCGGGGCGGCTCGAGGCGCCCCTCTACACGCGGCCGGCCGAGTTCGAGGGGCAGGCCGTTCCCGAGGTGCTCCGCAGCGGTCACCACGCCGCGATCGCCGCGTGGAGGCTCCGTGAGTCGGAGGCGGCGACCCGCCGCCGCCGCCCCGATCTGCTAGGGTCCGAATCTCACCACGCGTCCGGAGAAACATCGTGAACGTCATCGACCTCCTGCAGCGCGAGCAGGAGAAGGCCGAGGTGCCCGTGCTGCGCAGCGGGGACACCGTGCGGGTCCATGTCAAGGTCGTCGAGGGCACCCGCGAGCGCATCCAGGTCTTTGAGGGCGTGGTCATCGCTCTCCACGGCAAGATCGGGAGCGGGACCAGCTTCACCGTCCGGCGGATCGCCTCGCACGGCGTCGGGGTGGAGCGGACCTTCCTGCTTCACTCGCCGCGCATCGAGCGCATCGACGTCCTCCGCCACGGCGACGTCCGGCGGGCCAAGCTCTTCTACCTGCGCGAGAAGGTGGGCAAGCGTGCGCGCGTGCGCGAGCGCCGTCAGCCTCTGGGGGGCGGTGGGACGTCGCTGCGGCGCGCCGCCGCCGCGGCGGAGGAGCCCGTGGAGCCCGAGAGCGCGGAGGAGCCGGACCTGACCGCGACCGGCGAGGCCGAGCCCGCCGGGGAGCTGGAGCCGGAGAACGTCTGACCGGCGGGGCGAGCTGGGGGCCGTGGGCGAGGCGGCGGCGCTCTCGCACCTTCGCGCGGCCGGGCTGCGCCTGATCGCGCGGGACTGGCGCTGCCGGCTGGGCCAGCTCGACCTGGTCTGCGAGGATGGTGGGGTCCTGGTCGCCGTGGAGGTGAAGACGCGGCGCGGTGAGGCGTTCGGCACGCCGCAGGAGGCGGTGGACCGCCGCAAGCAGGCCAAGCTGCGGGTGCTGCTGGAGGCGTTCCGCGGGGCCACGGGACGGACCGGGCAGCGGTGTCGCATCGACGTGGTTGCGGTCCGCTGTGACCGCGACCTGCGTCCGGTGAGCTGCGAGCACATCCGCGACGCCGTGGGCGGGTGATGCGATCGGGCTCGGTCCGCGGAGGTGGATCGTTCCCCCGGCGGGCCCGGACCCGAGGGATACCCTACGGGCGGCCATGAGACGTTCTGGAGGCCCGCCCGCCGCGATCGCCGCCCTCACGCTGCTCGCCGCGGGCTGTGGCAGCGCCTCCCTCCCCGCGCGGACCGCCCCGCTCCCAGCCCCGAGCCGGAGTGCATCGGCTCCGGCGCGGGTGACGCCACCGGGGTCGCCGTCCCCCAGCGCGTCCCCGCCGCCGGTGTCCCTGGCCGCCACGCCGGGAGCGGCGGGCTGCCCGCCCGCCATGCCCGCCTACGCTCCGCCGGGGGTCACCCTGCGCGCCTGCTACCGCCTGAGTGGCGAGGTGGCGGCGAGCGGCGCGTTCATCGACTCCTATGAGGGCCAGGGCCGGCCCTCGTGCGTGAGCTGGGCGGCCACCGGCGTCGCGGCGATCCCCTCGGTGGGGACGTCCCCGGCCAGCACGGCGGGCTCCGCGCCCACGCAGCCGGCCGCTCCCGTCCTGTACCTGCCCGACCCCGGTGAGGCGGGGGTGACCGTGGGACGGGAGCCGCTCTCGTTCTCCTTCTCGATCCAGCCATACACGGGTCCCGGGACCTACACGGGGATCGAGGGCACGGAGACGGCGAGCTACGGCACCACCATCTGGAACGCGACGTCGCCCGCCGGCTTCTCCGCCCAGGTCAACGCCGACGGGTCGGGGGACCTCACCGCGAACCTGGTGGACGCCGGCACGGGGGTGGCGGAGACCGTCACCGAGCTCTGGACGTGCGTCGTGGAGCCGAAGCTGTGAGGGCGGGCGCCGGGAGGGCGCGGCCGCAGGCTCGCCACCGCCCGCCCGGGGGAGCCGCCCCGCGTCGCGGAGGGGCCTGATGACCGGGCGCGTCGCGGCACTGGGGGTGG
>JAJZNI010000049.1 GCA_021847925.1 bacterium
CCGCCGGCAGGCCCCGCCTCCGGGGTGCGCGGGCCGCGCTCCATGCGGTGCGGCACGCGCTGGGCCGGTCGCGACGGGGCAGCCCATCCACCTGAGCGGGATCGGACGGCGGCGCCGTCGAGGCCGAGGTCGAGCCCCAGCACCAGCGCGGCCGCCAGCGCCTGCGCCGGACCGAGGCGGAGGAGGCCGGTGAGCTGCCAGGGAGGGGCGGATGGCTTGACAGGCGCCCGCAAGGACCTCAACATATGGGGCCAGAGACCGGACAGACCACCACATCTGGACACGACAAGCGCCTTCTCCTTCGCCGGGGGCCCGATCTGAGAGCGGATCGGGCCTCTTCTTTCTGGTGGCCCGGGCGCGCTCTGTGGATGGCGCGCCGCTCAGGAGGGCGACCAGGCCGGGGCGGAGCCGTCGAGGTTGAGGTTGGTCGTCACCTGCTTGGGCTCGGCGGGGGTGGCCGAGGCCGCTCCCTTCACGTACCAGAGCTGGAAGTAGCCGTTCCCCGCCGCCGGGGCCTCGTAGATGAGGTCCTGGCCGTTGCCGGACCAGGCGGGTGAGGCGGCCATGGTCCCGGTGACGAGGCGGTGGAGCGGGCCGATGGTCCCGGTCTGCTCGTCGAAGCTCGCCACCACCAGGTCGCTCTCGATGGGGCTCGCCGCTCCGTTGACCGTGGGGGTGCAGATCATGGCGATCTCGGTCTGGGCGGGGTTGAGGGCGGGCTGGGCGCAGTCGTCCGCCGGCTGGGTCAGCGGGGTGCCGGAGGAGCCCGCCACGTCATAGAGGGGTTTGGGATCCATGCGGATCTGGCTCACCTCATCGCCCGCGCCCATGCCCGGGATCGGCGTGCTCAGGTAGCTCGAGGTCTCGTAGTCGACGTAGAGCAGCCCGCCGTCCAGGAGGGGCACGGGGCTCACGTCCCCCCCCGTGTAGTAGTTGGCCCAGCTCACCTGGGAGATCCCATTCTGCGCCCCATTGAAGGCCGCCCTGACGGCGGCGCGGTCGATCTCGGTGCTCCCGAGCGCCGTCTTCCAGATCGAGAAGTCCACCTGGTAGCAGCACTGGGGCAGGTCCCGCTTGTCGCCCTTCGGGTAGTCGTACGAGAAATACAGGGTGTTGCCGGGACCGACCGCCGGGTAGTAGATCCAGTCGTCCTGGCCGTGGTCGGTCGCCGTGACCCTGGTGGACGAGTCGTGGCTGAGCTGCTTCTCGATGGTGCCGTTCAGGCTCAGCTCGTAGAGGTCCGAGTAGTAGTTGGTGGTGACCTTCACCGCCAGCAGGCCGCCCCCGTTGGGCAGCAGGACGGGTTGCGTCCACCCCCCGCCCTGCGCCCTCAGCTGGGTGACCCTGGTCCCGTGCAGGGCGAAGAGCCCACCGTTGTCGGCGAAGTAGACGGTGCCCGGCAGGACGAGCTGGGGAGCGACGTGCACCTGGGTGGGGCTCTGCGCCGGCGCGTCGGTGAGCCGGGTGCGGCTCGCCAGGTAGCGGTTCACGCCGACCCCGAAGCCCGCCATCAGGACCAGGAGGAGGGCGATGGTGACCACCCGGCGGCGGCGGCTCATGCGGCGGGGAAGTACTGGTGCATGGTCTGCAGGATCGAGGGCATGTCCGGCTGGAGGACGCTCTGGCCGCCCACGGTCGCGTTGCTGAACTGCGACGTGCTCAGGAAGACGTGGGTGATGTTGCCGGCGCCCACGTCCTTGACGATGCCGAGCAGGGTCGGGATCTGGGTCAGAGGCACATCGGTCAGCACCTGTCCCTGGAGCGCGGACGCGATCTGGTTGACGTCGCCCACGCTCAGGCCCACGAGTCGCTGACGCAGCGCCACCAGGACCTGCTGCTGGCGCACCGTGCGGCCCAGGTCCTCGCTGAGATCGTCGTGGCGGGAGCGCACGTACTCCATGGCCTGGTAGCCGTTCATGTGCTGGGCCCCGGGGAGCACGGCGACGCGGTCGGCCGCGAACGGGTTGGTGCTGTTGCCGACGTCGTACGGGTAGTTGTCGTCCAACACCGGGTGGCTCGCCACGATGTTGATGCCGCCCACGTCGTTGATGAGGTTGATGAGCCCCTGGAGCCCGATCCAGACGTAGTGGTCGACGTGGACCTGGAAGTCCTGCTCGATGGTGGCGATCTCAGCGTTGGCCCCGTTCGTGCCGTCCCCTCCGACCGAACCGAAGGCCTGGTCGACCTTGCCGTCGTGCGCGAAGGCGCCGCGGCCGTTGTAGAGGGGCACCCAGAGGTCGCGGGGGAGCGAGAGCATGGTGACGGCGCCGGCGGCCGGGTCCACCCGCATCAGGATCAGCGACTGCGCGCAGCAGAAGACCGGGACGCCGTTGCTCGTGAACTTGCTGTCGTTGTCGGAGCCCATCAGCAGCACCGTGAAGGCGCCGCCGGGTACCGGCGCCGCACTGGGTGAGCTGCTCGCCCCGGCCGCCGGGCTCGGCGTGCGCGGCGGCACCGTGATGGTGTGCCCGGTGGCGGCCACCGCGGCCGTGATCGACGGCCAGAAGAAGCTCAGCGTCCCGCCCGCGCCGGCGAGGAGGAACCCGACCACGACCAGGGCCACCCAGCGGAACGGGGGCACGGGCACCGAGTAGCGCGAGCGGCGGCGGCGGCGGTGGACGTGGCGCGACGGCCCTCCCCGGTCGGGGCGGGGACCGCCCTGGTCGCTCACCCGGGCCCCCCCTCGGAGGCCGGGATGACCGCCCGAGGGTCTCGCCCTGCTGCGTTCACACCGGCAGCCTCCACCTCTGTCGCCCCCGGCGGGGCCACCGCCACCGCCGCCGGGGGGCGGCGCCGCGGCCTCGCGGGCTGGGCCGGCACGCGTGCCGGATCCCTTCGTCGGGCTGGATCATAGCGGCTCGGGGGTGCGGGTGGCGGTTCGCGAACTCGGGGCGGACCCCGCCGGAGCGCCGGGGCCGGGGGCCCGCGCGGGACCGGCCCGCGCGAGCGCGCATACCGGCCGTCGCCCGGGGCATCCTTGGCCCCGTGCGACGCGAGCGGATCGAGGAGGACCAGGCCTTCTTCGCGGAGCGCCTCGCCCGGCGGCCCGCGGGAGCGCGCCGCAGCCTCGCCAGGGCGCGGGCCCTGGCGCCCCACGTGGGGGTCGACCTCGACGCCTGGCGGGCCCGGCCGCAGAGCGTCGTGACCGTCGTCGGCTCCAAGGGGAAGGGCACCGCGGCCGCCTTCGCCTCGGCGACCCTCTGCGCCGCGGGCCTCCGGGTGGGGACGCTCAGCAGCCCGGGGCTGCGCAGCAACCGCGAGCGGATCCGCGTCGACGGACGCGCCATCTCGCGCGCGGACTACGTGAGGCTGGTGCGCGAGGTGTCCACCGCCCTCGACCTGGTCGCCGGCCGGCTGCCCGACGGGGGCTACCTCTCCCCCAGCGGTCTCTTCACCCTCGCCGCCCTGCGCCACTTCGCGGAGCGGGGGTGCGACGCCATCGTGGCCGAGGCCGGGATGGGGGGGGCCTCCGACGAGGTCTCCCTGCTCTCCCCCGCCGTGGTCGCGCTCACCGCCGTCCTCGAGGAGCACATCGGAGTGCTGGGCGCCAGCGTGGCCGAGATCGCGACCGAGAAGGCGGGGGTGGTCACCGACGCGACCCGCGCCCTGGTGACCGGCCCGCAGCCCCACCCGGCGGCGGACGCGGCCATCGACGCGGCCGTCCGCGGCCATCGCTGCGAGCGTCATCGGGTGGACGGGGGTGACCCGTGGCCACCCGGCGGCCTCCGGGCCGGGCCGGGGCGGCCCGCCACCCCCTCTCCGCCCCCGGGGCTCGGCGGCCTCAGCGCACGCGTGGGGGTCCTCGCCGCCCTCCACCTCCTGGGCGTGCGGGGCGTCGCCGCTCCCGGCGCTGACGTGCTCGCGGCGGTGCTCTCCGGCGTGCGGCTGCCCGGCCGTCTCAGCCATCACCGCCGGGGCGAGCAGCGCTGGATCGTGGACTGCGCCACCAACCCCACCGCCCTCACCGTGGCCCTGGAGCACGCGGACGCCAGCATCGGCCCGCCCACGGCCGTGCTGACCTTCATCCCCCACCACCGCGACGGCGGGCCACTCCTCGCCGCGCTGCGCGGCCGCCCGGTGGTTCGCGTGCCGGGCGGCCGGTCGAGCGGCCGCCCGGGCGAGGGAGCGGTGATGCGCCTGGACCGGGTCGACCTGGACGCCCTGGGGCCGCGGGTCCTCGCCGCCGGCCCCGTCTACTTCGCGGGGGAGGTGCTGGCACTGCTCGGTGTCGACTGCGAGACGAGCTTCGAGGTTCCGCCGGTCCCCCGGCCCCGCTCCTGAGGAGGCGGGGGCGGCGACCGGCCCGGGCGTCAGCCGGGTGGTGGCAGCAGGTGCGAGGTGTCGTTCCAGCGCGAGATGGTCGGCGTCTCGCGCTCCCAGCCCAGGAGGGAGACGGCCCCCGCGGCGAGCTCGAGGTGCGCGGCGGCTCCGACCGGAAGGTCGCACCAGCAGGCGGCGAGGATGCGCAGGAGGTGGCCGTGGGCGAAGAGGGCGACGTCGCCCTGGACCTTCCGCACCTCGGCGATCACGGCCCGCGCTCGGCGCGCGACGTCGTCGACGGTCTCGCCCCCCACGACCCCGTCTCGCCAGATGCTCCAGCCGGGTCTCTCCACACGGATCTCCTCCGCGGTCAGCCCCTCGTAGGCGCCGTAGTCCCATTCCTGCAGGAGCGGATCGGTCACCGCCCCCTGGGCCAGGCCGGCGAGCTCGCAGGTGCGGCGGGCGCGCCCCAGCGGGCTCACGCGCACCGCGGCGAACCTCCAGCCGCGGAGATTCAGACCGGCGTGACGGGCCTGTGCCTCCCCTCGAGGGGTGAGCGGGATGTCGGCGCGACCGGTGTGCTGGCCCGTCCTGCTCCACTCGGTCTCGCCGTGGCGGACCAGCACCGCGCGCTGCCCCACGCCGGCGCCCGCGTGAGCGGTCCCCCCCGAGGTGGAGATGGGGTCGGGTCCGGTGGATGGCTGCACGCGCGTACCGTACCGGGCCGCCGAGGCGCCGCGCTCACCCCACCCCCGGAGGCCTCGCCTCGGCCCCTCCGGGGCGGCAGGCGCGGTGGACGTTCCCGTCCACCTGGGATGCCCCCCTCCAGGGGCGTCCGGCGGCGGTCACCGCGCCCGAGGCGCGAACCGCACGCCCAGATGGTACGTTCGGAGCTCCCCGTTGAATTGCTCCGTCTTCACATCGTGAACGACCGTCACTCGGGCCACACCGGTTGTCGCCGGTGCTGCAGCGGCGTGTCCCGCCGTCACGGCCGCGATACCGGGACCCGCCTCCAGCGGGCCCGCCGGGGACTCTCGGGCCTCACTCCGCGGCGGCGGACGCGGCCTCGCCGGGTTCGGCTCCCTCCTCGGCGGCCGGCCCCGCCTCCGCGGCGGCGACCCGCAGCGGCGCCACCTTGACCACCACCTCGTCCAGGTCGAGGTGGCCCGCCAGGGACACGCCATGGGGCAGGCGCACGTCGCGGATGCGGAGGGCCTGGTCGACCTCCGACAGCCCGCTGACGTCGACGGTCAGATGCGGCGGCAGGTCGCCCGGGAGCGCGTCCACCCGCAGGGTCGCGATCACCTGCTGGAGCAGGCCCACCTTGAGGGTGGTCACGGCGGGAGCCTCGCCGGAGACCAGGACCGGCACCTCCACCGTGAGCTTCTCGCGGAGGTTGACCGCCAGGAAGTCGGCATGGAGCGGGCGCGCGGTGCGCGGATCGATCTGGAGGTCGCGGATGAGCACCTTGCGGGTGGGACCACCGTCGACGGTGAGGTCGATCAGATGGGTCCGGCCGGCGCGCTGCCACACGCGGGTGAGGGCGGCGGCGTCGGCGCTGAGCGACTGGGCATCCAGGTCGCGGCTGTAGAGGACGGCCGGCACGCTGCCGCCCCGGCGCAGGGCGCGCACGTGGTGTCCCCGCTCTGAACGGGTGGTGGCGGAGAGGGAGAGACCGGTGGCCACGAGGCCAGCACTGTATCAGGAGGAGGCCGGGGCGGGACCTCTGCCGGCAGGGGCTTCGAAGCGCTGCCGGACCCAGCCGACCGCCTCCTCCAGCGACGTGCCCGGGGTGAAGACCCGGGCCACCCCCGCCCGCTCCAGCGCCTGGACGTCGGCCTCCGGGACGATGCCGCCCCCGAAGACCACGATCTGGTCCGCCCCGCGCTCACGCAGGAGCCGGAGCACCTCGGGAAAGAGGGTCATGTGAGCGCCGCTCAGGATGCTGATGCCGATGCCGTCGACGTCCTCCTGGATGGCCGCGTCGACGACCATCTCGGGGGTCTGGTGCAGGCCCGTGTAGATCACCTCGACCCCGGCGTCGCGCAGCGCCCGCGAGATGACCTTGACCCCACGGTCGTGGCCATCCAGGCCCACCTTGGCGGTGAGGATCCGGATCCGGCGCGCCGGGCCCTGGGTCTCCGACATCCTGGGATCAGGATACAGAGGCGATCCCGGCCTCCTGCGCGCGAGCCGCGATCGCCGCCGCCAGCGCGACCGCCCGCTGGCCGTGGGGGAGCGAGCTGCGCAGCGTCTCGTCGATCCCGTTCCGGCCGAGGTGCACCCCCGCCAGGGCTCCGGCCAGGCTCACGGCGGCGCGGCGCCCCGGTTGCGCGGCCGCGCGCACCGCGGCGTCCACGGTCCCGGCCCGGTGCAGCACCGCAAGCGAGATCTGCAGCGCGGACGCGGGGTCGTCGCCGCCCTCGGGGAGGTCGCCCGTGGGCGGCCGCAGGCGGTCGAGCAGGGCCATGGGGGCGTCCTCGAGGAGCGACTGGTGCACCCGGAGGGCGGCGGTGGCCACGTCGAAGCGCGTGAGATCGGCGGCCAGGAGGGCCGCTGCCATGGCGGCGATGGCGGTCGCCTCGTCGGCGCCGGCGAGCCCGGCTATCCGGTAGGCGTCGCGCCGGACCCGTGGCCGGTCCAGCGGGGAGAGCAGGCCGAGGGGCACCGCCCGCAGCAGCAGCCCCGCGGGACCGGCCTGGGAGGAGCCGGCGAGGCCCCGCCGGCGCAGATCCTCGACGTCGAGACCGCCGCTCGCGGCGATGGAGTCCGCGACCTCGAGCAGATCCCCTGCCGCGGCCGGGGCCTGGACGGCACGCTCGCCCGCGATGGCGCCGAGGAAGGCGGCCTCGATGCGAGCGGACAGCGACATCGGGTCCGGGGCCGGATCGCGGCCGGGCACCTCGGTCATGGGGATCCTCCTCCGCCGGCTGGCGCGCAGCACTCTAGCAGCCGGCGGCGACCGGGGCGGGCGCCGGCGGCGCCCCACCGCCGCCGCGGACCGCGGGTGCCGGGACGGCCCATCGGGGTGGCGATGCCCGGAGCGCCGGCACGCTATCCTGTCGGCTCATGGCGCCGTTCGATCCGAGGAGCAGCCTTGACCAGCCGCTGCTGCGCAGGGTCCTGCGCCAGGCCGCGGACCTGGCGGAGGCCGAGCGCGCCGCGCTCACCCCCGCGGCGGTGCGGGTCGAGCGCACGCGCGCTCGGCGGGGCGCGGAGACGGCGGAGCAGACCGCGATCACCCTGTGGTTCGGTGAGGGCCCCGCCCTCCCCTCCCCGGGATCGTCGCGCCAGTCCGGCTGGCGAGCGGCCGCGGGGATGGGGCTCACGCTGGCGGGCGCGGCCGCGCTGGCGGTGGCCTCGAGCCTGGCGACGGCTCAGGAGGAGCGCCGCCGCGTCGCCGCGGGAGAGCCGGTGCGGCGCCTGCGGGCACCGGGCGCGCGGGGGCGTCCGGCCGCCTGAGAGGGGTCCGGGGCGGCGGCTCAGCGCCAGAGCCAGCCGAGCAGCTCCCAGCGCGGGGGCCGCTGAGCGCGCTCCACCGGGCGCAGGCCGGCGCCGTCGGTGACCAGCACCTCGTGGGATACCGGGTTCATCGCCTCGCGCCATTCCCTGGTCACACGAAGATGGAAGCGGGCGGCCCCGGGGATGGCGGCGGGGATGGCGAGCAGGGTGGAGCGATCGGGGACCGCCAGCAGCACATCGCCCCCCGAGCGTTCCGCGAAGGCGTCCAGCACCTCCGGGACCAGGAGGGCGCTCCCCTGGAAGAGGACGTCGCTGCCCAGCCGCCAGCCGTCCGCGGGGATCCGGTCGGCGGAGCGTATGCGCGCGGGCAGGGCGCGGAAGCGCTCGCCGGTGTTGGCGTCCGCCCCCCGGCGCGCCGCGGCGGCGTCCAGCCCGGCGGCCTCGAGGTCGGCGGAGGGAAGGCCGCGCATCACTGACCCGGGGAGCTCCTCGGCGACGAACGCCACCATTCCCGCGCCAAGCGGGCGGGTGACCAGCTCGCCGGCCCGGGCGAGCCCCTCGAGGTAGCGCTCCCCGCGAACGCACCAGAGCAGGCGCGATGGGCTGACGGCCGTCCCCGAGCGCGGGCTGAGCTGCCGTTCCGCCGCGCGGACAAACCCGGCGATGTGGCTCGCCTCCCGCGCGGGCTCGCGGCGGCAGGCCTGGAGCAGCGGTCCGAGCGCGAGGCTGGCGTCGGACCCCGCGCCCCGCACCCGCAGGGCGAAGGCGTCGGGATCCACGGTGACCTCCACCCCCGGATAGCGGGCTCGGAGCTGCCGGCAGAGCCGCTCCGCGAAGTCCCGCCTCTCCTCCATCGCCGGCATCCCCCCAGTGTGCCGAACGGACGGCGGCGGGCGGGGCGCTGCGCACGACGCCGTGCCCCGGGACGCGCCCTCGCGGTGGCCGTGCCCAGCGTCAGTGCAGCGGCGTCACCAGCCCGCCCTGCCCGAGCCCCGCGGCGCGGGTCGCCCCGGCCTCACTCGGTGGTGACGGCGCGGAGCACGTCGACCCGCGAGGCCCGGATGGCGGGGAAGATGGCCGCGACCAGGCCGAAGAGCGCCGCGGCGACCGCGTAGAGGGCCAGGTTGGCGCCGGGGACGGAGGTCGCCGTGATGCCGTCGGCGTGCAGCGAGCTGACCAGGGCTATGCCCATGCCGGTGCCGACCCCGAGGCCGAGGACGGCCCCGAGCAGGGCGATGATGACGGACTCCCAGGCCACCATCTCACGGGTCTGCCCGCGCGTCATGCCGATGGCGCGGAGCAGGCCCAGCTCGCGGGTCCGCTCCATGACGCTCAGCGCCAGGGTGTTGATGATGCCCACCACCGCGATGACGATGGCGAAGGCGAGGAGGATGTAGATGAGGTTCAGGAAGGTGTTGAGCCCGCTCTTCACGAAGGTCTTGTACTGGGTGGTCGTGAAGCCCTTGAGCAGGGGGTAGCGGCTCAGGTCGTGGAGCAGCGAGGCGTCCGCGACGGCCAGTGACACACCGGGAGCGGGGTCGGCGAAGACGACCTCGTCCTCGGGCGTCGTCACGTGCGGCGAGAGGGTCGGGATCGAGACGAGGAAGCCGCTCACGATCGCGTCGGGCGTGTACAGGCCGCCCACCCGGGCACGGAGCCTGCTGGCGTTGGGGAAGGTCATGGTGACGATGCTGCCCACGTGCAGACCCTGGCTGGTCGCGTCGGTCGTGTCGACCAGGACGGTGCCGGGCCGGGCGAGGCTCGCGGCCGACCCGGCGGTCATGCTGAAGGCGACGTCGCGGTTGATGGCGGACGCGTCGAGGGCACCGACCTGGGTGGAGACGTCGCCCACCAGCACCGCGCTCCCCCGCACCTCGGCGACGCTGGCGAGCCTCGGGTCGGAGCGCAGCGTGGAGGCGACCTGGGGATTGAAGCCCCCCCCGCTCTCGTCGAACACGATGAGATGGGCCTTGACGCTGCCGTCGATCGCCTGGTTGATGCTCGCCTCCAGCGAGCTGGTGATCACCGCGACGGCGGTGACCAGGGCCAGGCCCACCATCAGGGCCGCGGCCGTGAGCGCCGTGCGGCGGGGATTGTGCCGGGCGTTCTCACCGGCGAGGCGGCCGGGAGTCCCGCGCGCCCGCACCGGCCATCCCAGCACCCACACGATCGGGCGCACCAGGGCCGGGGCGAGCAGGGCCACCCCCACGAAGATCGCCAGCACGGAGAGCCCCAGCTCCTGAAGGCTGGGCCCGCTGCTGGCGCTCGCCCCCAGGAGGTCCTGGAGCAGTGCGCCTGTGCCGGCCGCGACGAGGACGATCCCCGCGGCGATGCGCACCCGGGGGAGCGGCTGGATCTCCGGCTGGGCCTGGCGCAGCGCGGCCACGGGGGCGATGCGGGTGGCGCGGCGCGCCGGGAGGGCGGCCGCGAGCACGGTGATGATGGTTCCCACGAGGACCGAGACGACCAGGGCGCTGATCTGGATGCTGAGGTGCACCGAGGAGCTGAAGAGGTCGACCAGCAGCGCGGCGATCAGGATGCCGAGGCCGAACCCGGCCAGCGAGGCGAGGATGCCCGTGATCGCGGCCTCGCTCAGGACCTCCGCGAAGACCTGTCCACGGGTCGCCCCCAGGGCGCGCAGCAGGGCCAGCTCCTGGGTCCTCTGGGCCACCAGGATGCTGAAGGTGTTGACGATCAGGAAGGTGCCGACGAAGACGGCGATGAAGGCGAAGACGAGGAGCGGCGTGCCGACGAACTCGTTGATCCGGGTCAGCGCGCTCTGCTCCGCCTGGGCGGCCGCCTGCTGGCCGGTCTGAACCTGGACCGGCTGGCCCCTCAGGGCCGAGGCGATGCGATCGCGCAGCTGGAGGGCGGTGACGCTCGGCCGGGCGCTGACGTCGATGGCGTCGTAGTGGTCTCCCGCCCCGAGGAGCCGTTGGGCGGTCGGGAGGCTGAAGAGGGCAAAGCCCTCGCCCGCGATGCTGGTCTGGCCGCCGAAGGTGGCGATGCCGGAGATCCGGAAGGTCTGGACGGCCGACGCCGAGTAGGAGATCTGGACGGTGTCGCCGATCGCGAGGTGCGCCTGCTGCGCGGTGGCGGCATTGACGACCACGTCGCGCGCGGCGGCGGGGCCGGACCCGGCGGTCAACCGGAAGGGGGACAGCTCGGGGTCCGGGATCCAGCTGGCGCCCAGCATCGCGGCCCGCGCGCCGCGGCCCACGACCCTGCCGTTCTGAAGGAGGGCGATGCCACCGCGCTGGAGCGTCCCGACCGCGTCGGAGACGCCCGCCACCGCGCGCACCCGAGCCAGCAGCGCCCCGGGGAGCGGCTGGGTCTGGGCCGCCCCGGGGCGGCCGGAGGCGGTGGCGACCGGGTCGCCCTTCACCGCCACGGCGACGCCGCGGTCGACCTGTCCGATCACCGACGTGAAGGTGGCGGAGATGGTGTCGGTCAGCACCAGCGTCCCCGCCACGAAGGTGACCCCGAGCACGATGGCGGTGGCGGTGAGGACGAGGCGCAGCTTGTGCGCCAGCAGGCTGCGCAGGGAGACCTTGAACATCAGGTGGCGAGCCCCGGCGTGCCGCCGGCGGGCGTCCGACGAGCGGAGGTCACCGTCTCAGTCGCCGAGGTGGCGCACGACCTGGAGCACCGAGTCGGTGGTGGGCGAGCGCATCTCCGAGACCACGCGGCCGTCGGCCAGGAACACCACGCGGTCGGCGTGGGAGGCGGCGAACGGGTCGTGGGTCACCATCACGATGGTCTGGTGGAGGTCGTCCACGGCCCGGCGGAGGAAGTCCAGGAGCTCGCCGCCGGAGCGGGAGTCCAGGTTGCCGGTCGGCTCGTCGGCGAAGATGATCTCGGGGCGGCTCACCAGGGCGCGGGCGGCCGCCACCCGCTGCTGCTGACCTCCCGACAGCTCGCTGGGGCGGTGGCGGAGGCGGTCGTGGAGCCCGGTGATGCGGATGACGGCGTCGAGCAGCCCCGGATCGGCCCTGCGCCCGGCGATGGAGAGGGGAAGGGTGATGTTGTCGAGCGCGCTGAGGGTGGGCACCAGGTTGAGGGACTGGAAGATGAAGCCCACCTTCTCGCGGCGCAGCAGGGTGAGCTGGTAGTCGCTCAGCCGGCTCAGCGCCACCGCGCCGATGTACGTCTCCCCCGAGGTGAGACGGTCGAGCCCGGCCAGGCAGTGGAGGAGCGTCGACTTTCCGGAGCCCGACGCGCCCATGATGGCGCTGAACCGCTGCGCCGCGAACTCCACGTGGATGCCGTCCAGGGCCCGCACCGCCGTGTCGCCGCGGCCGTAGACCTTGACCGCGGCCTCGGCGCGGGCGGCGGGCGCGACGGTGGGAGCGGGCGGGGGAGCGGGCGGCGCCAGGGGGCCGGCGGCGCTGTCCCCCGCCGTGCCTCCTCCCCGGGGAGCCGGCGGGATGGAGCTCATCGCCGGCTACGGTACCAGCCGCAGAGGGCAGGGCGGCGCTCCGCACCCGCGGCGCGGCCCCGCCGGTGAGCCTCGCGGGCGGGGGTCACGCGGCGTGGCGGCGGCGGGACCTGACGTAGTCGACGAGCACGTAGTCGCCGAGGCGGTCGGGGCTGATGAAGAAGGCACGGCCACGGTTGAGCCGCGTCATCTGGTTGACGAAGCGCACCAGGTGGTGATTGGACTCGAGCATGAAGGTGTTGATCACGATGTTCTGGAGCGTGCAGCGGCGCACCTCGACCAGGGTGCGGGCGAAGGTCTCCGGCAGCGGCGGGTAGGCGAAGACCGGGCGCCCCGCCTCGATGTGGGCGGTGGGCTCACCGTCGCTCACGATGATGACCTGCTTGTTCTCGGCGTGGCTGCGCCCGAGGATGCGGCGGGCCAGCATCAGCGCGTGCTGCAGGTTGGTGCCGTAGACGTACTCGTTGACCGAGAGCTGGGCCAGCGCCCCGTGGGGGATCTCCCGCGCCACGTCGCTGAAACCGACCACGCTCAGCGCGTCGCGCGGGTACCGGCTGCGGATGAGCGTGTCCAGGGCGAGCGCAACCTTCTTGGCCGCGTAGAAGTAGCCGCGCAGCGGCATGGAGCGGCTCATGTCCAGCATCAGCACGGTGGCGGTGCGGGTGCGGGCCTCGGTGCGGTGGACCTCGAAATCCTCGGGGGCGAGGCGGCGCCGTGCCGGGTGTCCCGCGGCCCCCCCGCCCGGGCCGCCCGCTCCGGCCTCCCGCCGGAGCGCGTTCATCACCGTCCGCTGGACCTCGAGGTCGAACGGGTCACCGAACTCGTACGGTTTGCTGTCGTCGCCGCGCTCTCCGCCCACCCCGAGGCGGAGGAGGTCGTGCTCGCCGAAGCGATCTCGCCCGAGACGGGCGAAGAGGTCGCCCAGCGCCTTCTCCCCGATCCGCCGCATCCCGCGCGCGGTGAGCCGCAGGCCCTCATCCCCGCGCTCCAGGAGGCCGCGACCCTCCAGCTCCTCGACCAGCCGGCGCATCTGCTCCAGGCTCTGCGCCGCGTCGCCGCCCAGCATCTCCCGGAGCCGTGCCTCGGCCTCCCGTCCCAGCGGCTCGCCCCGTGCCACCCCACGCAGCTCCTGCTCCAGCTCCTCCATCCCCTGGAGGCGGTCCATCAGCCGCATCGCCTCCTCCAGGGAGACCTCGCGATCCCCCGAGAAGCTGTAGCGGTCGCCCAACCGCGAGCGCGGCGCCAGCAGCTCGAGGCTCCCCGCCAGCTCGGCGAGCGTCGCCTGCAGCTCGGGGTCGCCGAAGACCGACTCGATCACCGACTCGAGCTCGCGGCGCGCCGCCGGGGAGAGGGATTGGAGCAGGGACCCCATCCGTGCCATCCGGCGGAGGAGCTGCTCCACGAAGTCCTCGAAGGCCTCGGGCGCGTCCGGGAACATCCGGCCCCAGCGCTGCAGGAAGCGCTCGTAGCCGCGCTGCTGCTGGGCCTCGGGGACGCCCTCCAGGCGCTGCCGGAGCAGGGCGTTGAGGTCGCGCGCCATCTCGCGGAGCTGGGCCGTCTCCTCGCCACCCATCGAGCGCATCGCCTCGGCCATCTGCGCGAAGTGCGCGTCCACCACGTTGCGGCGGATCTCGTCGAGGAGGCGTTCGAAGGCCGCCTCGGCCTGGGCGTCCAGGAACTCGTAGTCGCGCAGCGCCCGGATGGCGCTCCCGGGGTCGGGCGCCAGCGCGTCGAGCTGGGCGCGCCGCTCCCCGGCAACGCGCTCCATGAGCCGGCGCCCCTCGGCAGGCGCGTGCTGCACGCGCTCGTCGATCCCGCGGCGCTCCTGTGCGATGACGCGGTCGAGCTTCTCGCGGATGTCCTGGAAGATGGAGTCGAGACGGAACCGCCTGAGCTCCGCCTGGCGGCGGCGGCGCAGCTGCTCCATCATCTCGTCGAGCCCCGGCATGCGCCGGCCCGCCTCGTCGCGCCACCCCCGGCTGAGCATGCGGCGCAGCGCCGCCTCGAAGTCCCAGCCATGGAAGACGTCCTCGCTCAGGCGGTCGAACACCTCGTCCATCCCCGGGCCGAGCGGGTCCTGGGTCCCGTCCCAGGCGGAGAAAAGGTGGCGACGCGGGGGGGAGCCGGCCACCTGAGGCCTATCCGCCGTACACGGACGTGCTCTCGAGCGCGGTCTTGTTGAGCCGCTTGCTGAGGTGGAGGCCCTCGAGCACGAACTCCAGCACCGCGGCCATGGACTCCGGGCCGGGCGGCTCCCCGAGCTTCTCGCGCGCATGGTCGAGCCCGGGCAGCCCGTCGATGGCGGGGCGGTAGCTCTCCGCCGCCATCAGCGGGCCGACCTCGACGGAGAAACCGCCCTGGTCGAAGCGCTGCACCAGGTCGGCGAGCTCGCCCGGCGAGAAATGCCGCCGGAAGACGTTGCTGCAGGCGGTGCGCACCAGCTTGTCCAGCACCTGCTCGTCGTCGGCCTCCTCCCAGGTGTCGAGCTCCACCTTGCCGGCGGTGGATGCCGCCACGTAGGGGAGGTCGCTGATGCGCGCCACCGCCTCGCGCTCGCCGCTCAGCAGCGCCCGGCGCACCGCGTTGGCGGCGAGCGTCTCACAGTTCGCGGTGGTGACCCGCACCGACACCCCGCTCCGCTGGTTCACCTGCGGGTGGCGGCGCGCCAGGTGGGTGATCTCGGCCGCGATCTCCTTCATGTGGCCGGGGAGGCGCACCGGCACCGGCATCTCCTCGAAGGTGACGCGCTCCTGGTCGGCGATCGCGATCTCGTCGTCGGCGCCGCGCGGGTAGTGGGTGCGCACCTGGGCCCCGAAGCGGTCCTTGAGCGGGGTGATGATCCGGCCCCGGTTCGTGTAGTCCTCGGGGTTGGCGGTCGCGACCACGACGACGTCCAGCGGAAGGCGGATCCGAAAGCCGCGGATCTGGACGTCGCGCTCCTCGATGATGTTGAGCAGACCGACCTGGATCCGCTCGGCGAGGTCGGGGAGCTCGTTGATGGCGAAGATGCCCCGGTTGGTCCGGGGGATGAGCCCGTAGTGGATGACCAGCTCGTCGGCGAGGTAGCGGCCCTCGGCGACCTTGATGGGGTCGACCTCGCCGATGAGGTCGGCGATGGACGTGTCGGGGGTCGCGAGCTTCTCCCCGTAGCGCTCCTCGGGCGAGAGCCAGGCGACCGGGGTGTCGTCGCCGCGTTCGGCGACCAGGTCCCGGCAGCGCCGGCAGATGGGGTGGTACGGGTCGTCGTTGATCTCGCAACCGGCGATCACCGGCACGCGCTCGTCGAGGAGGGTGATGAGGGATCGGACCAATCGCGACTTCGCCTGCCCCCTCTCCCCGAGCAGGACGATGTCCTGGCCCGCCAGGATCGCGTTCTCCAGCTGGGGGATGACGGTGTCCGAGTAGCCCAGGATCCCGGGGAAGAGGGTCTCGCCCGCCTGGAGCTTGCGGATCAGGTTGTGGCGCAGCTCCGCCTTCACCGGGCGCACCCGGTACTCGGCGCGGCGCAGCTCGCCGACGGTGTGGGCCTCGGACATCGAGCTGAGCGTACACCCGAGGGCGCGATCCCCAGGCGGCGGGTGGCGGGGGCCCCCTCGCTCACCTCGCCGGGGCTCGCCGCCCCCGCCGGTCCGGCGACATCGTATGAAGCGCTTGCAGCGTCGTAACGAACCTGATATGATCGATCGCGTCTAGTCACCCTGGCACTTCATACGGTCCACACCACTCAGCGGGGCACGCCCCCGCTGACGCCCTGAGGGGGAGGGGGCCGGCGCGGCTTCGGCCGCGCCGGCCATTCCTCAGGCCTCCTCCCAGGTCGAGAGCGCGCGGCGCTCCTCCCGGCAGCGCCGGGCCCGCTCCAGGAGGCGGTCGACGACCTCCGGCGCCTGGCCGAAGTGGAGGTGGACGAAGGAGCCCAGGAGGTTGCCCGCGGCCCAGCCCTCGCAGCCGAGGGGCTCGCCGTCACAGCCGTGCATGGCGTAGGCCGGGGCCACGCCGGGGGCCGCGGAGAGGAGCTGGGCCGAGCGGACCTCGTGGCCGCGCAGCTTCGCCCCCCGTGGTCCGAGGAGGCAGTCGGTCTCGATGCGGAGCTCCCGGTAGCCCCGCTCGCAGCGCGCGGCGCCCACGCCGATGTCGAGGGGCAGCAGCCCGGCGAGCCGGAGCACCGAGCCGTCGCTCAGGCGGGCGCTGCGCGCGCAGCAGACGAGCCCGCCCGCCTCGGCGTAGATCGGCATCCCGTGCGCGTGGGCGCGCCGCAGCGCGGCGAGGAACCCGTGGTTGGCGGCGAGCCGGGGCAGATGGGCCTCGCCGAGACCGCCCCCGAGGTAGATGGCGCCGAGGTCCTCGGGCAGCTCCCGATCCTCCAGGGGGGAGAAGGTGACGATCTCGCCACCCGCGTCCTCGAGGATCTCCAGGTTCTCCGCGTAATAGCAGGAGAACGCGTCGTCGAACGCCACCCCGACGCGCACCGGCGGTCCCGGCTCGCGCCTCGCATGCACCGGGGCCGGGACCGGCTCGGCCCGCAGCATCACCCTCTCGATGAGGTCCAGGTCGCACTCGCGGGTCACCGCCCCACCGAGGGCGGCGATCGCGGCGTCGACGTGGGGGTTCTGCGCCACCGGGAGCAGACCGCTGCGCAGCTCGGGGATCTCCGCCTCCGGGATCCAGGGCACGGCGCCGAGCACGGGGAGCCTGGACCGCTGCCAGACGGCGTCCTCGACCAGGGTGCGCCGCTCCGGGCTGGGAACCCGATCCAGGATCACCCCGGCGATGTCGAGGTCGGCGTCGAGCTGGCGCAGCCCGAGGGCGATGGCCGCGGCCGTCTCACCGGTGGCGGAGACGTCGAGCACCAGCAGCACGGGTGCCCCGACGATGTGGGCGACGTCGGCGGTGCTCCCCGGGAAGTCCCGTCCGGCGCCGCTGCCGGGCCACGGGTCCGGGCCACCGCGACTGTCGAAGAGCCCCGCACCCCCCTCGATGAGCGCGCAGTCGGCTGCCATCGAGCCGCGGACGAGGGAGCGCCCCAGCGCCTCGGTCCCCAGGATCCAGGAGTCGAGGTTGCGACACGGACGGCCGGCGGCGTGGGCGAGGTGGGCACAGTCCACGAAGTCGGGCCCCACCTTGAAGGTCTGGACACTGCGCCCGCGCGCGCGCAGCGCCACGACGAGCCCGAGGGTGACGCTGGTCTTCCCCGAGCCGCCCTCCGCCCCGGCGATGAGCAGGCGGGGGATCCGGACCCGGTCGAGCACACGAGGCCTCCTGCCTTCGCGGGGAAGCTAGCATGAGGCGGCAGGGGTGTAAAGACCGCCGTCCACCGGCTGGCGGACGGGCTGTGGAGGACGGGTGCCGCCATGCTGGGTTCGGCGGGCGCGCCGCAGTGGGCGGGCTTCGCGCTGGGGATAGCGGTGCTGACCCTCACGGTGGCGAGCGTGCTGGGCACGCTGATCGTCCCTCGAGCCACGGCCCCGAGGCTCACCGTGCTGATCAGCCGGTCGGTGCGGCGGGCCTTCCTGCTGGTCACCGACCGGGTGGCGGACTACCGGGCCCGCGACCGCATCGCCGCGCTCAACGGGCCCGCGCTCCTGGCCGCGCTCCTCCTCGCCTGGGTGGCCCTCGTCTTCCTCAGCTTCGCATTCCTCTTCTGGCCCTTCACCGGCGACTTCGTGCGCGCGCTGGTCATCACCGGCTCGTCCATGTTCACCCTGGGGTTCGCGGTCCCGGTCGGGGCGGTGCCCACGGCCCTCACCTTCCTGTGCGCCGTCAGCGGGCTGGTGATCGTGGCCCTGGAGATCGCGTACCTGCCGACGCTGTACGCGGCGTTCAACCGCCGCGAGACCCTGGTCACGATGCTGGAGTTCCTGGGCGGCGTGCCCGCCTGGGGCCCCGAGATCCTGATGCGCCACGAGCTCATCGACAACACCGAGCGCCTGGGTTGGCTCTACGAACGCTGGACGGAGTGGGCCGCCGACGTCTCCGAGTCCCACACCACCTACCCTCAGCTCCTCTCCTTCCGATCCCCCAACCCCTACCGCTCCTGGCTCATCGCCCTGCTCGCGGTGATGGACGCCGCCGCCCTGCACCTGAGCCTCTCCCCCGTCTCCGCCCCCGCCTCGGCCCGCCCGCTGCTGCGGATGGGATACGTTGCCCTGCGCGAGCTGGCCGGCGCGGTGGGAGTTCGCTTCGACCCCGATCCCGCTCCCACCGACCCCATCCGTCTCACCCGCGCCGAGTTCGACGACGCGGTCACCCGACTGCGCGGTGTCGGCTGGAGGATCGAGCGCGAGCCCGAGCACGCGTGGGCTCACTTCCGGGGGTGGCGGGTCAACTACGAGGCGGCCGCGTACGGCCTGGCCCACTTCCTCGACGCGCCCCCCGCGCTGTGGTCGGGAACGCGGCGCGGCGGGCGCAGCGCCGTGATCCGGCCGGCACGGCCGGCCCACAGGACGCCGCTGGAGGACGAGGTGGGCCGCCTGATCAGGGACCGCGATCGCCGGCGCGCCGCCCGCCACGCCGCCGGTCACGCGCTCCACGAGCACGCGAAGGACCCGTCGCAGAAGCCCGCGGGCACGGCTTCCGACCCTGACGGTGAGCCCGGCCAGTCCGCGGACCCGCTGCCCGGCGGGGGGTGACGGCGCGGCGCCGGGGGACGAGCGGTCCTGGAGCCCCGCCGGGGGCGGGCCCCCGAAGGCTCTAGGGGCGGGCCGGCCGCCGGCCGCCCACCTTGCCCTGCCAGCGCTTCAGGTTCAGCTCCAGGAGGGAGCGCCGCTGCTGACCGAGACGCATCGAGAGCGGGGGGGGGACGGGGACCACGCCCCGGAGCGGCGAGGT
This sequence comes from bacterium, assembly GCA_021847925.1. Taxonomy (GTDB): domain Bacteria; phylum Chloroflexota; class Dormibacteria; order Aeolococcales; family Aeolococcaceae; genus JAJZNI01. The sequence continues at coordinate 18,986 of JAJZNI010000049.1, forward strand.
CCGGCGCGCCTCGATGGCGCGGCGCAGGTCGGCGGCACCCCGCCCGGGGTACACGGTGACCAGGCGCCCGAGGTCATGGATCCCGAAATGGCTGTCCCCGGCGGCCACCATCGCGCCCACGCCCTCCCGGTGGGCGGCGCAGAAGTCGTCGAGGCGCTTCCAGGTGCCGGGGAGCACCGGGGCGGTGTGGCGCACCTCGATGCCGTCGATGCGGCGCGTCTCCAGCAACCGCCTCAGCCGCCGCTCGGTGATGGAGGCGAACCAGGTGGGCATGAAGGGGTGGGCGATGACCGCGAGGCCGCCTCCATCGTGGATCGCGTCGACGGTGTCCTCGATGGTCATGTGCATGCGCACCGGGCGCTCGAGGAAGAGTCCCACCACGTGGACCCCGGGCGGGAAGGCGCAGGTCACCTCCTCGCCCGCCACCACGTCGATCCCCAGGGAGGCCCCGGCGTCGATCGCCGCCTCCAGCGGCCCGATGGTGTCGTGGTCGGTGATGCAGATCACCGTGAGGCCGATGGACGCGGCGGCCCGCACCAGGTCCACCGCCGTCACCATCCCGTCGCTCGCGATCGTGTGACTGTGGGTCTCGGCGGCGCTCAGGCCGTTGCCGGTGCGGACGCGCGCAGGGCCGGACCGCGGGGCCGGATGGGACGGTGCGTCGAGCCCCGTGGGAGCGGGCGCGGCGGGCATCGGACGCATGGCCCCAGCATAGGGGGGTCGGAGAGGCTCTCACCACCCGCGGCCGCTGCGGCGGCCCCGGGTCATCGGGGTCCGGGCGCGATGGTTCGGGGGAGCCCGGCACGGCGGCGGCCGCCCCTTCGCGCTACGGCGGGCCCTCCACCTCGTAGTGGCGGCGCCAGCGCACCCAGATGAAGACGATGAGGAGGACGAAGAGGATCTCGAAGATGAGCGGGGCCGGGAAGTGGAAGATGGTCCCGACCACTCCCGACGCCAGCGCGGTCGACGGCGCGAGACGGGGCTTCGGCGCCGGCGTGCTCCCGGCGGCGGCCCCGCCGGCGGCGGCGCTCGCCGAGGGTGCGGCGATGCTGGCGGTCGCGCCGGAGGCGGCGGGGGAAGCGGGGGGCCGCGGAGCCGTGGCGTCCACCTGGCGGTAGATGGCGGCCCCCTCATCGTAGGGGTCCCACGCCGCGATCACGGTGGGGTACGGCGTGCCGTCGGCGACGGCCAGGCTCTCCACCTCCTGGAGCGGAGCCTCCCCCTTGGGGTGGGTCGTGGGCAGCCCCTGGGTGAAGCCGCTGAACGTCTGGCCGCCGTCGGTGGAGCGCCACACGCCGCCGCCGCTGCTGCCACCCGCGTCGGCCCCCGCGTACACCAGGTTGGGATCCAGCGGGCTGAAGGTGGCGTCCGTGAGCGTGGCGTTGGAGATCCCGCCGCTCGCCGTCCAGGTGTTGCCTCCATCCGCGGACCAGTACGTCCCGCTGGTGGTGGTGACCAGGAGGGGGTTGTGGGTCACCGACGCGGAGGTCGGACCGACGGAGATGGAGCTCACCAGCGCCGTCGCCGGCAGGCCGTGGGTCACCGGCGTCCAGGTGCCGCCCGGGGTGGGGCCGAGGCGGAAGAGCGATCCATCCGAGGGCGCGGGATAGTCGATGCCCGCGTAGAGGGTGGGGGCCGGCGTCGTGGGCACGACCGCGACCGCGTCGACGCCGTCGCCGCGCAGCCCGTCCGGCACCCAGGTGCGTCCGTCGGTGGAGACGGCCACCCCGTCGTCGGTCCCGGCGACGATGCCACCCGCGACGACCACCAGGCAGCGGACGTCGCGGTTGGGCAGCCCCGAGGAGGCGTCGCTCCAGCTCTGACCGCCGTCACGGGAGACGAGGATGCCGCCGCTCCCCTTGAGGCCCGCGTAGATCGTCTGTGGCGAGGTGCTCGGGTCGAACGCCACGGTCCAGACCCCGACCCCGCGCAGGCCGGAGAGGGACCAGGTCTGGCCGCCGTCGGAGCTGAGGTAGACGCCGTTGTCCGTGGCCGCCGCGGCGAGGGCCGGCTGCTGGGGGGCGAACACCACCTGCCAGATCCGGCCGCCGCCCAGATGGGCGAGCGGGCCGGCCGTGGTCCACCCGGAGGAGGCGGCGGCTGCGGGCGCGCTCAGGCCCGTGACGAGCAGGGCCGTGGCGGCGAGGGCTGCAAACGCCACCCACCGCCGGAGGCGGCGGGGGCGCGGCGGGGGTTCTGTGGAGATGATGGCGATGCCGATCCGAGTTGCGTCCGTGAGGCGGGGGGTGGGGCTGCGGCGGCGGACGCCCCGCCCGATCACCCGAGGGCGGCCGGGCCCGCCCCAGGATAGCAGCGCAACCCGGGGCACGCGAGGGTGGCGGGATGGCCGGCCCGCGGGGCCGGCTCCCCCGAGTCGGGGGGCGTGCTCCGGCGCGTGTGGGCCACCCGCATCGACCGGGCCGTCTCAGATGAGCGGGCGGCGGACCAGCGTGTGCTCCCGATCCGGACCGACCGAGACCACGTCCACCGGGGCGCCCGACAGCTCGCCCAGCCTCTCGATGTACGCCTGGCAGGCGGTGGGCAGGTCCTCGAAACGGCGGCAATCGCGGGTCGGGGCGCGCCACCCGGGCATCTCCTCGTACACGGCCTCGGCGTGCTTGAGGTGGGAGATGTTGGACATCGGGTGGTCCCAGAGCTCGCCCTTGCTGCGGTAGCCGGTGGCGATGCGGATCGTCTCCAGCTCGTCGAGGACGTCGACCTTGGTGATCACCATGGAGTCGATCCCGTTGGTGCTCACCGAGTAGCGGGCGACTGCCGCGTCGAACCAGCCCACCCGGCGGGCCCGGCCGGTCACCGTGCCGAACTCGCTGCCCGCCTCGCGGATCCACTCCCCGAGCCGGTCCTCCAGCTCGGTGGGGAACGGCCCGTACCCGACCCTCGTCGTGTACGCCTTGAAGACGCCCACCGTGCGGCTCACCCGCGACGGGGGGATGCCGCTCCCGGTGAGCGCGCCGCCCGCCGTCGGAGCCGAGGATGTGACATAGGGGTAGGTGCCCAGGTCCAGGTCGAGCATGGCGCCCTGGGCGCCCTCGCAGAGGATCCGGCGGCCTCCCCGCAGCGCTCCCTGGATCACCGGGTAGATGTCGCGGATGTGGGGCTCGAGCCGCTCCGCGTAGCCGAGGTACTCGTCGAGTATGGACCGCTCGTCGAAGGGCGCGTGACCGTAGAGGCGGGTCAGCGCCTCGTTCTTGAGCCGGAGGACGAATCGCAGCTTCTTCTCCAGGAAGACCGGCTTGGTGAGGTCACCGACCCGGAAGCCGATCCGCCGGACCTTGTCCTCGTAGGCGGGCCCGATGCCGCGGTGGGTCGTGCCGAGGCGGTCGTCGCCGCGCTGCGCCTCGCCCAGCTCGTCGAGCACGGGGTGGTAGGGCATCACCATGTGGGCGCGATCGCTGATCACGAGGTTGCGGGTGTCGATCCCCTGAGCGTGCAGCTCGTCCATCTCGGCGAGGAAGGATCGCGGGTTGACGACCATCCCGTGGCCGATGACGCAGACCGTGGAGGGCGAGAGGATGCCGCTCGGGATCAGCCGGAACTTGAAGGTGCGGCCGTCGACGACCACGGTGTGGCCCGCGTTGTCGCCGCCCTGGGAGCGCACCACGAGATCGACGGAGCCGGCGAGCAGGTCGATGACCTTGCCCTTGCCCTCGTCGCCCCACTGGCCGCCGATGAGGATGGTGACGCTGATGGCCGCGGTCTCCTGGAGCCCCGGAAGGAAAGCAGCCGCCAGGGTACTCGGTCGCGGTGGGCCACCGCCCCGGGGCGCCCACCGCGAGCGGCGATCAGGCGCGGCACCAGAGAGCGAGGGGATCGCGGCCGGGGCGGAAGCCGGCCGCCTCGGCGAGCTGAGCGGCGTCGACCAACCCGGCACCGACGTCCTGGGGACGGTGGGCGTCGCTGCCGAAGCTCACCGCACCGCCGCCCTCCTCGTGCCACCAGCGCAGCGGCAGCAGGCCGGGCGAGGGCGCGCGCGGCGCCGCCATGGCCCGGCTGCTGTTCAGCTCCAGCGCGCGGCCGCTCCGCGCCAGGGCGGCCAGCACCGCCCGGTACTCCTCCTCGAAGTCCCGCTCGTCGAAGCGAACCTCGGAGTGGGGCCAGTACCGCTTGGGATAGTCGAGGTGGGTGAGGATGGCGAAGGGCGCGCCGCTCTCCACCAGGGCCAGGGTGGCGAGCAGGTAGCCGCGGAAACGGCTGGCGGCGACCCCGGCCTCGAGCACCTCGGGCATGCTCAGGTCCACCAGCTCGCCGTCCACCTCGATGCAGTGGAGCGACCCGAGGACCCGGTCCAGGGGCCGCTGGGCGAGCAGCTCCGCGGCGCGGTCGGGGAAGAGGTGGGGCTCGCCCAGCTCGATCCCGGACTCGATGCGAAGCGACGGGTACGCCCCACGGCAGCGCTCGAGCGCCGCCCAGTAGCCGGCGATGTCCAGGTCCCCGGTGCGCGAGGCCGCGGGAACCCGTGCCGGCCAGCGGCGGCCGGGGACCCGGCCGGTCGACCAGGTCCGGCCCGCCCCCGGCGCGGGCCTCCCGGGCGGGCCGGGATCCTTGGTGGAGCCACCGGGTCCCGGGAACCCTCCCCGCGCGGCGGAGGGGCCGGCGCTCGCCGCCTCCGCAACCGGCGGGCGGCTCACCCAGAGCGTGAAGTCCGCGTGCTCGGTGAAGGCCAGCGCGGGCAAGCCCAGCTCGACGGCTCGGGCGCAGGTGGCCATCATGTCGCCCTGCGCCGCGTCCCAGGACCACTCGCTGTGGACGTGACGGTCGGCCACCGGCGTCGGAACCTGTGCCACGGCTCACCAATCCTGGCACGGGGAGCGGGGGTGCCGCCCCCGCGCTGCGCTACCGTCGCGGAGGTGACCGACGTGAGCGGCGACCCCGTGGGGAGCTCCCATCCCGGTTCCGTCCCCCCGGGGGCCGACCCGCCGCGGCGAGCGGGGGGAGCAGGAGAGACCGCCGCGGGCGGCGGGCCGGAGAGCGCGCGGCGACGGCACCCGGCGGCGGTCGCGGTGGCGGAGGTCACGGCGGAGCGCGCCCTGGCCGACCCCCCCGACCTGCCGCTCCACCTCGCGGGGGCGCCCGGGACGGTGGCCATCCAGCTGCGCACCACCCTGCGCCGCGTGGCGGTCGGAGCCGGGCTCGCGCGCGATCCCGACCTTCTCGCCGCCGTCCGCGCCCTTCCCGGCCTGCCCGGGCTGGTCACCAGCCCGGCGGGCGGCACCTTCATCATCGGCGGCCCGGGCTGGCTCGGTCTGTGCGCCGTCGGCGTCCCGCCCCCGGGAGCGATGCCGCTGGACTGGATGAACGCGGCGCTCGTCTCCTGGTTCTCCGCCGCCCTCGCGCGCTTCGGCGTGCACGCCGTCACCGGGCGCGTGGAGGGTGCCTGGTGCCCGGGCTTCAGCGACATCGCGGCCGGGGGGCGCAAGCTGATCGGGCTCGGGTACCGCGTGACCCGGGAGTGGGTGGTGATGCGCGGGGTGATGCCGGTCGCACCCATCGCCGACCCCGACATGGACATGCTGGTGGCCTGCCATCGCCTGATCAGGGTGGAGGTCGTCCCGGCGGCCAGCACCTCGCTGGAGGAGGCTGCCGCCCGGCCGGGCCTGGACGTCGCCCGGGTGATCGAGGTCTGGCGCGATGTCCGCGTCGCCGCCTGAGGCGGCCGGAGGCGCCGCCGCCCCGTCCCGGGCCGGCGCCGGCCTGGCCCCGCTGCTCCCGCTCGCCATCGCGCTGGCCGCCCTCGGGGCCGCCGTCCTCATCCCCAACCTGTACAGCGACCCCAACGGCCTGGACCCCTACGGGCTGCGCATGAGCGCCGTGGCGCTGGCGCTGCTCGGCGTCACCGTCGCCGTGCCGCAGCTCGCCCCGTGGCGACGGGTTTTCGTCAGCCTCGTCATCATCACGGTGGCCTGGTCGGCCTTCCTGGGGGCGCCGGATCTGCTCAGCCACCTCGGCGTGCCGGAGACGGGGGACCAGGCCAACCTCTACGCCTCCGCGGCCTGGTGCGGGGCGACCGCCCTCATCCTGGGGCTGAGCTGGCTGGCCCTGCGGCGGGACCGGCCCGCCCTGCGCCTGCGCCACCTCGGTCGCGGCGCGCTCTGGGTGGCCCTGGGGGGCACCGTCCTCTTCCTCCTCGCGGTGATGCTGATCCCCGCCTCGCTTCTCGGCCGGGAGGGCCTGCCGGTCATCGCGGTGGAGCGGGACGCGCCGTGGCTCGTGCCCGCCAACCTCCTCCAGGGACTGGCCCAGGAGCTCCAGTTCCGGGGCCTGCTGCTGGGGAGCCTGGAGAAGCTCACCACGCCCCGGCGTGCCAACGCGGCGCAGGCCGTGGTCTTCGGCCTCGCCCACCTCGCCATCGTCTATCAGGGACCGATCGCCCCGTTCGTACCCATCACGATGGTGCTCGGCTTCCTGCTCGGCCTCGCCACCCAGCGCACCCGCTCGCTGTGGCCGGCGATCATCATCCACGGGATCGCCGACGTCGCCGCCACCCTGGGGGTCCTCCCCGGCCTCTACGGCTACTGAGCCGCCGCGGGGGGGACGGCGGCCCCGGTGCCAGCACTGCGGCGGGCCGCCTCGATGACGGCGAGCACGGCGCGCCCGGCCTCGCCGCCCACCGGCACGGGCGCCTCGCCGGCCATGGCGGCCAGCACCGCCGGGTAGAAGTCGCCCCAGCGACCGGCGGGAAGGCGCAGGTCGAGTGCGGCGCCGTCCGCCGTGAGGACGGCGCTCTGGCTGCCGTCGGGCTCGCCGAACCCCGGGTCCCCGGGCCGCCCGCCGGCCCGGACGTGCGTCTCCTGAGGGTCGAGGCCGCGGACCTCGAGGGCCGCGCGCCGGCCCCACGCGCGCCAGCGCGGCCCCACCGAGGGTGCGAGGTCGCTCATCCAGAGGTGGGCGGTCGCACCGCCGGGAAAGCGCAGGGCGAGGAAGCAGTCGTCGTCCGCGGCAGCCCCCTGCCGCACCCGCGCGATCTCCGCGTACACGCTCTGCGGTGGCCCCAGGAGCACGAGGGCCTGATCGATGAGATGGCTCCCGAGGTCGAGGAGGAGCCCGCCCCCGAGGTCGGCGCCGGTCTGCTCGCGCCACGAGCCCGCGCTGACGTCGGGGCGAAAGCGCTCGAAGCGTCCCTCCAGGCGGAGCAGGCCACCGAGCCGGCCCGACCGGACGAGCTCACGGAGGAGCAGGAAGTCGCTGTCGTAGCGGCGATTGTGGAAGACGGCGAGAACGCGTTCCGCCCGCCGGGCGGCCGCGAGCATGGCGCTCGCCTCGGTGGTGCTGAGCGCCATCGGCTTGTCGACGACGACCGCCAGACCGCGCTCGAGCGCGGCGATCGTCTGCGGTGCATGGAGGCGGTTGGGCGTCGCCACCACCACCAGCCCGATCCCGGAGAGGTCGTCCCACAGCTCGTCGGCCGTCCCGAGCAGCCGCGCGCCCGGGTGAGCGGCGGCCGCCTGGCGGCGGCGCTCGGGGTCGGCGGTGACGACGGCCCTCACCTCCAAGCCGACGGTGGCGGCCACGAGCGGGGCATGGAAGACGGACCCCGCGAGCCCGTAGCCGATGATCGCCACCCCGACGCCGTCCATCGTCGCGACAGTCTAGGGCGGCGGGGGTGGCGTGGAGCCGGTGGGGGACACGGCGTCGACGAGCCGCGGGATCTCGTCCAACCTCCGCCCCGTGGTGAGGGCGACCCGGTGACCGGGTGACGAGGCCGCGGGCCGACCCGGCGCCGCCCATCTCCGCGGGCCGCGTCCGAACGTGGGATTGCGCCGCTCCTTCCGCGTTGACTAGCGTTGGAGCCGTGACATCCCGCCGAGGGTTCGGGCGCCGCCGCCTGCGCGGGCTTCTCCTCGCCGGCGCGCTGAGCCTTCTCGGCCTTCTCGCACCTGCGGCCAGCGCCCGCGCCGCCTCTCCCTGGTGGCAGCTGGCCGCGTTCCCGGGCAGGGCGGTGACCCGGGTGACCTACGCGGGCGGTCGCGTGGTCGCCGAGGTCGGCGGCACCGCGATGGCGCGGACCCGAGGCGGCTTCACCCCCGCGGCGACCCCGCCGGCCCCCCCCCCGCGCGTCACGGTGGGGTCGACGACCTGGTCCATCGACGCCCAGGGCCGCATCCTCGTCTCCGTGGGCGGCGGGCCCGCACGCGTCGATGCCGGCAGCCCCGGCCTCGGAGCGGGCGCGCACCTCATCGCGGCCCCCCGGGCGGCCCCCGGTGTCGTGCTCGCGGTCAGCACCGCCGGGGTGGTGTGGAGCCGGGCGACCAGCGGCACCTGGTCGGTCTCCCTGGTGCTCCTTCCCCGCACGCTGATCACCGGGACACCGGCCATCACCTCGCTGGCCGCCTTCAGCCAGAGCACCCAGAGCGCGGTGGTGTACCTGGGAACCGCGGGCTACGGCACCCTGCTCACGGATGACGGGGGCAGCGATTGGACGCGGGCCAGCCCGGGGCTGCCCACCGATGTCCTGAGCCTGGCGGCGGACCCCCGCGGGGAGGGCTCGATCTGGGCCGGCACCAGCGGGGGGCTCTACGTCCACCGCCTTCAGGCGCTCCCGACCATCCCCGCGTACGCCGGGGGAAGCCTCACCGGCAAGTGGCTGCTCACCGCCCTCGTGTGCGCGCTGGTCGCCGCCGCCGCCGGGGCCGCGCTCACCGTCTGGTCGCGGCGGCGCGGCGTCCCCCCCGCCCCCGGCGCGTAGCGCGAGCGGGTCGTCAGCGCGTCGTACGGTGGGCTTCGACGCCACGCGCGGGCCAGCCCCACCCGTCCTCGGGGCCGGCACCGCTTGCGGGATCAAACACCCTTCGCGCCGAGGAGACGAGCACGCTGGACCCAACGCTCGCCGATGTCATCACGGTCCGCGGCCTGGTCAAGCGCTACGGGCCGGTCAAGACATCCCACGGCCGTAGGCCGTCAAGGGAAAGCCGCCAGGCGGGTCTTGACCGGGCAAGGCCTCGCCGCCCAGGCGATGGCCACCGAGGACCCTGCCCTCCCCGATATCGCCGCCCTCCGCGGCGGATGCGACCGCCTGGTGAGCCTGCTCAGCCGCCGGGCCCAGGCCGAGCAGCGCCGGGCCCGCGACGCCGTCCGCCGGCTGCGCTGACCCCTCCCTCAGCCTGCGCGCCTACCGGTCGCCTGCCCTCTCGGCGACTGCGTCATCCCCTACCGGACCCTCTCTTCCAACGCCCCGGGGTTGCCGAACACACCATCAGCACCAGACGTGTGCCCGCAGGAGCCTCCCGGAGACGGGTAGTCTCTCCGGCCATGCCGCCGACCGTCCGCGAGGTGATCGCCGAGCTGGAGGCCGCCGGCTGGCGGCAGACCAGCCAGCGGGGCAGCCACCGCCAGTTCGAGCACCCCAGCCGGCCGGGCAAGGTGACTGTGGCCGGACGCCCGGGCGACGAGCTGAAGCGCGGTACGCTGGCAAGCATCCGGCGCCAGGCCGGGCTGGTGAGGCAGCAGCCATGACCGACCGCTACGTGATCGTCCTCGAGGGAGATGCGGCGACCAACTACTCGGCCTATGTGCCGGACCTGCCCGGCTGCGTGGCGACCGGGGCCACCATCGAGGAGACGGTGCGCCTGATCCGCGAGGCCATGGCCCTCCACCTCGCGGCCATGCGCCGCGACGGCGATCCCGTCCCGGCGCCGACGGTGCGGCTGGGCGATCCCGCGCTGGAGCTGACCGAGGACGCCATCGGGGTCGTCGAGGTCACCGCCGCCGTCGCCCTGGCGGCCTGAGCCTGGCGAGAGCCGACCGAACCCACCGGCGTCACCAGCCGCGTGCCCACAGGACGGCCCAGGAGGCGCGGGAAGGACCGGCCCTAACCTCCGGGACCTGGCCCCCGCCGCCGTCAGGAGCCGGCCCCGCCAGGCCCGCACACTGACGGCCCATGAGGACCCTGGGCCGGCGCCGTCACCGCCGCGGCGGCATCGCCACGCTCGTCGTCATCCTCGCCCGCCTGCTCGCCGTCATCGCCGCTCCGGCGACCGCCTATGCGGCCACCTTGGCCGGAAGTCGCGTCAGCGCCTCGACCTTGGCGGCGCCCCTTCGCACCGGGCCCCCATCCTCCTTAACTCTGCCGACGTGGGGCCGGCCGACGATGCCGTTCCCAGCGCGGGGCCACCGCCGCGGCGGGGACACGTAAGCTCGCCTCTCGGTGACGGACGGGGCTCAGCTTCCGGTCAGCTACCGCAGCCTGCTGCGGGTGCGTGGTCTGCCGCGCCTGGTGGGAGCCACCCTGCTGGGGCGCACCGCGGGCCAGATGCTCACCGTGGCGATGGTGCTCTTCGTCCTTGAGCGATTCCACTCGGCGACCCTCGCGGGCGTGACGGTCTTCGCCTACACGTTCCCCGGAGTGGTGGTGAGCCCGGTGGCGGGGGCGCTCCTCGACCGGTTGGGCCGGGTGTGGCTGATCCGGCTCGACTACTGGGTCGCGGCGATCGCCGTCGCCCTGGTGGTGGTCCTGAACGCGGCGGGCGTGCTCACCCCTCCCCTGCTCGTCGCCATCGCGATCCTCGGCTCCCTCACCAACCCGCTCAGCGCGGCGGGGACCCGCAGCCTCTTCCCGCTCCTCGTCCCCCGGCGCCTCTGGGATCGGGCCAACGCGGTGGACAGCATGGGCTACCTCGCCGCCCTGGTGGTGGGCTCGCCGCTCGCCGCGCTGATCGCGGGGCTGGTGGGGCGGCCGGCGGCTCTCGCCGCCACCGCCGCCGCGTTCGCGGTCGCGGCCCTCACCCTCACGGGGACGGGCGGCCTCATCCCGGTCAGGGAACGGTCCGACCGGGGCTCGCTCGCCCGCCAATCCTGGGAGGGGTTGGAGTACGTGGCCCACAACCCCACCCTGCGCGGGCTGGCCCTGAGCCTGTCGGTCACCAACGTCGGCGTCGGGGTGCTCATCGTCGCCCTCCCGGTGGTGGTGCTCGATCATCTGCACCTGAACGCCGCCGTGGTCGGGGCGCTGTGGGTGATCAGCGCGCTGGGAGGCGGGGTGGGCGCCGGCCTGGCCGGCCGGAGTGGGAGCCACGGGCGAGAGCGCGGGCTGATCGTGGGCGGGGTGCTGGCGGCGAGCGCGGCGCTCGTCGCGATCGCGCTGGCACCGAACCTGGCGGTGATCATCCCGGCCATGGCCGTCTTCGGCGCCGGGGGGGGGCTGATGGACATCGGGCTCTTCGCGATCCGGCAGCGCCGCACCGACCCCGCCTGGTATGGGCGCGCCTTCGCGGTGAGCATGAACCTCAACTACTCGGGGAGCCCGGTCGGCTCGGCCATGGCCGGGCCACTCCTTGGCGCGGGCCTCGCCGTGGGGCTCGGGGCGGCGGCCGTCTTCCCGCTCGCCGGCGCCGCTCTCACGCTGGCCCTGGTCCCCGCCCTGGACAGCCCCGCCGCGCGTGGTGACGGCGGCAGCCGAGGTGGGATGATGGCGGAGACCGAAGATGCAGCCGTCTGACCGCGCCGGGTCCCTGCGCCGCCCCCCCCGCGTCTTCTCCATCGTGCTCGCGGGCGGGGAGGGGAAGCGGCTGTGGCCGCTCACCAAGGACCGGGCCAAGCCGGCCGTGCCCTTCGGCGGCGTCTACCGGCTCATCGACTTCGTGCTCAGCAACCTGGTGAACGCGGAGCTGCGCCGCATCGCCGTGCTCACCCAGTACAAGAGCCACAGCCTCGACCGGCACATCAGCCAGACCTGGCGCCTCTCGACCATGCTGGGCAACTACGTCACCCCGGTCCCGGCCCAGATGCGGCGGGGACCACGCTGGTTCTCGGGATCCGCGGACGCCATCTATCAGAACTTCAACCTGCTGAGCGACGAGAAGCCGGACCACGTCGTGGTGTTCGGCGCGGACCACCTGTACCGGATGGACCCGCGCGAGATGATCGCCCGGCACATGGAGAGCGGGGCCGGCGTGACGGTGGCGGCGGTGCGCGTCCCCAGCGCGGAGGCCGGCTCCTACGGAGTCATCGAGCAGGCGGGTGGGCGCATCACCAGCTTCATCGAGAAGCCCGCCCACACGGGCGGGCTTCCCGACGACCCCGCGGTCTGCTTCGCCTCGATGGGGAACTACGTCTTCACCGCCGCGGCGCTGATGGAGGCGCTCATCGAGGACGCCGAGCTCCAGAGCAGCCGCCACGACCTCGGCGGTGACATCATTCCCCGCCTGGTGGAGCGCGGTGAGGCGGCGGTGTACGACTTCGCCGACAACGTGGTGCCCGGGAGCACCGACATGGACCGGGGCTACTGGCGCGACGTGGGCAGCCTCGACGCCTACTACGATGCCCACATGGACCTGGTCTCGGTCACGCCCCGCTTCAGCCTCTACAACATGCAGTGGCCGATCTACTCCTTCTACGGACCGCTGCCCCCCGCCAAGTTCGTCTTCGACGAGGAGGCGCGTCGCGGCAGCGCCGTCGACTCCATCGTCAGCCCCGGGGTGATCGTGGCCGGCGGCACCGTGAGGCGGTCGGTGCTGTCGCCGGGGGTCCGGATCGGATCCGGGGCGCTGGTGGAGGACTGCGTGCTGATGGACTCCGTCGAGGTGGGAGAGGGCGCCGTGGTTCGACGCAGCATCATCGACAAGGAGGTGTTGGTGCCTCCGGGCGCGGTGATCGGCGAGGATCCCGAGGCCTCGCGTCGCAGCGGCTTCGAGGTGTCAGGGCACGGGGTCACCGTCATCGCCAAGCGCCAGCAGGTCGAGGCGGCGGAGCGCGCCCGGCCCTGATGCGGGCGGCGATCCTCACCAGGGAGTTTCCCCCGGAGGTGTACGGGGGTGCGGGGGTCCACGTCGACCACCTCACCCGCGAGCTGGCCCGGCGCATCCACGTGGAGGTGCACTGCTTCGGCGCCCCGCGCGAGTCGGCGCTCGTCGCCGGCGCGTACCGGCCGTGGGAGGCGCTGCTCGGAGGGCGGCCGGAGGACGCGGCGCTCGGGGTGATGTCGGTCGACCTCGCCATGGCCGGCGCGCTCAGGGGCGTGGATCTGGTCCATTCGCACACCTGGTACGCCAACCTGGCCGGGCACCTCGCCAAGCTGCTCTGGGGAGTGCCGCATGTGTGCACCACCCACAGCCTCGAGCCGCTCCGACCCTGGAAGGCGGAGCAGCTGGGAGGCGGGTATGCGCTCTCCGGCTTCTGCGAGCGCACCGCCCTGGAGTCCGCCGACGCCGTGATCGCGGTCTCCGAGGCGATGCGGCGGGACGTCCTCCGCGTGTACCCGGGCGTCGACGCCGCCCGGGTGCACGTGATCCACAACGGGATCGACGCCGAGGAGTACCGGCCCACGCCCCCGAGCGGGGCGCTGGAGCGGCACGGGATCGGCACGGCGCGACCGTTCGTCCTCTTCGTCGGCCGCGTGACGCGGCAGAAGGGCCTCTCCCACCTGCTTCGCGCCGCCACCCTCCTGGACCGCTCCGCCCAGCTCGTGCTGGTCGCGAGCTCGCCGGACACCCCGGAGATCGCGGCCGAGGTCGAGGATCTCTACGCGCGGTCGCGCGCGGCCGGCGTCCCCGTGGTCTGGGTGCGCGAGATGATGCCGCACGCCGACCTGGTGCAGCTGCTCACCGCCGCCACCGTCCTGGTGTGCCCCTCGGTGTACGAGCCGTTTGGCCTCGTCAACCTGGAGGCGATGGCGTGCGAGACCGCCGTCGTGGCGAGCGCCGTGGGCGGCATCCCCGAGATCATCGCGGACACCGAGACCGGCCGCCTGGTGGCCTGCGACCCGGAGCGGGTGGCCTCGGACCCCTCCGCGTCCCGCGCCTTCGAGACCGCGCTCGCCGAGCGGATCAACGAGCTCATCTCCGACCCGGGGCGGGCCGCGGAGATGGGACGGGCCGGGCGGCGCCGGGTCCTGGAGCGATTCACCTGGGCCCGCGTGGCGGAGCGCACCGCGGCGCTCTACCGCTCGCTGGTCGCGCCACCGGTGGACGGCTGAGGGCGCGGCTCAGCCGCGCGTCCGGCGCAGGGCGCGAGCGCGCCCGATCAGCCCGCGGGGCGGCTCGTCGTCGCCACCGCGGGGAAAGAGCGCCAGGGCCACGTGCGCAGCCAGATGGCGCCGCCCCCGGCGCTCCCAACCGGTGCCCGCCAGGGCGCGCCCCACCTCCTCCACGTCCTGCGCGAAGTCCCAGGCGCGCGCATGGCGCTCCTCGGGCCTGCGCGCCATGGCGATCGACACCATGCGGGCGACCTCCGGGGGCAGATCCTGGACCGGGGGCGCGCCGGCGGCATGCAGGTCGCGCAGCTGCGCCAGCCCGCCCTCATAGGGGGGGGTCCCGGTGAGGCACTCCACGAGCACGCAGCCCGCCGCGTAGAGGTCGGAGGCGATGCTGGAGGGCTCGCCCGCCCACAGCTCCGGCGCGAGGTACTCCGGGGTGCCGGGAAGCCAGCGCCGGCTCGGGGTCCGGGCGACCAGGCCGAGGTCGGCGACGCGGCTGATCCCGTGGCGGTCCACCACGATCTTGGCGGGTTGGAGGTCGCGGTGGAGGATGCCCTCGCGATGAGCCGTCTCCAGCCCCAGGAGGACGTCGCGGGCCACGACCAGCGCAGCCTCCACGTTTCCCGCGGTGACGGCGGGGAGCATGAGCCGCAGCGCCGCCCCCTCGACGTAGTCGGAGATCAGGGCGAGACCGAAGGGGTCCTCCATGTGCGCCCGCGTCCGCACCACGTACGTGGGGTCGAGATGCGCGACGATCTGGGCCTCGGCGCGGAAGCGGCGCAGGAACTCGGGGTCCCCGAGCAGCTCGTGAGGAAGCTGGCGGAGCGTCACCACCGCCCCCTCCTCGGGCCGGACCGGGCCGGCGTCGCGAGGGCCCGCTCCGGCGTCTCCGGCAGGCGGCATGCGTCCCCTGGCGGTCCGGGCCCGGGTGGTTTCGGTGAGGGTTGGCCCGAACCTCAGGTCGCATGGTAGGGGATCATCGGGGCGGCGGGGCGGGGCGGTAGGCTGGGGGTGGATGCCCAACCGCCTGGAGAGCTCGACCAGCCCGTACCTGCGCCAGCACGCCTCCAACCCGGTGGACTGGTACCCGTGGGGCGAGGAGGCGATGCGCGCGGCCCGGGAGTCGGACCGCCCGATCCTGCTCTCGGTCGGGTACAGCGCCTGCCACTGGTGCCACGTGATGGCCCACGAGTCCTTCGAGGACCCGGAGATCGCCGCGCTGATGAACCGGCTCTTCGTCTGCGTCAAGGTGGACCGCGAGGAGCGGCCCGACGTCGACGCCGTCTACATGGAGGCGGTGCAGGCCTTCACGGGCCAGGGCGGCTGGCCGATGACGGTGTTCCTCACCCCCGATGGCGCCCCCTTCTTCGGTGGCACCTACTTCCCCCCCGCGCCCCGGCAGGGCCTGCCCGGGTTCCCGGCGGTGCTGCGGGCGGCGCACGACGCGTACCGCAACCGGCGGTCAGACATCGAGCGCGCCGGGGCCGAGCTGGGCCGCGCCCTCTCCGCGCTGGCGCTGCCCCCCGCCGAGGAGCCGACCGCCCGCGTCGTCGAGGAGGCGGCGGCGCGCCTGGTCGCGCAGGCGGACCGCCGCGACGGAGGCTTCGGTGGCGCGCCCAAGTTCCCCCACCCGGCGGCCCTCGAGCTGCTGCTGCGCCGCGGCCACCTGGCCGGGGACCCGGAGGCCGCCGCGGTCGCCGGCACGAGCCTTCGGGCGATGCGCAGGGGCGGGATCTTCGACCAGCTCGGGGGTGGCTTCCACCGCTACAGCGTCGACGCTCACTGGCTGGTCCCCCACTTCGAGAAGATGCTGTACGACAACGCCCAGCTCGCCACCCTCTACCTGCACGCCTGGCAGCTCACGGGCGACCCGGAGATGCGCCGGGTGGCCGAGGCGACCCTCGACTACGTGCTCCGCGAGATGCGGCTCCCGGACGGCGGCTTCGCCGCCTCCCAGGATGCGGACAGCGAGGGGGAGGAGGGGCGCTTCTTCGTCTGGACCCCGGCCGAGGTGGCCGCGGCGCTGGGCTCGGAGGAGGACGCGCGGATCGCCTGCGCCGCGTTCGGGGTCACGGAGGCGGGGAGCTTCGAGCGCGGGCGCAGCGTGCTCTGCCGCCCGGATGACGCAGGGCAGCGCGGGGGCGGCGGCGCGGGCCCCGAGATGGCGGAGCGGATCGAGGGGATCCGGGAGCGGCTCCTCGAGGCCCGGCGCCGTCGCGTCCCCCCGGCGCGGGACGGCAAGGTGGTGACCGCCTGGAACGCGCTCGCGATCCGGGCCCTCGCGGAGGCCGGCTCCGCCCTGGGGCGGCCGGACCTGGTCGACGCCGCGCGGAGCTGCGCCGCCTTTCTCCTCGGCGCGGGGAGCCCGGACGGGCGGCTGCGCCGGAGCTGGAGCGACGGGATCGCGGGGACCCCCGCCTTCCTGGAGGACGTGGCCGGGTTGGGGGACGCGCTCCTCGCCCTCCACGAGGCCACCGGGGAGCCGCGCTGGTACGCGTCGGCGGTCTCCCTCGCCGAGGAGGCGGTGGAGCGCTTCCGGGCCCCGGAGGGCGGTGCCTACTTCGACACCGCACGCGACGCCGAGCCGCTCTGGGTCCGCCCCCGCAGCCTGCAGGACACACCCGTCCCGGCGGGGCCGTCGCTCGCGGCGCAGCTCTTCACCCGCCTGGCCGGGTACACCGGCGAGCAGCGCTGGCGCGACCGCGCCCTGGAGATCGTCGGCCCGCTCACCCGAGCCATCGCCCAGGCACCGCTCGCCCTGGGCAGCCTGGCCTGCGTGGCCGACCAGCTGGTGGCCCCGTCGCGCGAGGTCGCGGTGGTGGGCGCCCCGGATGACCCCGCCACCCGGGCGCTCCTCGCCGAGGTCTGGCGGCGCCGCGACCCCTACCGGGTGCTCGCCTGGGGGCCCGAGGGTGGAGCCCCGCTGCTCGCGGGGCGACCGGCCGTGGGGTCGCTGCCCACCGCGCACGTCTGCGAGAGGTTCATCTGCCGGGCGCCGACCGCCGATCCCGCCGAGCTGGCCCGCCAGCTCGACGCCGGTCGCGCCAGCGCTCCGCGCTGAGCTGGTAGAGGTGGCGGGCGTCCCCCTCCACGGCGGAGCGCCGCTCCCGGACCGCCCCCCCCGAGCGGGGGCCGCCCAGCGTGCCCACGCGCTCGAAGCCACCGCGCTCCAGGGCGCGCCACGAGGCGCGATTGCCGGTCGCGACCGTGGCGTGGAGGCGGGCCAGGCCGAGGCGGTCAAAGGCGATCTCCGCGGCGAGGTCGATGGCGCGGGTGGCCACGCCGCGGCGGCGCCAGCGCGGCGCCACCCAGTAGCCGAGGTCGGCGCTGCGCAGCACGTCGGCCCCGATCCGGTCCAGGGAGAGGTGACCGGCGATCGCTCCGCGGACGGTGATCACCATGCCGGCGGCGGCGGCATCCCTCTCGCAGCGGCGGATCCTCCCGCGCTGGCCCGCGGCGCTGAAGAACTCCTCGGTGCACCAGGGCTCCTCGAGGGCGAGCACGGCGCGGGACGCCCCGTACATCGCGGCGAGCTCCGGGGCGTCGGCCTCGTTCCAGGGTCGCAGCCCCACCGGGGGACCGCCGGCGGCGGGAGAGGCGGTGGCCACGTGCCGACGGTATCACCGGGGAGGCGTCCGGATCGGGCGACCGTTTCTCAGCACACCCGAAGCACGGGTCACTCCGGCTCACGATCCGAGCCGATGCGGCCGCCCTCGGGCGCGGGGATGGCGCAGCGACACGGCAGGGAGTCGCCGCCTGAGGGGCGCTCCCGACATGGCTACCCCCGGGGACTGCCTGCCCTGAGGGGGACCCTGTCCCGGTGGTCACGGACGGTGTCCGGGTTCTCGAGGCGGCGCAGCGCCTCGTCCCAGCTCACGGGGAGGGTGGCGTGCGGGGCCGTCCAGGTGACGAACCTCGAGGTGGACATGCGCGGCCGGAAGCGCCTCATGATCCGCAGATGGGGTTGGCCGCCCACCGAGGCTGAGAGCGCCGCCTGGTCCCGCCAGGCGGACAGGGTCCAGAAGGATCGCTGGAGGGGCCTGGCGATCAGGGACACCCCCAACACGCCGGGGGCCGCCAGCATCTGACGGCGGATGCGCATGGCGCCCACCATGAAGGGCAGCACGTCGCGCACCCGGCACAGCTCCAGCCGGGAGGCCATCACCGTGACCGCGCCATCTCCGGGTGCGGGGGTCTTCGGGGGGGTCCACGGAAGAACCGGCATCCGTCGTCTCCTTGTGAGGGTGGCTCAGACCGGGGAGAGCAGCAGCCCGGTCGGGACCTTGGGATAGAAGTAGGTGGACTTCTGGGGCATGGTCTCGCCGGCGCCGGCCACCGCCAGGACCTCGGCGGGTGTGCACGGCGAGCCCAGGAAGGCCAGCGCCGCCTCGTCCGCGCCGACGGCGGCCACCGCCTCGGCGGGATCCCGACTGTAGGTGAGCGCCTCCTCCCGCAGCTCGGCGTCGCCGATGCCGAGGCGGAGGATCACCTCCTCCTGGAGCACCGAGACGTCCAGGGACGCCCGCGGCGAGGCGGTCTCGGCGCGCGCGCGGTGCAGGAGCGCGGCCCCATCCGCGGCCACGAGGACGTAGGCGTGCTCCCGCGCCCGCCGCTCCCCGAGCCCCGCGAGCGCCGCCAGCGGGTCGTCCACCGGCTCCACCCTCCATCCCTCACCCAGGCGCCCGAGGAGCTCGTCGCGGGTGCTGGGAAGACCGGGCCGCCTCTTCACCATGCGGTGGAAGGGGAAGACGAGGAGCGCGGGGTCGTCGGCGGCGGACGCGTACACCAGGACGTGCTGGCTATCCGCGTCCGGGGCGTCGCCGGCCTCCCGGCGCTGGGCCGCGTAGGCGGCCGCGGTCTCGAAGCGGTGGTGACCGTCGGCGATGTAGAGCGTGGCCGGGGCGAGGAGCTCCGCGATGCCGGCGAGCTCGGCCTCACCGGCCAGGTGCCACATGAGGAGCTTCTCCGGCCCGCCCTCACCGTCGATGCGGCCGCCGAGGAGCGCCGGCCCCTCGCCCAGGGCGGCGAGCCGCTCCCGCAGCCCGGAGGCCCCCTCCCACAGCAGCCACACGGGGGAGGTCTGGGCGCGGGTGGCGCTCATGAGCGCCAGGCGGTCCTCCTTGGGCCCGCGCAGGGTCCGCTCGTGGGGCCGCACCTCGGAGCGCTCCCAGGGGAGCGCCGGGACCCGGCCGAGCAGCCCGAGGCGGCGCTCCACGGCGCCGGAGGGCGCGGTGAACTCGTGCGCCACCAGGTACAGCCCGGGCCGCTCGTCGCGCACCAGGATCCCCAGCTCCCGCCAGCTGCGCAGGTGCTCGGCCGCCCGGGTGTAGACGTCGGCGTGCCCGGCGACGTCCCCCGGATACGGGCGCCCGAAGTCGATGCGCACGATGTTGCGCAGATCGCGCCCGTACAGCTCCTCGCGCTGGGCGGGGGAGATGACGTCGTAGGGCGGCGCGAGCACGCCGCCGAGGCGGGTGTGCTCGGGGTTGTAGCGGATCCCCCGGAGCGGCAGGAGCCGGGCCATGGCGCTACCGGGCGGCGGAGGTGAGCGCCGCCACTCAGAGGGTGACGACGCGAAGGGACTCGAGGTCCTGCTCCGCCCGGATGGCGCTCTGCAGCTCGGGCCCGACCGGGTCGTCCACCTGGATCAGCATCACCGCACGGCCCCGCGGCCGGTCGCGGCCCAGCTCGATGCCCGCGATGTTGATGTCGCTGCCCGCCAGGAGACCGGAGACGCGCGCCACCACCCCCGGGCGGTCGGCGTGCTGGATGACGAGGAACAGCCCGGCGGGGTCCATGTCCACGCGGAAGTCATCGATGCGCGTGATCCTGGGCTGGCCCTCGAGCTGGGTGCCGACCAGGGTGAGCCTGGTCTCGCCCTCCACCTCGACCACCACGGCGTCGCTGTGGTCGAGGTCGCGGGTGGTGGTGCGCTCCTCCACCGTGACCCCGCGGTCCTTGGCGACCACCTTGGCGTTCACCGCATTGACCCGCTGGTCGGTGAAGTGGGCAAACAGCCCGCGCAGCACCTCTGCGGTGAGGTATCCCGGGTCGGACCGGGTGAGCTCACCGGAG
>JAJZNI010000183.1 GCA_021847925.1 bacterium
TTCCAGGCGCGGGTGGCGACGGTGTACCAGGCCTCCCAAACGTGGTCGTTCACACCCTGCCAGAAGGCGAGCTGCTGGCCCCCGCCGGGGGTGAGGATCACCGTGGGCGTGGAGGCGACCGTCCCGTCGGATCCCCGGCCCGCGAGCAGGCCGGTGCTCAGGTCCTGCGACAACCAGGTGTTGGTGGCCACGGTGTACCAGGCCTCCCAGAGGTCGCCGTTCGTGCCCTGCCAGAAGACCAGCTGCTGGCCGCCGCCGGGGGTGAACGTCACCATCGGTGTGGAGGCGACCGTGCCGGCTCCCGCCAGGCCGAGAGCGGCGGTCAGGTCGTCGGACCTCCAGACGCCGGTGGCCAGGGTGTACCAGGCCTCCCAGAGGTCGCCGTTCGTGCCCTGCCAGAAGACCAGCTCCTGCCCGCCACCGGGGCTGAAGGTCACCGAGGGCGTCGAGGCCAGGTCGCCGGCGGCGGGGATAGCAAGCGCGGCGGAGAGGTCGACTGGCCCCGACCACACCTGCGCGGAGATGCTGTACGACGCCTCATGGAGGTGATCGTCGCTCGGCCCCCGCCAGAAGACCTCCTTCTGCGCGGTGAGCGTGCTCAGGGCCACGACCGGCGCGCCCACGCCGGGGGCCATGAAGGGCGCCGACATCGGCGTGATCGTGCCGGTGAGCTGCGCGTTGCCGTGGAACTGGGGCCAGGCGTCGGGGAGCATCGCGGTCGTGCCCGGGATGGAGAAGGCCGTCACCGTCCAGCGCGACGGGGTGCTGGTGCAATCCGTCTGGTCGACGGTGACGACGCTCAGGCCCCCGTTGCCGAGGGCGCCGACCGCCGGTGCCGCGTCCGCGCCGCAGCCCAGGCCGGTGGCGGTGTCCACGACCTGTCCGGCGCCGCTGTACCCGTACAGGTTGATCCCGCTGGTGATCCAGACGCCGTTCTCATTGCCTGATCCGATCGGAGCGATCGTCGGGTACGCCATGAACTGGCAGGCGGGACCGCTGGTGCAGCCGCTAGGGTTGACGGGCCAGCCCGGCAGGAGCTGTCCGCTGGAGTTCCAGGCGTACAGCAGGCCGGTCTCGCTGGCCTCGACCACGTCGAGGCTGCCGTTGCCGAAGAGGGAGCCGACCGCCGGGGATGAGAAGTTGCGGGCGCCGGTGGCCTGCGGCCACCCGCCGACGCTGCCACCGTTCGCCGTCCACGCGTTGACGTAGTCGCCGTTGGGCTCCGCGAAGTCGTTGCCGCTTCCCTCGATGATGTCGTCGGTCCCCGTGCCCTGCAGGTCCGCGGCGGCCATGGAGGCCCACGGCGTCTGGTTCATGAGCTTGGGCCAGCCGGGGAGCGCGCAGGGTTGCTGATCCGCGTACGCTCCGGCGACGCAGCCGGTGGGCCGGAACGCCCACACCTCGCCGCCCGGTGGATAGGGATCGTACGGAGGTCCGGTGGAGTCCACCCCGGACACGATGTCGAGCTGGCCCTGGTGCTCGAGGTCGACCAGCACCGGAGTGTCCCACGCGCTGTCCCACATGTGGATGGGGAAGCCGGGGAGGATCTGACCGTTGGGTGTCCAGGCGTACAGGTACTGATCCCACGACGCCGCCACCAGGTCCATCTGCCCGTTGCCGAGGAGGTCCCCGACGGCGACGCCCCCGAAGAAGGCGGCGTTGGACGCCGGGTGCTGGGGCCAGCCGGGCTCCAGCTGCCCACTGGCGTTCCAGACGTACACCGATCCCGCCTCCGAGGTGGCGATCACCTCCTCCTGTCCGTTGTTGAAGAGATCGGCCACGGTGGGATTCGTGTGCAGCGCCCCACCCGTGTACTGGGGCCACCCGGGGAGCACCGCCCCGGAGGCGGCGTTGAAGGCCCAGACGCTTCCGTCCGGGAAGCCGGCGACGACGTCCATCTGCCCGTCGCCGCTGAGATCGCCGAGCGTCGCCCCCCCGAACGGCTGGGACGACACCGTGGACGGCGGGGCCGACTGGGCGGTCTCCTGGACCGTGTAGCTCCATTCCTGGGGCAGGGTGGTGGCCGCCCGCGCGGCCAAGGGGCTCACGAGGGTGGCGGAGGCCACCAGCACGGTCGCGAGGGTGACCTTGACCACCCCGCGTGCCCGCCCGAGGAGCGCCGCCGTGGTCCGTCCGTCGCGGTGAGGATGCGCGTCGTCGGCAAGCGGCGTGTGATCCATCCCGGGGGATCATAGGGCGGCGCCACAACGCCCCCCCGGATATCACGGAAATGTTGCGGCCGGCCTCCCATCCGTGGCCTGCAGAAGTGACGCGACGCGGTGAGCCAGGGCGCTCACGGCCACCGTCTGCCGGGGAGCCCACAGCTCGCCGAGGGCGCGGCCGAGGACCTCGACCACCGCGGACGGCGGGGGCTGGCCGGCAAGCGCGTTCACGGCGGCGGTGACGGCGCGGGAGTGGTCGAGGCAGCCCTCGGCGTGGCGCCGGCCCAGGCGTGACAGGCGGGCGGCCCTGACGCTGTCGGAGGCCAGCTCCTCCAGGGCGGCGGCGCGCCGGGAGACGGGGACCACCACGGCCTCGACGCCGTCCCGGAGACGGAGCTGGCACGCGGTGGCCCGGTCCGTCACCAGGGGCGCGCCGGTCGCGAGGGCCGTGACGGCGGCCTCGCCACGGGCGGCGACCGCCGACGAGAGCAGGATCCGCGTGGCCTGCTCCGGATCGGGAGGACCGGTCACGTCCCACAGGTCCGACCGAAGCTGGGGGGGTAGCCCTGCCGCGCGCCGCCAGCGGCAGCGCAGGGGGGGGGTCAGGTGGAGCCGGGCACGCACGTCGGTACCCGGCCAGGGGAAGGGGATCGCCCCGGCCGGGGCTGGTCCGCCGGGCGCCGTCACGGCCACCACCAGAGCGCTCCGCACGGTCTCGGAAGGGAGGCGCGGCCCGGACCGCCAGACGACCACGCCCCCGGGGAGGGACGGCGGCTCTGCCGCCGGGTCGAGGAGGATCCACCCGTTGGCGGTCTCCGCGCCCCCACCCGCCGGGACCACCTCGACCCAGCGCGCGACGCCCTCGAGGAAGGCGGAGGCCGCCCGCCAGTCCCAGGGCTCGCCGAGCACGCCCACCCTCATGCGCCGGCCGCCCGCATCAGCGTGTCGACGACGTCCTCCCAGCGGAGGGAGCGCACCCTCTGGTACCCCCGCTCGCCCATGGCCCGCAGCTCCTGGATGCGGGCGCCGGCGACCCGGTCGATGGCGCGCCCGAGGGAGGCGGGGTCGGGATCTCCGATCGCGCCGTTCTCCCCGGGCTCGACCCACTCCAGAACTCCCCCGGCGTCCGAGGTGGTGACGACCGGCTTGCGCGCGGCGAAGGCCTGCAGGGTCACGTACCCGTAGTCCTCCTGGTATGGGGGGTAGATGACGGCGCGAGCCTCCTGAAAGAGCCGCACCAGGCGCGCATCGTCCACGAAGCCGACGAGATCCACGCGCCCCGACAGACCGAGGCGGCGCACCAGATCCTCGAGCGGGCGGCGCTGCGACCCCTCGCCGGCGATGACCAGCCGCATCCCGGAGCCGGACTCCGCCAGCGCGCGGATGGCCAGGTCCATCCGCTTGTTGGCCTCCAGCCTGCTCGCGCAGAAGAGGTAGTCTCCGTAGTCGCCGGCCGAGAGGACCGACTGGAGCGGCGCCGGGTGGTACAGCGGCGTCGCCTCCAGGCCGTTGTACCGGGCGAGACGCGCTGCCACCTCCCTCGAGGTGGAGAACCGCGCCACCGCCTCCTCCAGCACCCGCGTGTCCCAGTCGGTGAGCGTCTGCTGGATGGAGAGCCCGTCGGCACTCAGGTCGAAATCCGACCATCCCGCGTCCATCGCGTCGTAGGCGGCGCGGTGCTGGTGGAAGAGCCATACCACCTTGCGCGGGTGGCGGACAAAGTAGGACGGGAAGTTGGTGGCGATCACCACGTCCGCGGGCACGTCGACGAGGCGCCAGGCCAGGGCCGACGGCAGCACCGCCTCACGGGACCACGCGACGGGAATCCGGACCACCTCCGCCTCGTGCCCTGCCGCGCGGAGGGCGCCGACCAGGTTGTCAACGTGCTGCTCCGCTCCCCCGCGGACGAACGGCACCTGGGCGGTGCAGACGCAGACGCGGCGGCGCTCACCCATTGCCGGGCTCGCGGCCCTCCCCGAACAGGTCGAGCACCGCCGCGTGGAGGGCGTTGACGTGCGCGACGATCGGGTCCAACTCCCACCGGGTGAGGCGGGCGACGGCCCGCTTCACGTCCCGGCGAAGGCGCGAGGCGGAGCCGCCCGCCGTCGGCAGGCGCAGGGGGGTGAGCGCCGCGAGCCGCCGGTCCCTGGGCGGCGACGCCGCCGCACCCTCGCCGGGGAGCCCGGCGCTCTCCCGGATGGCCGCGGCGCGCGCCCTGACCGCCGAGGTCATGGCGCCGAGGTCCGCGTCGGGAGGCACCGGGACGCGGTGGGACGCCCCAGCGGCGGCGTCCGGACCCACCCCCTCCGCGACGCCGGCGGCCCGGCGCATGGCCCGGAGCAGCTCCAGGTCGGAGGAGACCAGGACGGTCCCCGGCGGAGCCTGGTCGGCGATCCCGCCCACCCGCGAGGCGATCACCGGCCGGTCCAGGATCGCGGCGCGCCCCAGCGCGCCCGACGACCAGATCATCCGGTAGGGCAGCACCACGGTGTCCGCGGCGACGATCCAGCGGTCAAACAGCTCGTCGGTGAGGTAGCCGAGCCGCAGCTCGGCCCCGGGCGTCTGGGCGGCGAGGGAGCGCAGCGCGGCGGCGTGCAGGCTGTACTCGGGCGTCTCGAGGCGCACCGACCCGACCACGTACAGCCGCGCCCGGGACGTGCCGAGGGCGCGGAAGGCGCGCAGAGCGCGGTCGAACCCCTTGTGCGGCTGGATGAATCCGATGCAGAGGAAGACGTGGGCGTCCTGCGGGATCCCGAGTGCCGTGCGGGCGCTGGTCCGGTCATGGTGGGTCCGGGGCCGGAAGTCGCCGCTGTGCTCGCGGAGAGCGATGGCGGACGGCCGCAGGTGCACGGCACGCGCCAGGCGCCGGCGCTCTGTCTCCGTGTGGACGTCGACCACGGTTGCCGAGCGCAGCAGGGCCCGGAACGCCAGCCGGTGCAGGGGCCGGGTCAGACGGTTGTAGTCGATCTCGTGCACCACGAGCTCGGAGCTGCGGCTGCGGCGGAGCGCGCCCACCAACCCGAGGGTGACCGCCAGGCGCTCGGCCGGGAGGCACCCCTGCGGGTAGAAGACATCGGGATGGAACTGGACGATGACGCGGTCGTAGGCCGCGGTCCGCTTGGCCAGCGCCAGGGGGCCGCGCCAGCCGGTGAGACGGAGATGGTGCTGCGCCGCCGACGGCGTGGGGGAGAGGACCTCGACGTGGTGCCCCTGCCGCCGCAGCTCGCGCACCGACTGCACCGCGTAGGCGGCGATGCCGTCGCGCAGGGGCGGGTAGGGCGAGACCATCAGGATGCGCATGCCGCGGCCACCTCGTCAAGCCGCGCTTCGATGCGGTCGAGCACCGCCGGCCAACCGTAGTTGGCCAGGACATAATCCCGGCCGCGTGCCGCGAGACGCGCCGCGGCCTCCGGTTCGTCGGCCACCAGCTCAAGACACGCCTGCAGCTCAGCCTCGTCGGCGTACACGAGCCCGGCCCCGGATCGCTCGCAGTGCCAGCGGACAACCGGGCTGCGCGCGTTGCCGATCACGGGGGTTCCGGCAAGCCAGGCCTCCATGATCGTGCGCGAGAAGGACTCCATCACCGACGGTTGGATGTAGGCGTCAGCGGCGGCGAACGCGTCGGGCATCTCAGCCCCGGAGAGCAGGCCGAGGTCGACGACGCGGCCGTGCATCGACGCGGGAGGGTCGACCGGACCCACCCCCGTCGTCACGAGGCTGAACGGGAGGTCGGTCCGTGAGAAGATCGCCCCGAGCTGGGCGAGAAGATCCTCCCAGCCCTTGCCTCCCTCCCGGCGCCCGGCATAAAGGAGGAAGCGCCCGGGTATGCCGTGGCGGTCGCGGAAGCCCTGGGCGTCGTACGCCCGCGGGGCGTGGATCCCGGAGCCAATCACCGCCGACCGCGGCAGGGGCCCGAACAGGCGCTCCGCAACGTCGCGCTCGGGGTCGGAGAGGAACCAGACGTCGGCCGAGCCGCGGAAGAGGGGCGCGTAGATGTCAAGGCGCGCATAGGGCTCGTCATGCAGGCAGGGCATCAGCACGGTGCGCTCGGACTCCAGGGTGGCGCACGCGTACGTGGTCCAGAACATGTAGGGGGCGAAGATCAGGGCCCCGTACTCATCGCCGTGCTCCAGCAGGTGATCAAAGAGGTCGGGCACGCGCATGCCGGCGTTGGCCCAGCGCTGCTGGTCCGTGATGTCGAGCCGCTCCCCGGCCAGGATCCGAGCCTCCAGCTCGTGCTTGACGGGAAGCTCCCATGAGACGACGCTCGGGAAGCGGCGCACCGTAACGCCGCGATGGACACTCGCCCCGGGCGCGAGCTCGTTCCTCCACGTGTAGTGGTCGCGGGCGCAGGTGGTGAGGGCCTCGACCTCCCAGCCGCGCTCGACCAGGCCCTCGGCCATCTCGCGCAGGACGGCCTCGGCTCCCCCGATGACGTCGTCGCCGTACCGGGGTGGCACCACCGCGATGCGACGATGCCGGGAGGGCGAGGAGGCGCGCGGCCCCCGATCGGCTCCCGACCGGACGGCACCCAGGGGCACGGTCACCGGGGCATCCTATCAAGGACGTTCGCGGCGCCACGGTGTCCGCGGGAGCCCGGGCGGGGGTCCGGCCCGGCGGGTATCATGCGGGATCCGTGGAGGTACTGCCCGGGGCAGTGGGCACCGGCGCCGTGCCGGCGCCACGCCGAGCGGCGGGTGCCACTCGGGAAGGGGAGGCGCGGCAGTCGGCGCCACGCCGGCTGCTGGCACCCGCCGCCGCGCTTCTCCTGTACCTGGGCCTCTCCATCGCCCTGCTCTCGGGGACGCTCACGGGGGGGACGGGCGTGACGGTCGGTGGCACGGCGGATCCGGGCCAGTTCATCTGGTACCTGGCGTGGCTGCCCTTTGCGCTGGCGCACCATCTGAACCCGCTGGTGACCGCCTATCTGCGCGCACCGCGGGGCGCCAACCTGATGTGGAACACACCGGTCACCTTCCCCGCGCTCGTCCTCTCGCCGGTGACCGTTCTCCTCGGCCCGCTCGCCACGTACAACGTGCTGGCCGTGCTCGGTTTCACGCTCTCGAGCTGGTGCGCCTACTTGGCGGTCCGACGCTACACGGGCGCGGCGATCCCCGCGGTCGCGGGCGGTCTCATCTACGGCTTCAGCCCCTACATGCTCGCCCAGTCCGCCGGGCACACCAACCTGGAGCTGGCCATGTTCCCCCCGCTCGCCCTGCTTCTCTGCGACGAGATCCTCGTGCGCCAGCGGCGCTCACCGTGGCTGCTCGGAGGGCTGCTGGGCTTCGCGGCGGCCGCGCAGCTCCTCACCAGCTCGGAGATGCTGGCCATCACCGCCATCCTCGCGGTGCCCGCGCTGCTGCTGGCCGGCATCTGGCACCGGGCGCTGCTGCGAGAGCGGTGGACGTACGCCGTCCGCGCCATGGGGATGGCACTGATCGTCTTCGCCGTGCTGAGCGCGTTCCCCCTTGCCATCGAGTTCCTGGGGCCGCGGCGGCCGCAGGGCGTCTTCCAGACCCCCGACTACTACGTCGCGACGCTGCGCAACTTCGTGATGCCCACGTCGCGCCAGTGGCTCGCCGTGCCGGGGCGCGCCGCGTCCCCCGACTCGTCCGCCTACGTGGGCATTCCCCTCCTTGCCGTGGCCGTGGTCACGCTGGTGTGGCTTCGCCGCCGGGCGGTGGTGTGGGCGGCC
>JAJZNI010000115.1 GCA_021847925.1 bacterium
AATGCGGGTGACGCGTTGGGCATGGCAATGCGGCGGAAGCGGAGGCCGGCTGCCTGCGCCTGCTCGGCGGCGGCCACGTCGATGTCGTAGAGGGTCTCCAGATGGTCGGCGACGAACTGGACCGGCACCACCAGCACCTCGGTGGCACCCACGGCGGCGATCTCCGGGAGGACGTCGAGAAGGTCGGGCCTGAGCCACTCCGCGGGGGTGTGCCCCGCGCTCTGCCATGCGAAGCGCCAGCTCCCCTCCGGCAGGCCGAGCCGGGCCACCACGCCGTCCACCGTCTCATGGAGCTGGGTGATGTAACCGGGGTCGCGCTCGACGACGGTGCGCGGCAGGCTGTGCGCCGTGAAGACGAGCGCCGAGCCTCCGGCCGGTGGGTCTCCGGGGGGGTGCAGGGCCTCCCGCACCCGCTCGGCGAGGCTCTCGATCCACCCGGCCGTGAGATGCCAGGCGCGGGCCACCGCGATCTCGAGACCGGGGTGGCGGCGCCGCGCCGCTTCGACGGCCCGCTCGTAGCCGGCGAGGATGAGGGGCGAGTACTGCGGGGCGAGCACGATCCCGAGCACGGGATTGACCCCGTCCGCCGCCAGGCCGTCGATGGCCGCATCGATCGCGGGTTGCGAGTGCAGCATCCCGGCGGCGACCCGGAAGGCGCCATCGCCGTGGCGCTCGTCGAGGAGGCGTTGAAGGCCGCGGGCCTGCTCCAGCGTGATGTCGATGAGCGGGGACCGGCCGATCCGGCGGAAGCGGCGCTGGAACTCCAGCACCAGCTCGGGATCCGCCTCAGCCCCGCCGCGGACGCTGCGCAGGTAGGGTGGGACGTCCTCGGCGGTGACCGCGGAGCCGAAGGTCATGAGCAGGACGCCGGTCGGGGCGGTCATGGGCGCTCGGTCTCCCCGTGCACGAGGTCGACGATCCGCCGCAGGACGGCGGGGTTGCTGTCGGGCAGCACGCCATGGCCGAGGTTGAACACGTGGCCGTCGCGCCCACCGGCCTCGTCGAGCACGCGCCTCGTCTCGCGCTCGACGACCGGCCAGGGGGCGAGCGGAACACTGGGGTCCAGATTGCCCTGGAGCGCCCGATCCGGCCCCACGCGCTGCCAGGCCTCGTCGAGCGGCACCCTCCAGTCGAGCGAGACGGCCTCACCACCCGCCCCGGCCATGGCCTCCAGCAGGTGCGGGCATCCGGTGCCGAAGTGGATGCGCGGCACCCCGCAGTCCGCGATGCCGTCGAAGATGCGACGGACGTGGGGGAGGACCCGCGCCTCGTAGTCACGGCGGCTCAGGGCTCCCACCCACGAATCGAACAGCTGCAGCGCATCCGCCCCGGCCCGGGCCTGGGCTCGGAGGTAGCGGATGGTCACCTCGACGAGCGTTCCCATCAGCCGGTCCCACAGCTCGGGCTCGCCGTGCATGAGCGCCTTGGTGCGCGCGTGGTCACGGGTGGGGTGGCCCTCCACCAGGTAGGAGGCGACCGTGAACGGGGCTCCCGCGAAGCCGATCACCGCCGCCCGCTCCCCCAGGGCCTCGCGCACCATCCGGATGGCGGTGAAGAGGTCCGGGGTCGCCTCCTCCGCCGCATCGATCACGCGCAGACGGGCGATGTCCCGACCGGAGCGCACCGGCTCCTGGATGATCGGTCCGACCCCGGGGTCGATGACGAAGGGCACCCCCATCCCGATCAGCGGCAGCATGATGTCCGCGTACATGACCGCGGCGTCGACGCCCAGCTCGTCGACCGGCATGATGGTCACGCGCGAGCACAGCTCCGGCGTGCGCGTGATGGCGAGGATGTCGAACCGCTCGCGCAGCTCACGGTATGCCGCGAGCGACCGGCCCGCCTGGCGCATGAACCAGACCGGCGTGCGATCGACCGGCCGGCGCCGCAGGGCGGCCAGGATCCGCTCCCTGCCGCTCATCACCGCGGCGCCCGCCCGGGCGGAGGCCGCCACGTCAATCCACCCCGATGTCGAAGGCGGCGCGCTCGTCGGTGCGGCCGTACGAGCGGATGGCGAGGTGCGTGTCGGTGCGGACGATCCCGGGGAGCGCGGCGATGCGCTCGGTGACGAGGGTGGCGAGCCCGTCGAGGTCGGGGACCCGGACGACCGCGACGAAGTCGGCGGAGCCGGTGGTCGTGTAGACCTCGGCCACCCCCTCCGTGTCGGCGAGGGCCTTCCCCACGCGGCCGATCGCCTCCGGCTGGCAGACGATCATCAGAAAGGCCGTGAGCATCCACGCGGATGTTACTGCGCGGCCGCTCCGGCTCCGATCCGCCCGATCACGCACGGTGCGCCGGCCCGCCGTCGGGCCGGGGGGGAGCAGGCGGCGTGGCTGTCGCGGGACGTCACGCCAGCGTGACGACGCAGAATCCTGAAGGGATCGGGGCGCATGATTGGAACGGTATGCGTGACCAGCTCGTCTGCCTCGGCTGCTGGAAGTGGTACAGCGGCCGCACCGACTGCCCGGCGTGCAAGACGCCCCTGGTGGACCCTGAGACCGGTCAGCCGGCGGTCCCCACCGCGGCGGCTGTGCCCCAGCCCGCCACCCAAGCCGCGCCCACGGCGGGTCTCGACGCCCCGCCCCTGGTGGTGGGTTACCCGGGCGGCGCTCAGCTCCAGGATCCTCCCCGGCTGCACGTACGGGACTATCTCGCGCGCCGCGGCGCGCCTGCGGAGCCGCAGGTCTCCGAGGGCCCGGAGGGGGCCCCCCCGATGGGGACCGGCGTCCCGACGCAGGAGCCGGCGGCGCCGGCGCCCGTCGCCGGCGCCGCGGCGAACGGTCCGGGCGCTGGTATCCAACGACCTGCCGCCGTCCCTCCCGCCGCCCGCTGGGCGCCGCGTCCTGCCGCGGAAACCGCGCCGAACGGAGCGGCCACTCCTCCGGTCCAGCCCGCGCATCTCCCCCGCGCCCCCGGCTGGGCGCCCCGCGCCGCGGCCCCGCCGAACGGCGCCGGCGCTCCTCCGATCCAGCCCGCGCATCTCCCGCCGGCCCCCGGCTGGGCGCCGCGCGCACCGGCTCCCCCGAACGGGGTCGATGCGGCCGGAGCCCCGCCTGCGGCCGCCGTCGCGGAACCGGACCCGCCGCCGGCTCCGCCCGTGGAAGCGGCGGTGCTCTCCCGCGCCGCGACACCCCCACCGCCCCCGCCCCCCCCCCCCCCTCCACCACCCCCCCCCCCGCCCGCCGGGCCGCCTGCGCCGCTGTCGCCGCCCTGGCCGGACGCCGCCCGCGGCGTCACCGCGCCCGCCGATCTCGCGGCGCCTCCCCGACCGGAGGCCGCTCCTCCGAGCGCGTCCGTGTCCCCCGACGCGGTCGGGGGAGCCGGGTGGGGGCTGCGAGCCGGGGGCACCGCTCCGGCCCCCCTCCTCGGCGGCGGCACGGCGCTCCGCGCACAGCTCACGGAGGCCCCCGCGACGGCCGCCCCCGCCGTCGCGCCGCTGCCGCCGGCGCTGGGTGCGGATCCTGCCCCCGCCGAGTTCGACGTCACCGAGATGCCCCCCGCGACCTCTGCGGCGCCCCCGCCGGCAGCGGCGCCGCCGGCATCCTCGGCCGCGAGCGACGTGCGTCCCGGCAGCGGTCGCAGGATCCTGGTCGGCGCGGCCGCGGCGCTGGCGAGCGGCGTGGTCGTCGCGGCACTCTGGGTGGCCGTCTCCGTCGCGACGGGCCTGGAGCTCGCGCCCCTCGCCGTCGTGGTCGGCGCCGCCTGCGGCCTGGCCATGCGCCGCTGGGGCCGGGTGGCCGAACCCCGCGCGGCGCTCTCCGCCCTCCTGGTCGCGGTGGTCGCGATCGGCCTGGGGCTCGTGTTCAGCGCCCTCGCGGCGTACAGCGACGGGCAGCACGCGTCCTTCGTGGACGCGCTCGGACTGCTGGACAGCTCCTTCATCCCGCACCTCTCGGCCGAGACGGGGACGCTCGGGGCGGCGCTCGGCGTGGCCGGCGCGCTCGTGGCGGGGCTCGCCGTGGTGATCCGGGCCGCCGAGCGGAAGGCTGATCCCCGCTCGCCGATCGGGTAGGATGGGCTGCGCTCCCGGGGTCGCCACGGCACCACGGGGGACCGGGTCGTGCGGGAGTAGCTCAGCCGGTAGAGCATTTGCTTCCCAAGCAAAGGGTCGCGGGTTCGAGTCCCGTCTCCCGCTCCACGGCCCAGATCCCGCGCCGGCCCCTGGGTCGGCGCAGCGTCGCCGTCGCCGCGGGCGACGTGGGCGCGAGACCCCAGCACCGGCGGGGGCCTCCTCACCGCCTCAGGAGCGGGGTGACGGCCACTCCCACCATGGCGGCGGGTCCTGCCCTGCCCGGGCGTGGCGCTCGCGGCCCGCCGGATCCTGGCGGTAGAAGTCGCGCAGCACGGAGTAGAGCGCGGGCTTCTCCGCCTCCAGGGGCAGGGGCTGGCAGAAGAAGGTCTCGGTGATGACGGCGAAGAACTCGCCCGGGTTCTCCGCTCCGTAGGGGTCGAGCAGGTCCCCCGCCTCACCCCGGCGAAGGCGCTCGTACTCCAGGGTGCAGACCTCGACCCAGCGGTGGTACGCCGCCGAGCTGTCGAGCGGCGGCGTGCCGTCCACCGCCCCTTCGAGCATGTCGAGCTTGTGGGCGAACTCGTGGTACACCACGTTGCGGCCCGACTCGGGGCGGGCGGCCTGCTCCTCCGCCGCGTCCCACGCGATGACGACGGGGCCCTCATGGGCCGCCTGTCCGATGATCGCCTCGGGCTCGTCGGTGTAGAGGCCGTTGCCGGCGGGGCGCGGACCCTCCAGCCTCACCGTCGAGGGCGCCACGATGATGGAGGTGACGCGCCGGTAATAGTCGATGTCGAGCCCCAGGATCGGGAGCGCGGCCAGCGCCGCGATCAGGACGCGCATCTGCGCCGTGAGCCGGAATCCGCGGGTCGCCTCCCAGTACCGGTCCACGAGGAGGACGCGGATCAGGTCCTCGAGGTGGGCGCGCTCTGCGGTGTCGAGCGTGTGCCACTGGGCCCACCGGTCCTCGAGGAGGTGCCTCCACTCATCGGGGAAGGCGCGGGCCAGCGCGGCCCGGACCCGCCGCCTGCGTCCCCACACCATGGATGCGATTGTCGCTCGGGCGGCCGGGGCCGCACGTCAGGACCCTGTTAGGCTCCATGGCATGGACGAGGACGGCCGGCCGGGCGCCGGCGGCGATCGCTCCGCGGCCGTCTGGGAGCAGGCGGAGGACGTCGCCCGCCTCGCCCGCCAGCTCTGCCAGCACCCGGAGGATGCCGAGGACGTGGCCCAGAGCTCCCTCCTCAAGGCGGCCCAGCATCTCGACGGCTTCCGGGGCGAGGCCAGCGTCCGCACCTGGCTGCACCGGATCACGGCGAACGAATGCTGGATGCTGCGGCGTCGCCTCACCGCCCGCTCCCTGGACGCCATCCTGGAGAGCCCCCGCCCCGCGAGGGAGGCGTCACTCACCGCAGGCGACGACCCCGCCCGGCCCGCGGAGGATCGCGAGATGGGCCGCCTGGTGATCGCGGCCGTCGCCGAGCTTCCCGACCGCCAGCGTGCCGCGATCATCCTGGCCGACGGGGCCGGGCTGCGCGCCGAGGAGGTGGCCCGCGACCTCGGCACCTCCGTCTCGGCGGTGCGGTCGCTCCTGGTCCGAGGCCGGCGGGCTGTCCGGGAGAGGCTGGGCGGCGGATCAGTCGCGAACCAGGGCTAGCACCTCGTTGCGCTGCAGCACCAGGTACTTGTGGCCGTCGGTCTCCACCTCGTCGCCTCCGTACTTGGTGAAGAGCACCCGGTCGCCCTCGCTGACCTTCTCCCGCAGATCCTCGTCCGTGCCCACGGCGGCGACCCGCGCCATCCGCGGCTTCTCCTTGGCGGTGTCGGGCAGGTAGATCCCGCCCGCGGTGCGCTGGGGGTTCCCGTCCTCGATCGGCTCGACCAGAAGGCGGTCATCCAGGGGTTCGATCTTCACGGCGACGTTCTCCTTGTCAGGTGAGGTTGAGCAGGCGGTCGAGCTGGGGCTTGTCGAAGCCGACGATGGGGCGGTTGCCGACCAGGATCACGGGGACCCCCATCTGGCCGGTCATGCGCACCAGGTCACGCGCGGCGCTGGGGTCGCGCGACACGTCCACCTCACGGAAGCGGACCCGCTGCTGCGTCAGGTACTGCTTGGCGCGGCGGCACCACGAGCAGGTGGGGGTGGTGAACACGGTCACCCGGGGTTGGACCGGGCTCGCGGCCCGCCTCGTCTGCTCCGATCCTGCCGGTTGCGGCATCGCCTGGCCTCCACTGTGCGCCGAGACCGACCTCGGCTCCCCCGCACTGATGCGCGAGGCGCGAAAAGGGTGCGCCGGGGAGCGTCCCCCGCCCGGCTGGGCCCCCGGGCACACGGAGGTGAGCACCCCGGCCCATCACCGTGGGGACCCGCGCGGAATCGGCCCCGGCCGCGTCGGGGCCTAAGCCTCTGGAGCCGGGCATGCGCGGAGCGAGAAGCTCTGGTTGCGAAATTGCGCAGCCAACGCAGCCGCGGCGGCTGCGGACGACGGAGGTGGATCGACCATGGCATCGCCGGGACCGGTGACCGACCGGAGCAGCGTCGCGGTGGCCGGCCCCGAGGGGGCCGTCCTCACCGAGGATGACGTGCGCAGGATCGTGAGGTCCGAGCTGGGGAGGGCGGACCCCGGAACACGGACCGCCACGATCATCGCCTCCAAGGGGACCCTGGACTGGGCCTACCCTCCCCTCATCCTGGCGACCACCGCCGCGGCGTCGGGGATGCGGACGGCCATCTTCTTCACCTTCTACGGCCTCAACATCATCCACAGGGACTTCGAGAGGCTGCTGAAGGTGTCGCCCCTCGGCAACCCGGCGATGCCGATGCCGATGCCGATGCCCAACATGGTCCTGGGCCTTCCCGGGATGACCCCGATGGCGACCCGGATGATGAAGGCCAGGTTCCGGGGCAAGAACGTCACCGCCATCGGCGAGCTGCTCGACGCGGCGCGGGAGCTGGACGTCCGCCTCATCGCCTGCCAGATGACCATGGACGTCTTCGGCTACACGGCGAAGGACTTCATCGACGGGGTCGAGTTCGAGGGCGCCGCGGCCTTCCTCGCCGAGGCGCGCAGGGCGCATCTCACCCTCTTCATCTAGGAAGGAACGCACATGAGTGACACCCCGACGCAGACTGCGGCGGAGCTCGACGCGCGCGGCCTGCTCTGCCCCATGCCGATCATCCGGACGGCGAAGGCCATGAAGGAGCTGACCCCCGGAGATCTGCTCCGCATCCAGGCCACCGACCGCGGCTCCGTCGCCGACATCCCGGCCTGGGCCGAGAGCACGGGCAACGAGCTGGTCGAGTGGCACGAGGCGGACGGCGTGTTCGTCTTCCTCGTCCGCAAGGGCACGGAGGGCTGAGAGATGGCCGAGAAGCTCGTGATCATGGTGACCCACGGACCGGAGGAGCCGGAGCTCGCATCCGTCCCGTTCTCGATGGCGGGGGGTGCGATCGCCTCCGACGTCCAGGTGGTCATGGGATTCCAGGGGGAGGGGTGTCTGCTGGTGAAGCGAGGGGTCGCCGAGACCGTGGCCGCGCCCGAGTTCACCCCGCTCGCCAAGCTGCTTCCCACCCTGCAGGAGATGGGCGTGAAGCTCCTGGTCTGCTCGCCCTGCGTCAAGAGCCGCGGGCTGACCCAGGCGGATCTCATCGATGGGGCCGAGATCGTGGCCGCGGCGCGCTTCGTCGCCGAGGTCACATCGGCCACCGCGAGCCTTGTGTACTAGGAGACGACGATGACCACCGTGCTCACCGACACCGACGCCGGCGCTCTTGCCGCCGCCCGCATCGTTGACGCGCGCGGCACAGGGTGCCCCGGGCCGCTCCTCGAAGCCAAGA
>JAJZNI010000105.1 GCA_021847925.1 bacterium
CGAGGGCCCCAACATCGGGCTGATCGGCTCCCTGGCCACCTTCGCGCGCGTCAACGAGTTCGGCTTCATCGAGGCGCCCTTCCGCCGCGTGTACCGGGAGGTCGCCACGGCGGACCCCCGGGCGGCCGGCATCCTGGAGGGGCGCACCCTCGCCGCCGACGCCGACTCGCTGCCCTCGGGCCGGGTCCTCGGCCGGGAGGACGTCGCCCACCTGATCGGGGGCGGCGCGGAGCGGGTGCGCATCGTCCCCTGGGTCTCCGACGAGATCCACTTCCTCTCCGCCGACGAGGAGGACAAGTACACCGTCGCCCAGGCCAACGCCCCCGTCGACGAGGCCACCGGCCACTTCACCGTCAGCCACACGGCCT
Source organism: bacterium (assembly GCA_021847925.1). Classification (GTDB taxonomy): domain Bacteria; phylum Chloroflexota; class Dormibacteria; order Aeolococcales; family Aeolococcaceae; genus JAJZNI01. The sequence continues at coordinate 369 of JAJZNI010000105.1, forward strand.
GCCGGAGCCGGCACACCTTCAAGGACCTCCCGGTCACGGAGGTCGACTACATGGACGTGTCGCCGAAGCAGACGGTCTCGGTGGCCACCGCGCTCATCCCCTTCCTGGAGCACGACGACGCCAACCGCGCCCTCATGGGGTCGAACATGCAGCGCCAGGCCGTCCCCCTGCTGGTCACCGAGGCGCCCGTGGTGGGCACCGGGATGGAGGTGCACGCGGCCCGCAACTCCGGTGAGATGGTGATCGCCCAGGCGCCCGGCACCGTGGTCGGGGCGAGCTGGCCGGAGCCGGCCGATGACGACCGCTCGGTGGTCAAGGTCCGCAGCGGACAGGACGCCGGGGTGGGGATCCTGGTCCGGCCCGACGACGGCGGGCCCGACGTCTGGTACGGCATCCACAAGTTCGTTCGGAGCAACCAGGGCACCTGTCTCTCGCAGCGGGTGGTGGTCCGTTCCGCACAGCGCGTGGAGGCGGGCACCGTGCTCGCCGACGGCCCCTCCACGGCGGAGGGCGAGCTGGCCCTCGGTCGCAACGTGCTGGTGGCGTTCATGCCCTGGGAGGGCTACAACTTCGAGGACGCCATCCTGATCAGCGAGTCGGTGGTGCGCGAGGACAAGTACACCTCCATCCACATCGAGGAGTTCGAGATCGAGGCCCGCGACACCAAGCTGGGCCCCGAGGACATCACCCGCGAGCTCCCCAACATCGCCGAGGAGTCGCTGAAGAACCTCAACGACCGGGGCATCATCTACATCGGGGCCGAGGTCCAGCCCGGCGACATCCTGGTGGGCAAGATCACCCCCAAGGGCGAGTCCGAGCTCTCCGCCGAGGAACGGCTGCTGCGCGCCATCTTCGGAGAGAAGGCGCGGGAGGTCCGCGACTCCTCGCTGCGGGTTCCCCACGGCGAGCGAGGCACGGTCGTCGACGTGCGCGTCTTCAGCCGCGAGTCCGGCCACGAGCTCCCCCCCGGCGTCAACGAGCTGGTGCGCGTCTACGTCGCCCAGAAGCGGAAGATCTCGCAGGGCGACAAGATGGCCGGACGGCACGGCAACAAGGGCGTCATCGCCCGGATCCTGCCCATCGAGGACATGCCGTACCTGCCCGACGGCACCCCGGTCGAGATCGTGCTCAACCCCCTCGGCGTCCCCAGCCGCATGAACCTGGGGCAGGTGCTGGAGACCCACCTCGGTTGGGCGGCGCACGCCCTGGGCATGCGGGCGGCGTCCCCGGTCTTCGACGGCGCCACCGAGGAGGTCATCGAGGAGGAGCTGGAGCGCGCCGGCCTGCCGCGCACCGGCAAGGTGCGGCTGCGCGACGGCCGGACCGGCGAGTTCTTCGACCGCGAGATCACCGTCGGCCAGATCTACATGCTCAAGCTGGCCCACCTGGTCGAGGACAAGATCCACGCCCGCAGCACCGGTCCCTACTCCCTGGTCACCCAGCAGCCGCTCGGCGGCAAGGCGCAGTTCGGCGGCCAGCGCTTCGGGGAGATGGAGGTGTGGGCGCTCGAGGCCTACGGGGCAAGCCACATCCTGCAGGAGATCCTCACCGTCAAGTCGGACGACATCGTCGGTCGGGTCAAGGCGTACGAGGCCATCGTCAAGGGCGAGAACACGCTGGAGGCGGGCATCCCCGAGTCCTTCCGCGTCCTGGTCAAGGAGCTCGAGGGGCTCGCGCTCGGCGTGGAGATCCAGTCCGAGGACGAGAACCAGATCGTCCTCGGCGAGGAGGACATCCCCGACATTCCCCTCGACCTCGGCATCCACCTGGAGCGCGACGAGCGCGACGACGTGGACGAGGCCGCCCGTTGACCCGGGATCGGCAGAGCGGCCTCCGTGCCGCCGCTGTGATCCGCGCCGCAGCTCCCGCCGGCCGCGTGTCCGGCAGTCCGTGCCCACCCGCACCTGAAGGTCAGTGATGCTGAAACTCGAGAACTTCGACGCCCTCCGCCTCTCCATCGCCAGCCCGGAGATGATCCTCTCCTGGTCGCACGGCGAGGTCACCAAGCCGGAGACCATCAACTACCGCACCCTCAAGCCGGAGCGGGATGGCCTCTTCTGCGAGAAGATCTTCGGCCCGACCAAGGACTGGGAGTGCCACTGCGGCAAGTACAAGCGGTACCGGTACAAGGGCATCATCTGCGACAAGTGCGGCGTCGAGGTGACCCGGAGCAAGGTGCGGCGCGAGCGCATGGGCCACATCAAGCTGGCCTCCCCTGTCTCCCACGTCTGGTACTTCAAGGGGATCCCGTCGCGGATGGGTCTGCTGCTCGACATGAGCCCGCGCAACCTCGAGAAGGTCCTCTACTTCGCCAACTACATCGTGGTATCGGTGGACGAGAAGGCACGCCAGGAGCTGCTCGCCAAGCTCGACCCCGACACCGACGAGCGCGTGGTCGCCCTGCGCCAGCGCCTGCGCGGCGAGGCGGACACGTCCGGCCTGGAGGAGCGCGTCGCCGCCCGTCTCGCGGCGGCCGAGGAGCAGGCGAGCGGCATCGAGGCCGAACGGGCGCGCCGCAGCGAGGCGCTCGCGCGGTCAGCCACGGAGATCGAGGAGCGGGTCGCGGAGCTGAGCGGGAAGAAGGCTCCGGCCAGCATGATGCTCAGCGACGGGGTCGAGAGCGAGGTCGTGGCCGAGAAGGGCACCCCCCTCGACGACGAGGTGGTCGCGCGCCTCACGCAGCGCCTCATCGAGCGGCGCAGCGAGCTCGAGGCCGAGGCGGCCCGGCGCGCCCAGGCCGCTCGCGACGAGGCGGGCGCCGAGACCGCGCAGTGGCGCGCCGACGCCGAGGGCAGCCGGGCCGAGGCCGAGCACGCCGGCAGCGGCGAGCTGGAGCGGCTGCGCCAGGAGATCGAGACCAGCCGCCAGCAGCTTGAGGCGCTGGCCCCACGCGACCTCCTCACCGACACGCAGTACCGCGAGCACGTCGAGAAGTTCGGCAAGGTGTTCCGCGCCGGCATCGGGGCCCAGGCGATCCGCGAGCTGCTCAACCAGGTCGACCTCGCCCAGCAGTCCATCGATCTCCGCGAGGAGGCCAAGACCAGCACCGGCCAGCGCCGGCAGAAGGCCATCAAGCGCCTGCGCGTCGTCGAGGCCTTCCGCAAGTCCGCGACCAGCCCCTCGTGGATGATCCTCGACGTCCTCCCGGTGATCCCGCCGGAGCTGCGGCCCATGGTCCAGCTGGATGGCGGCCGCTTCGCGACCAGTGACCTCAACGACCTCTACCGGCGCGTCATCAACCGCAACAACCGTCTCAAGAGGCTCCTTGAGCTCGGGGCGCCCGAGATCATCGTCCGCAACGAGAAGCGGATGCTTCAGGAGGCCGTCGACGCGCTCATCGACAACGGCCGTCGGGGGCGGGCGATCACCGGCACCGGCAACCGCAAGCTCAAGTCGCTCTCCGACATGCTCAAGGGCAAGCAGGGACGGTTCCGGCAGAACCTCCTGGGCAAGCGCGTCGACTACAGCGGACGCTCGGTGATCGTCGTCGGCCCGGAGCTGCGCCTGCACGAGTGCGGCCTTCCCAAGAAGATGGCGCTCGAGCTCTTCAAGCCCTTCGTGATGCGCGATCTGGTCGCGCAGAACTACACCCAGAACATCAAGAGCGCGAAGCGGATGGTGGAGCGGGTGCGCCCCGAGGTCTGGGACGTCCTCGACCAGGTGATCAAGGAGCACCCCGTGCTCCTCAACCGGGCGCCGACGCTTCACCGCCTCGGCATCCAGGCCTTCATGCCGGTGCTCGTCGAGGGGCAGGCGATCCAGATCCACCCCTCCGTGTGCAAGGCCTTCAACGCCGACTTCGACGGCGACCAGATGGCGGTGCACGTGCCCCTCTTCAGTGGGGCGATCGCCGAGGCCCGCAACCTGATGATGTCCTCCAACAACATCCTGAGCGCCTCTGACGGCCGCCCCGTGGTGACGCCGAGCCAGGACATCGTCCTGGGCTCGTACTACCTCACCCAGGAGGGCAACGACCCGCCCGGGGACGAGGATGCCACGCGGCGCTCGCCCACCGTCGGCGGGCTCGAGGAGGCCGTCCTCGCCTACGAGCACGGCCGGGTCTTCCTGCACCACCACGTCCGGGTGCGGGTGCCCCGCCGGTGGCTGGTGGCGCACCGGCCCGGCGAGGAGGTCCCCGAGGGCACGGCGCTGGTCGTCACCACCGTGGGACGGCTGATCTTCAACGATGTCCTCCCCATCGGCGAGACGGCCACCGAGAGCGACCTCCCCTCGCTGGTCTTCCGCAACGAGAACATGGACCAGCGCAAGCTCGGACTCCTGGTCAAGGAGTGCTACGACCTGCACGGGGCGGAGCGGACCGCGGTGATCGTCAACAGCGTGAAGAAGCTCGGCTTCCACTACGCGACCCGGGCGGGGGTGACCATCGCCGCCATGGACATCAAGACCCCGAAGAGCAAGGCCCCGATCATCGCCGACGCGGAGAGGGCCGTCGAGGAGATCGATCTCCAGTACCGGCGCGGTCTGATCACCGATGAGGAGCGCTACCTCAAGACCGTCGAGATCTGGACCAAGGCGACGGACGACGTCACCCGCGCGACCATGTCGTCGTTTGACCGGTTCCACTCGGTCCTGATGATGTCCCAGTCGGGAGCGCGCGGCTCCACTCAGCAGATCCGTCAGCTGGCGGGGATGCGCGGCCTCATGGCCGACCCCACCGGGCGGATCATCGACCTTCCCATCCGTGCCAACTTCTCCGAGGGCCTCACCGTCCTCGAGTACTTCATCTCCACCCACGGCGCCCGCAAGGGCCTCGCCGACACGGCGCTCCGCACCGCCGACTCCGGGTACCTGACCCGGCGCCTGGTCGACGTCGCGCAGGACGTCATCGTTCGCATCGAGGACTGCGAGACCACGGCCGGGATCTGGGTCGACCTGGACGACGATGAGCTGCGCGACCGGGTGGTGGATCGCTACGCCGGTCGCATCGCGGCCCAGGACATCGTCCTCGACGGCGAGCCCCTGGTCGCCGCCGGAGAGGAGATCAATGACGAGGTCGCACGGCGCATCTTCGGCGCCCGCGACCGCGTGGAAAGGATCAAGGTGCGCAGCATCATGGCCTGCAAGGCGCGCGAGGGCGTCTGCCGGGCCTGCTACGGACGAAACCTGGCAACCGGCCGGCTGGTCGAGATCGGTGAGGCGGTGGGGGTGATCGCGGCGCAGTCCATCGGCGAGCCCGGCACCCAGCTCACCATGCGCACCTTCCACACCGGCGGGGTGGCCACGGGTGGTGCCGACATCACCCAGGGACTTCCCCGCGTCGAGGAGCTCTTCGAGGCCAGGATCCCCAAGGGCAAGGCGCTGATCAGCGAGATCGACGGCGATGTCGAGATCATCCGCACCGAGGGCAAGTCCCTCAAGGTGCGGGTCTTCTCCCGCGACGTCTTCGACAGCGCCTACCCGATCCCTCCGGGGCACTCGGTGATGGTGGAGGACGGGACCACGGTCGCCGAGGGAGCCGAGCTGATCCGGGGCACGGACGAGCACGGCAACGCCATCTCCATCCGCAACCGCTACGCCGGGATCGTGAAGGTGGGCACACGCGACCTGACCGTCAGGACTGCCGAGGAGGAGGCGCGCGAGTACCCGGTACCCGCGGCCGCCGAGCTGGTGATCCGCGAGGGTCAGCACGTCCTGGCCGGCGACCGGATCACCAAGGGGTCGATCAGCCCCCAGGAGCTCCTCCTGGTGCGCGGGCGCGACGACGTCCAGAACTACCTGGTCCACGAGGTCCAGTCCGTGTACCGCAACCAGGGGGTGGACATCAACGACAAGCACATCGAGGTGATCGTCCGGCAGATGATGCGCAAGGTCCGCATCGACAACTCCGGCGACACCGACCTGCTGCCGGGGGAGATCGTCTCCCAGTTCGAGTTCGAGGAGGCCAACGCCAAGGCTCTCAGCGAGGGCGGCGAACCAGCGATCGCGCAGACCGTGCTGCTGGGGCTGATCAAGGCCGCTCTCAACACCGCCTCCTGGCTCTCCGCGGCCTCGTTCCAGGAGACCACCCGCGTCCTCACCGAGGCGGCGATCTCCGGCAAGGTGGATCGCCTGCGCGGCCTCAAGGAGAACGTGATCATCGGCAAGCTCATCCCCGCCGGCACGGGGTTGGACTACTACCAGAAGCTCCGCGAGGAGGCGGTGCGCCTCTACGAGGAGAGCGAGGCGATCTCACCCGATGGCGGTCCGGAGACCCCCGCAGCCGAGGTCGAGCCCGAGCCCGAGCCCGCGCTGGCTGCGGGCGAGGGGGCCCCACCCGCCTGATCCACCGCCCGCAACCCCGGGGCTGGGGCCCATCTCCCGCCCCGGGGCGGGGCGGGCACTCCGCCGGCGGTGGCCGCCGGCGAGGGGGCTACGCGGCCCCGGGGCGCCCCAGCGCGTTGCGCCGCAGGGTCTCCTTCCAGTGGTTGTGGATGGCCCGCTGGACCTGCAGATTGGACCACCAGAGGGGGACCTCCGCGAACTGGTCGCGACGCACGTGGAGCCCACCGCTCATCAGCTTGCGCCGCACCGGGATCCCGAAATCGGGCCGGTAGAGGACCTTGTAGGCGAGGTAGACGATCAGCGAGGCGATCAGGCCGGTTGCGGCGAGTGCAGTGTCCATCGGTCGATTACGATAACCCGGCTCCGATCGGATCTCTCGCAACGATCCTGTGATGGCGGCGCCGGGGCCCCGGGCGGAGCTCCCGGAGAAAGAAAGGCCGCCGGCGACTTCGCGTCGCCAGCGGCCCTTGGGAAGGGAGGGCTTCGGGAGGTGCCGGGTGGGCGTGGCGCCCATCCGACCACCCCTGCATCATCGGCTCCGGGTTTGACGGCGGAATCCCGGCGGGGTCACGGGTCGGAGACGCGCCTGCGCGGATTCGCCGAAGGTGCGGGGGCGGGTGCGGTGGCGCGCAGCCTCCGCGCCCGGGGGCGCCGGCGGCTTCTCAGCGGGAGTGCGCGGCCCCGGCGGAGGCGGGGACCGCGAGCAGGGTCGCGAGGTCGTCAGCCACGAGGTGCTCGGCGAGCCGGATCACCCCCTCCCCGTCCGGAAGCGCCAGGACCAGGCGGGCGGCGGCCCGCACGGCATCGGGTGGGCTGCCGACCGCCACCCCGCACCCGGCCGCGGCCAGGAGCGGGATGTCGTTGTCGGCGTCCCCCACGGCCACGCACGCGGAGAGGCTCTCCCCCAGACGGCGCAGCGCCGCCCGGGTGCCGGACGCCTTGTCCACCCCGGCCGGGAGGATCATCAGGTCGCGCCGGTTCAGCGAAACCGCGAGGTCGAGCGGCACGGATCCCAGCACCGCGGTCACCGCACCCAGGTGCTCCACGCCGGTCCCGCAGAGGGCTCTGCCCACGTGGAGCGGCTCCACCCCGGCGTCGCGAAGCGCCCTGACGAGGGCCCCGGGGACGGGCGGGCAGAGCAGGGTGTCGCCCGCGCCTCCCGGCTCGACGAGGAGCGCCCCGTTCTCCAGGACCAGGAGGTCGAAGAGGTCGAGCCCGGCCGGCGCGGGCTCCAGCTGCGCCCGGGTCCTGCCGGTCACGAGGAGGAGGCGCCGGCCACTCTCCCGAACCCGGCCGAGGGCCCGCGCCACGGCCGGCGTGATCACACCATCCGAAGCGATCGTACCATCGTAGTCGCAGGCCAGGACACGGAATCGCACCGCCCCATTGTCTCAGGCTCAGGTCCCGCGACGAGGGCCCGCCCGGAGCGCTCAGTGCTCGAAGGTGACCCGGACCTCGGTGCCCTTCCCGATCTGGGAGCGGATCTCCAGCCGGCCCTTCTCGAGGTCGGCGCGCTCGCGCATCGAGATCATCCCCAGGTGCTTGCCCGCGTCCAGCCGCGCCTCCGCGGCGGCGACGTCGAAGCCCATCCCGTCGTCCCGGACGATCGCCGATACCGCGTGGGGCTGGAAGGAGACGACCACCTCGACGTTCTTGGCGTGAGCGTGCTTCCTGGCGTTGTTCATCGCCTCCTGGATGATCCGGAACAGGGTGGGCTCCAGCGCCCCGGGAAGGCGCACCTCCTCGCCCAGCACGCGGAGGCTGGTCACCGCCCCGCCCCGCTCGTAGTCCTTGGTGAACTTGCGCAGGGTGGGCACGAGGCCGAGATCGTCGAGGGTCATCGGCCGCAGATCGAAGATCAGCCGCCGGGTCTCATCGAGGACGCCGCGGACACCGTCCTTGAAATCCGCCAGCTCGTTCACCACGAGCTGCGGGTCGCGGCTGATCAGTCGCTCGAGGATCTCCGCCTGGAGCACGAGGTTGGCCATCGACTGGGCGGGCCCGTCATGCATGTCGCGGGCGATCCGCATCCGCTCCTCCTCGATGATCTGGAACACCTGGCGGGAGGTGCTGCGCAGCCGGGCGCTCCCCGCGGGCGCCGAGGAGGCCGCGGTCGCCGCCAGGTCGTCGAGGCTGCGGTGGACCTGCCGGAGCACCTCCTGCTCGTGGCGGATGTCGGTCAGGCGGGCGGCGGCGTCACGGGTCCTCTCCTCCAGGGAGGCGAGGTCCGCACGCGTCGAGGAGACCAGCCGGAACTGCGTGTCCACGTCATCCGCGGAGAAGCGGTCAAAGTTCTTCAGCACATGGCTCCAGGCCACCTCGGCTTCCTCGAGCCGGTCGCGGAGCTGGTCGCGACGCTCGGTGGCGTCCGCCTGCCGCGCCTCCAGGCGCGCGGCCGCGGCATCGAGGTCCTCGATGCGCTTGGTGATCAGGAACCTGATGCCGGAGATGGCGGACGGGTTGACCGCCCTTCCGTTCTCAGCGGTGACCGTCATGGCTGCGAGCGCTCACGGGACATGCCGCGGCCATCATAGCCACGCCTCCCCGGGGCGCCTGCCGCGTCATGGTGACAAAGGCGCCCCCCTCCGGTGAACCCGGCTCGCCCCGGCGGCCCCCTCGGGGGCCGGGCGGGGCCCGACGCGCCCGCCCATCGGCTCTGTGACAAGCCGGTTGCGCCGTCACCTCTCGTTTACAGGCCGAGCGTATAACCGCCTCAGGGCCACCTCGGGCGCACCGACCGCCGGCACGGTGCGGGGGCCGAGGGACCGACAGAGGACGAGACGATGAGTGACACGCCGGGGCCGACACGCATCCTCGTGGCCGAGGACGACCCCGCGCTGCGGCGCCTCATCGACATGCTGCTCACCAACCAGGGCTACGACGTGCGCACCGTGGCGGACGGGGCGGACGCGCTGGCCTTCGTCGAGAACTGGGCACCCGACGCCCTGGTCGTCGACGTGATGATGCCGCGAGTCTCCGGCCTCACCGTCTGCCGCGAGTTGCGCGCCTCGGCCACGTACGCGAGCGTGCCCATCATCCTGCTGACCGCGCGCGTGTTCGACGACGACATCCAGCAGGTGCTCGACCTCGGGGGCATCGAGTTCATGAGCAAGCCCTTCAACCCCCGCCAGCTCGTGGCGGTGCTGCAGCGTCTCACCGAGCCCGCGGCGGAGGGATCGCCGCGCACCCCCGTGGCGGTGGCCCGTCGCGCCGGGGAGTGGACGGGCGGCGGCGGATCCGGCCAGTCCTGACCGGGCCGGTGCATCCATGAGCGCGGTCGAGACCGCGGTGCCGGTCGTCCGCGCCGCTCACCCCAGCCCCACCCCCCGAGGCTGGCGGCAGCGCTGCGAGGATCTGGCCAGCCCCGGCGGCCTGCTGCTGGTGGGCGCGCTGGGGTTCGCCGCGATCGCGGTCACCTCCGGCGTCCATGACCCGGACTTCTGGTGGCACCTTCGGACCGGCCAGCTCCTCATCGCCGACCGCTTCCGCCTCCTGGGGACCGCCCCCTACACGTACACCACCCCCGGCCATCACTGGACCATGCACGAATATCTGTTCGAGATCGGGGTGGCCGCGCTCTACGCGATCGGAAAGCTGGGCGCTGTCGTCGTGGCCATCAGCCTGCTCACCTGGATCGGCATCATCGTGCTCGCGCTCCGGGCCCGGATGCGGACGCGGAACCTGCTTGCCATCGGCACCGGGATCATCGTCGGCACGATCGCCGCGTATCCGATCTGGGGCCCCCGCGACCAGATGATCGACTTCACGTTCAGCGCCGTCCTGCTGCTCGTGATCGAGCGCTACCTCGCCCGCGGTGGGCGCGTCCTCTGGGCCCTGCTCCCCTTCTTCCTCCTCTGGAGCAACCTGCACGGCGGGTTCGTGATCGGGCTGGTCTTCCTCGCCGCGGTGACCGCTGCGGAGGCTCTGGGGCCCAGGCTGGGCCTTCCCAGCGCCACCCCGCCGCGCCGCGTCGCCTGGCTCGCGCTCACGACCGTCGGCTGTGCCCTGATCTGCACCGTCAATCCCAACGGCCCGGGGATCCTGCTCTACGCCTGGGGCACGGTCGCCTCGCCGGCGCAGCAGGCGCTGATCGCGGAGTGGCAGTCGCCCAACTTCCACATCGAGGACGCCCGGGGCTTCGCCGTGATGCTGATCGCCCTGGTCACCTTCATCGTCGTCAACCGGCGGCTGCGCGCCCGCGACGCGGTGCTGATCGCGGGGACCGTGGGGCTCTCGTTCGAGTCCGTGCGCAACATCGCCATCTTCGTGGCCGTGGCGACGCCCGTGTGGGTGGAGCAGCTCTCCCTGCTTCTCGATCGCATCCGCTCCGAGGCGGCCGCCCGCCACGCCCGGCAGGGTCCCGCGGCGCGCGGCACCGCCCCGGCGGCGTCGGCCCCGGGCTCGAGGACCCCACCCCCGCGCCGGCCGCGCTCCCTGCGCCTGCGTCTCGGGGTCGTCGGAGCGGTTGCCGCGCTCCTCGGGGCCGGCTATGCGGGGCTCCGGCTGGCGCCGGCCATGGCCCCCTCCCCCACGGCGCTGAGCTACGCCACCACCTACCCGGTGTGCGCGAGCGTCTGGCTGCGTTCGGCGCCCCACGGGCTGCGCATCTTCAACCAGTACGGGGAGGGCGGCTACCTCTCGTGGAGCCTGGCCGGAACCGGCGACCGCATCTTCATCTTCGGCGACGCGGCGTTCATGGGCAACCGCATGCTCTACACCTACTCCGACATCGTGGACGCCCGCCCCGGATGGCAGTCGCTGCTCACGAGGTACGGGACCCAGGTGGTTCTCTTCGACACCGGCACCACCCTGGACCGCCTGCTCCGCGCCAGCCCGCGCTGGGCCCTGGTCTACCACGACCCCCACAACGACGCCTTCGTCCTCAGGAGCGAGGAGGCGGCGCTGCACCTGCCACCGCCGCCTCGCCCGACCGGGACCTGCGCCCGGCTCATGGCGCAGGGGGCCGCCTCAGGCTCGGCATGAGCACCACCCTCGCCTCCGCGCCCGCACCGGCGGCCGCGCCCGCGCCCGCCGACCCGGCGGCGCACCCGTCGCGGCGCGCCGCCGCCCTCTGGCTCGGGGCCGCCTTCTGCGTCTCGCTGCTCCTCAGCGTCCAGCTCTTCCGCTACGGCGACGAGTGGTGGCACATCGCCCTGGGGCGCCTGATCCTTCAGAGCGGGATACCCCCCGCCGAACCCTTCAGCTTCGTCCCCACCCAGCACCCCTGGGTGGAGCAGCAATGGCTCTACGAGGTGGCGCTCGCGGCCCTGGTCCGGATCGGCGGCGACGGGCTCGCCTCGCTTGCCCTGGGTCTCGTCGGCAGCGCCGCGCTCCTGCTCGCCGCCCTCTCCGTGCCGCGCGCGGCGCGCTTCTCCCGGGGCTGGTCCGCGTTCGCCCTGCTGCTCGGCGGCCTGATGGCCGGGATGGCCCTCGGGGTGCGGGGCGAGACCGTGAGCGCGCTGGGGGTGGCGGCGACCCTGCTGATCATCCGCCGCTGGCGCGACGGCGCCGAACGCTGGGTCTGGCTGCTCCCTCCCATGTTCCTGGTGTGGGCCAACCTCCACGCGGGGTTCATCGCCGGCATCGGCGTGCTCGGGTTCACGCTGCTGATCCACCGGCCGGACGGGAGGCTCCGCGGCCGCACGGCGTGGCCCGGTGCCACCTTCGTGGCCGTGGTCGGCATCGGCTTCGGCGCCGCCGCGCTGGCCGCCGGGCTGGCGGTCGGAGCCGCGGTGCTGGTGCTCCTGTGGGCCCTGCTGCGCCCCGAGCCGCTCGAGCCCGGCACCAGGCGGAGGCCCCTCCTGCTCGCCTCCCTGCTCGCCGCCGCGCTGACCCTGGTGAACCCGGCGGGCCCGGGCATCTACGGCTACATCGCGGAGACGGTGGGCAACCCGATCCTCTCCCAGTTCGTTTCGGAGTGGCAGTCGCCCAACTTCCACGACACCCTCACCCGCCTGATCGAGGTGGTCGCCGCGCTCCTGCCCCTCCTGTGGATGCTGTCGCGCCGGGTCCGCATCCCCGACGCGCTGCTCGCGGCCACCTTCTTCCTGCTCACCCTGCAGGCGGTCCGCAACGTGAGCCTCTTCGCCGTGGTCGCGATCCCCCAGCTCGCCGAGTACGGCTCGGCGGCGTGGGCCCGACATGCTCCGCGAAGCCTCCGGCTCCACCTCCGCACCCCCCGGCCCGGATGGCTCGCCGTGGTCGCCGCGGTCGCGGTGAGCGCAGCGGCCATCGCCGACGTGGCACCCGAGCTCACTCCGGCGGCGGCCGCCCGGTTCGAGAGCACCCACGAGCCCGCGGCGGCCGCCACCTACGTCGCCGCCCACTTCCCGAACCAGCGGCTCCTCAGCTCGGACGCCGACGCCGGGTACCTCGCCTACCGCTTCCCCCGGGGCCGGGTCGTCTTCGTCTACGACGAGATCGGGATCTTCGGCACCGGCCCGCTCACCAACTACCTGGACATCGCCGACCTCGGCCCCCACTGGCGCAGCCTGATCAACCGCTACGGAATCCGGCACGCCATCCTCGGAGCGACCAGCCCGGACACGTCAGCCCTGCTCGAGCTGGGGTGGACCGTCAACTGCTACGACGGTCCGAGCGGTCGGGTCGTGATGAGCGCGGGAGGGTCGCCGCCGACCTCGGCCCCCCCCTCGCCCACCGCCGCGCCGGCCTGCTGAGCCGGCCGGCGGACCCGCGGCCCCGGCGGCTCAGGTCCGATCGGCGAGCAGGTCTCCGGCCGCTCGAAAGGCCTCGCCGCTCAGAGCCGCCGCGCCGCGGCGGCGCCCCTCCTCTCCAACCTCCCTGAGGACGGCGGCCGCGGCCCGGCGCTCGTCCGGGGTCCTGGCGGCGAGGGCGGCCTCGCGCGCGTAGGCGAGGGCGATCACCAGCCTCTCCGCGCTCACCGACACCCGGGCCAGGGTGCGCAGCGCCGCCCCACGCAGGTCGTCCGCCTCGATCTCCTCCGCCCCGCGGCGGGCCTCCTCCAGGAGGCGGGTCGCCGACTGGTGCCGGCCCAGGCGCCAGTGCACCACCCCGAGATCGTGGAGGGCCTCCACCGAGCCCCTCGCGTCCCGCGCCCGGCGGCGGAGCGGGAGCGCCTCCCGCAGGCGGGCCTCGGCGCTCTCCCAATCCGAGGCGGCGACGGCCTGGGAGGCGAGAGCGGCAAGCCCGTCCGCCACCACGGTGAGATGCGGGCCCCCGTCCACCGCCAGCGCGTCGGCGAAGAGGGCGAGCGCCGCCGGCCCGTCTCCGCGCGCGGCGGCAAGCCGGCCGAGGTTGGCCGCCGCCGCGGCCCGGCTCGCCGGGTCGCCCGAGGCCATCGCCGCCCTCCAGTCCCGGGCCGCGGCCTGGGCCTCGCCCCGCTCGGCCGCGGCGGCGCCCAGCTCGACGAGCACGCTCCCCAGCACGCCCGCGGGCTGCCCACCGGCAAGACGGCGGGCCGCCGACAGGAAGCCGGCGGCGCCGGGATCCTCCCCCAGCGCGCGACCCAGGACGGCGAGCGCGACCGCGCACCCTCCCGGGTCGGCGGCTGCCCACTCCGCCACGGCGCTGCGCACGCTCTCCCGCGCCGCCGCCGGCCGCCCGGCGAGCTCCTCGCAGAGGCCCCGTCCGAGGAGGGCGAGCGCTCGCCAGGTCGCGGGGGCCCCCGTCGCCCGCGCCCGCTCGAACTGGGCCGCCGCCTTCCCATGATCGCCGCGCGCCAGAAGGCTCACGCCCCGCATCAGCGGCGGGGGCGGCGCGGGGTCCGAGGCGGGGCTCACGCCGTCACACCTGCGCCATCGGGCGATGCGGCATCGTTACCGGAAGCGCTGCGGCCCGGTGCGCGCCGGCACTTAGGCTCATCGACGTGTACCGGAGGATTGGTGCGGCGCGATGAGCGTGACCCCGGGGGTCGCGGCCGACGCCCCCGCTGACCGCGCCCCGGAGCGGGTGACGCCGCAGGCCACGGCCCACACCATCCCCGATCTCCCGAGCGTCCTCGAGCACGACCGCAGGGCGGGCATCGAGCGGGTGATCGAGCTCGCCCGGTGGATGGTGCTGATCTTCGCCGCGGTCAGCATCAACATCCCCTACAACCCGACGGGGACCAGCGACGAGGTCAACCTCCTGCTCGGCATCTGGGCCCTCTTCACGCTCGCCACCACCATCGCTCTCCTGGCCAACCGGCTCCCGACCCGCCGGCTACAGTACGCCATGCTGGCCCTGGACATCGTGGTGGCCAGTGGCCTGGTCGACCTCACCGGCGGCTTCCAGTCCCAGCTCGGCATCGTCTTCTACCTGGTCATCATCGCCAGCAGCCTTCGCTTCGGCCTGGCCGGCAGCCTGATCTGCGCCTCGAGCATCAGCGCCGTCTACCTGGGCGTCGGTCTGCTCACCGGGGCCCCCCTGCAGGGCGCGACCCTCACCCTCTTCGCGCAGCGGCTCTTCCTCTTCATGGTCATCGCCCTCATCAGCGGTCTGCTGTCGCGGGAGATGATCCAGAGCCGCGCCCGCCAGCTCACCCACACCTACGAGCTGGAGGCCGTGGCCTTCAACGAGCTGCGCGAGGTGGATCGGATCAAGAGCGATTTCATGATGCTCGCCTCGCACGAGCTGCGAACCCCGCTCACCAAGATCAAGGCCTGGATCAGCCTGATGCAGGATGCGGGGGACCGGCTCCCGGCCAGCGCGCGCGACGAGGGCATCCGGGAGCTGCGTGCCGAGTCGGAGCACCTGGCCCGGCTCACCGACAACCTGCTCGCCATCGCCCAGCTCGAGAGCGGCGAGATCCGCCTCAAGACCACGGCCTGCGACCTCGAGGTGGTGGTGCGGGACACGATCTCCCGGTTCATCGAGTCCGCCGACCGCACCCGGTTCCTGGTGAACATCGCCCCCGAGGCGTCGCGGGTGATGGCCGACCCCGAGCGCCTGGCCCTGGTGCTGGCGTGTCTCGTCGACAACGCCCTGAAGTTCTCTCCGGACACCGAGCCGGTCACCATCGCAACCCGGCGCGACAGCGGGTACGTGCTGATGGGGGTCCGTGACAACGGGCGGCGCATCCCCGACGCCGAGGTGGACCGCGTCTTCGCGTCCTTCTATCAGGTCGAGGCGCCCCTGCTCCGCCAGCGTGGCGGCTTCGGGGTGGGCCTGTACCTCGCCCGCCAGCTCGTCGAACGGATGGGGGGAAGCATCTGGATCGACAACAGCCGCGCCCGCGGGAACACCTTCGTCATCGCGCTGCCCGCCCACGTCTGAGCCGCCCGGGGCCACCCCGGCCCGGCCGGGCGAGGAGGGGTGCCCCGGGTCTCGGCCCGGTAAAACGGCGCAACTTTCGGGTAACCGGATCGGATCCTTCGCCATCAGCGTGGTAGCTTCGTGGCCAAGCAACGAGGCGCCCGCGGGGCGGCGCCGCTCCAGGGGAAGACCGGCATGTGCCCCTTCACGGACTACAGCATCCTCAACCCGGCGGGGGCCGGGAACCGCGCCGGCGTCACCGAGGCGACCGTGCTGGTCATCGACGACGACCCCTCGATGCACGACATCCTCAGCGTGCTGGGGCAGCAGCACGGGTTCGGCATCCAGTTCGCCGAGGATGGGCTGGACGGGGTGCGCCTCGCCGAGTCCAGCGATGTCGACCTGATCCTCCTCGACCTCAGCCTCCCCGGGCTCACCGGCTTCGACGTCTGCCGGCGGCTGCGCGGCGCCGGGGTCGAGGTGCCGATCATCATGGTCTCGGCCAGCTCCGACCCGGTGGACGTGGTGGTCGGCCTCGAGATCGGCGCGGACGACTACATCACCAAGCCCTTCGAGGTGCGCGAGCTCGCGGCTCGCATCAACGCCAAGCTCCGCCGCCAGCGGACCTCGCAGTCGCAGGTCCGGCCGGGCCGCCTCAAGTTCCCGGGGCTCATCGTCGACGTGGGACGCCATGAGGTGCTCCGTGACGGCAGGCCGGTCACGCTCACCCCCACCGAGTTCGACCTGCTGGCTCTCCTCTCCGCCTCGCCGGGCCGGGTGATCTCGCGCTCCGAGATGATCCAGAAGGTGTGGGGGCAGGGCGCGGACCTCGACCTGCGCTCCGTCGACGCCCACGTGTACCGGCTCCGCCGGAAGATCGAGCCGGAGGGTCCCCGCCCCACCTACATCCACGCCGTCCCCGGCATCGGGTACCGCTTCGAGCGCCGCGGCCTCAACGAGCGGCTCGCCAAGGCTCAGGATGGGGGCGTGGAGGAGAGCACGGCCCCGGTCGCGAACGGCACCTGAGCGGCCCCCTCCCGGGCACCGAGGGGGATCGCCCCCCGGATCAGAGGGTCCCGCCCTGAGGGCGGCGCGCGGCCCGGTGCCGCCGGGCACCCGCCGGCTGGAGCACCCACTGACCGTGCTCGTTCATCTCCGCCGGGCGCGCGTCGACGAGCTGGCTCGCCAGCAGCGAGAGGGTCCGCCCCTGGGGGAGCGCGAAGTCGAGGCAGGGCATCAGAGCCCCGCCCCACACGCGCCGCTCGGCGAGCCCCGCGTAGACGGCAACGCTGCGCGTGACCCGCCTCTGGCTCGGACCGCCCACGGAGTACGAGATGCGGTACATGGCCCCGGGCTGGAGCGCGAAGTGGTCCACCGGGTTCGCGTAGCCGTCGCGCGAGCCGCCGTCCCTCACCAGGCGCTGGCGCCGCGGCATCTCGGGACCGCTGAAGAGAGAGGTTTGTACGGTCATCTTGGTGCGATTATCCGGGGTGGGGGGCACGGAGCGGCGACGCCCTGTCACGCGCGGGTCACATCCGCGTCGCCGTTCACCGCCACCCCCCCGGGGGGAGGCCGGGCGAGCGGCCACGTCGCTGTCGCAGGCAAGATACGAAGGGGGCACTCGGGACGAGAGGCCGGCGTGGTTCAGCCAAGGTAGGGTGTGATGGCATCGGCTCCGAGCATGGGTATCGGGATCGCCTGCGTCTCGGGCAAGGGCGGTGTCGGCAAGACCACCACCGCGATCAACCTCGCGGCCGCCCTCGCGGAGGGGGGGCGCCGCGTGCTGACCGTCGACTGCGACCCGCAATCCAACCTCACGAGCGGCCTGGGCCAGGATCCCTACGCGCTGACGACGAGCCTCGGCGATCTCCTGAGCGGCAGGGTCGCCGCCCGCGACGCGATCCTCGCCACCGGGTGGGACAACCTCGACCTGCTCCCCGCCACGCCCGACCTGACCGCGGTCGAGGCGGAGCTGCCCACCGGCCTGCACCGGGAGACCCTGCTCCGTGAGGCGCTGGCCCAGGACGGGGTGCGCCTCGCCTACGATTTCATCCTGTACGACACGCCGCCCAGCTTCGGCTTCCACACCGTCAACGCCCTTGCGGCCACCGACTACGTGATCGTGCCCCTGCAGATGTCGGGCTTCGCGGTCCGCGGCCTCAAGGAGGTCCTGCGCACGGTCCTTCTCGCCCAGGGCCGCCTGAATCCCGAGCTCCGGGTGCTCGGCATCGTGCCCACGTTCGTCAACCTGCGCACCAACTTCAGCCGCCAGCTGCTGGGCGGCCTGGCCGAGCTGGCGGGCCTGCGCGTCTTCGAGAGCGTCATCCCCCCCACCGTCAAGATCCAGGAGACGTCTCTCGCCAGCGTGCCGATCACCGCCTACGCTCCCGGCTCGAAGGCGGCCGCCGCCTATCGCGCCCTCGCCGACGAGGTGGTGCGGAGTGTCTGAGGCGCTGGAGCGGCAGCACCGCCCGCAGGCCCCGCCTCCGCTGGGGGCCACCCCCCTGGCCCGGTGGCTGGCACCGACCTCGGAGTCGCGGCTGGAGCGGATCGCCTGCGCCGACATCTCGCCGCGGCCCTGGCCGACCCACCCGGACGGCGACGACCGCCTGGTAGCCCTGGTCCGGAGCATCCGGGAGCGAGGGGTGGTCGAGCCCCTCCTGCTCCGGCCCGCCGCCGCCGGGCGCTTCGAGGTCGTCCTCGGTGCCCGTCGCCTGGAGGCCGCTCGCCGCGCCGGCCTCGCCGAGGTGCCCGCCATCGTTCGCGCTCTCGACGACGCCGAGGCCACCCTCCTCGCCGCATGGAGCCTGCTTCACCGGCTCCGGCCCGGCGAGATGGTCGAGATGGCGGCGCGGCTCGCCGCGGCCGGGGTGACCGAGGCCGAGGCCGCCCTCCTGCTGGGCACGGCCTCGCCGCCGTCGCGGGAGCCGGACCCGCCGGAATGGCCGCTGCTCGGCGGCTCGGCGGCGCTTCGCTTCGCGGGTGCGGGCTCGCCCGCCACCCTTCTCCTCCACGCGCTCGGGGACCGGCGCGCGGCGCTGCTCGCGCTCCGTGGCGGCGCCCCGGCGGGGCTCGGCTGAGAGCGTCCGGGGAGGACTCGGGATGAGCAGCCCGCGGCAGCGCCCGGCGGCCCCCACCGAGGAGGAGCTGCTCCAGCAGTGGGCCTTCCTGGACAGCCTGGTGGAGCGCCAGGCCGCGCAGCTTCGAGCCGGGGTTCAGGATGTCGAGGAGCCCGACGAGCTCGAGGGCGCCCCCGAGCGGGCGGAGCTGGAGGGTCTGCGCACCTCCCTCGCCCTCCTGGAGGCGGAGCGCGACGATCTGCGGGGCCGCGTCGCGGCGGCCGAGAGGCAGCTCGCCCTCGCCCGTGCCCACACCGAGGCCACGGCCCAGGAGCGGGTGGCGGAGCGGGCCCGGAGCCAGGAGGCGATCGGTGCGCTGCAGCGGCGACTTCAGGCCGCCGAGGCCGCTCAGGCGCGCACGGAGGCCGACCTCGCGCAGACGCGGGCCGCGCTGGAGCAGGCCGAGCGGGAGCTCCAGGTGCTCCGGCATCGCGCGGGGCAACCGCACCGCGGCTTCTGGCGGATCGGCCGCCGCCCACCCTCGGGCTGATCCCCGCCGGCGCGGTGCGCCGGGACCGCGGTCAGGCCGGGACGGGCGAGGCGGCCCTCCGGCCCTGGGCCAGCGCGATGAACTGGCGGAGGGCATCGACGGGCACGTCCCGCGTGGCCAGCTCCTGGAGCAGCCGCTTCGCCTCCTCGAGGAGCATCGGTCCGGGCATCTCGCCCTTGCCGGAGGTGGCCGCCACCCAGCCCGAGCTGAACCACAGGACGGTCTGGAAGGCCAGCCCGTTGGCGGTGAGCCCGTACAGAAGGGACTCCGTGAGACGGGAGAGCGGCCGCTTGGCGTTGCTGACAACGATGCCGCGAATCCGGTGAAGCACGCCCAGCTCCTGGGCGAGCCCCACGCTGAGGGCGGCCGCGCGCAGCGAGAGGAGGTCGAGGGCCGTCGGGATCACGATCCGGTCCGCCACGGTCATGGGCCCGATGAGCGAGGGCTCGTGGGGGTGGGTGTCGATCAGGATCACATCGGCGTCGTCCAGCACCGGCTCCACGACATCGCGGAGCTGGCGTTCGTGGAGCGGCTCGTGGTTCAGGCTGCGATGCCCGGGCACGGTGCGTATGCCCAGGGGATGCTCGACCAGAGCCTGGCGCAGGCCGATTCGACCGTGCAGCACATCGGCGATGGTCACGGCGCGCTTGGCCTTCTCCAGGGCGTTGCTGAGACCCCCGGTCGGGTCCAGGTCGATGGCGACGACGCTCAGCCCGCTGGCCGCAGCCGCGGCGGCCAGCGCGTAGGTGGTGGTCGTCTTGCCAACGCCACCCTTCAGTGACGCGATCGTGATTATTTCGGCGGGCACGCCCGTAGAATATCCCGCGATGGCAACAACCGCGCCATTTGTCAAGCTCCTGCGACAACTCTCCGGGGCACGGGACGACTACCGGACGGGTGCCTTCGACATCACCTGGGACGGTGCCAAGGCGACCCTCTACCTCGTGTTCGGTCAGCCCAACCACGCCACCCTGCAGACCTCCGGGGGCCGGAGGATCGAGGGCGAGGAGGTCCTGGCCGCCCTCGTGAACCAGCTCCCCCCCCGGTTTCAGATCTCTCCGTGGCGCAAGGAGGTCGTCCGCACGGAGACGCTCCGGTGCAGCCTGGACGAGCTGATCGAACCGTTCGCCCAGATGGCGGGGGCCGCCTCGCCCCTGCCGGAGACGGCGGAGAGGGACGGCGGCGGCGGCGCGACGCCCGCAGCCTCGGACCTCGGCCTCGGTCTCGACGACTTCCCCCTCCTGCCCCTCGGTCCCTCGCTCTGGGCCGACGCCTCGGCCACCGTCGTGCACCTCGACACCCTGGTGCCCAACCTCCCCGACGCGCTCATCGTGGTCACCGGGCCGCGGCTGCGCGCGGCCGGCGTGGTCATCCGTCACCGCCTGGTCGACGCGGTCTGGACCGAGGATGGCGAGACGTCGATCGGAGAGACGGCGGTGATGGCGCTGATGGGCACGACCCAGGGCAGCGTGTCCGGATACCAGCTCGCCAGCCCGGAGCTGGCGGAGGCTCTGACGATGCTGTGGCGCTACCCGGTGGCGCACCGGACCGTCCCGGCCGCCTGGATCAGGCCCGAGGGCCTCATCGCGGACCTGGAGCGGCGCCGGCGCGATTGCGCCCTGGTGGTGAGCGGCCCGGCCAGGGGCGTGGCCCTCTTCACGGCGGGCAGGCTGATCGGCGCGTACGCGGAGGGCGACCGCGTGCCCGCCGCGCTCCCGGAGCGGGTGGTCACCCTCCTCGCCACCCCGGGAGCGACGGTCACCATCCGCCAGCACGCCGACGAGCCGCGACGGGAGGAGAACCTGCCGGAGACGGCGTTCCACGCCTTCGTGGGCCCGGCCGCCGCCGCGGTCGGGGCCTCCCCGATGCCCGAGAGCGTCCCCTCCGGCGCACTGGAGGCGGGCGCCGCCCCGACCGCCGGGCCGGCCTCCGGCCTCCCGGAGCTCCCCACCGCTCTCGCGGCCCCCTCCGGGACGCCCTTCACGGGCGGCGGTGACCTCCTCGCCGCGCTGCCGGACGCCCGCCCGGCCCCCCCACCACCTCCCCCGCCGCCACCGCAGGCACCGCCGCCGGGCGTGGCCGCCCCCGCGTGGTTCGCCGGCCTCGCCGGGCCGGCGGAGGGCGCGGTCGCCACCCCGCGGCCGCCCGGGCCGCCCCCGCCCCTCCCCGGCGAGCGGGCCGACGACGGGGCGGGCTACCAGGCGGTGAAGCGCGACCTGATCCAGATCGGAACCCTGTGGCTGGGCGACGCGGGAGGCGCGCAGGCCGCGGAGATGATCACCCGCGCGCGTCCCTCGGTCGAGGACATCATGAGCACGATCGACGCCATCGCC
This sequence comes from bacterium, assembly GCA_021847925.1. Taxonomy (GTDB): domain Bacteria; phylum Chloroflexota; class Dormibacteria; order Aeolococcales; family Aeolococcaceae; genus JAJZNI01. Next base: position 21,806 of record JAJZNI010000105.1, read on the forward strand.
GCGGCGGCCGTGCCCGACCACGAGCCGTCCGTGGTCCAGGCGATGGCGCGCGAGATGCGCTTCCACGCCGCCGAGCACCTGAGCGGCCTGTGACCCGCACCCATGCCTGAGCCCACCCCAGGCGCCGCCGGCGGGCCACCTCGGATCCGGCGCCTCAGCCCGCCCACCGGCTGGCCCGGGGCGCGATCCGGACGGAGGCCCGCGAGACCGTGAGCGGCCTCCTCCACGCCCTCACGGCCAACCTCGCCATCCTCCTCGCGGCGGTGGCGATCGCCGAGGGGATCCTCGCCGCCTGGCTGCTCCGGCGCAACGATGACCTCCGGCTCCGCCTGCGCCGGGCCCATGAGGCGGCGGAGGCGGCGGCGCGGGCCGCCGCCCTGGCCGCGCCGGGGGGCGTCGATCCCGAGATCGTGATCCACCTCCTCCGCACCGGCCAGTCGGTGACGCTCGACGTCGTCCACGACCTGATGGAGCGCCGGGACCGGACGGAGGTGCCGTCGCGCTGACCGCGGGCACGCGGGGACACGGTCCCGGGGGGTGGACCGGCGGCTCCCGCACTGGCGCATGCCGACGTCCGCCTCCACGCCGGGGCACGGGGTGGTCGCCCCGACGTCAGCGGTCGGTCTCGCGCAGCGCCGCGGAGGCCAGCCGCCAGGCCAGCTCCGCCGCCTCCTCACGCAGCCGGAGCAGTGTCTCCTCGGTGATGCGCAGCACCTGAACGCTCTGGCGGATGGCCCACCCCGTGCGGGGCGGCCCAGCCGGTCGAGCCGGTGGCGGCGGAGCGACCCTCGCCCACCCGGTGGTCTCGGCCTCCTCGGCCGCCGGCTGGGAGGGCGCCTGGCGGGCCTGGAAGCTGGGCATGGCCGCGACCTGGAACTCTCCGGCGACCGGCTGCTCCGGCCTCGCCGCGGGCGCGAGCAGGGAGGCCGGCCCGGGGCCCGTCGCCGGCCGCGGGGGCACCGGGTCCGGGAGGGGCCGGCCCTCGACCGGCGTGGGCGGTGCGGCCCCGGCGAGGGCCAGCAGCGCATGCGCCAGCGCCTCGCCGCTCTCGAAGGCGGTGCCGTCAGCGAACCAGTCGTCGCCGAGCAGGTCGGTCTCGGGGATCACCGCCGACTCACGCGACGGCGACATTCTCTCCACCTCCGGGGGAGGCTGCAGCGAGGCTCATGCCGGTGATGCCGTCCCTCTGGTGACGATCCGTTGACGCCATGGTATCCGCCACGCGTCACTCCAATGTGCAAAGAGCGTGTGACGAGGGTGTTGCCCCGGGTGTGGCGCGCGCTCCGGCCGCCAGAATCGGCATGGGAGCGCGGCCCGCAGGCGGTGGCGCACCGATCAGGAGTCTCACCCGTGAGCGTCGCTCCGAGCACCCGTCTCGACAACCGGTACCTGGATGCGCTGGGCCCGCTGCGCCCGCTGATCGAGGATGACAGCCTCACCGAGATCATGGTCAACGGCCCCGAGATGGTCTACGTGGAGCGCAAGGGCAAGATCCTCCTCACCGACATCCGCTTCGACGACGACGCCCACCTCCTGCGCGTCATCGACACGATCGTCGCGTCGGTGGGGCGGAGGGTCGACGCGCGCACCCCGCTCTGCGACGCCCGGCTGCTGGACGGCTCCCGTGTCAACGTGGCCGTCCCCCCGGTGGCGCTGGACGGCGCCCTCCTCACCATCCGCAAGTTCTCGAAGGATCCCTACCAGGTCTCCGACCTCATCGGCTTCGGCACGATCACCCAGGAGGGGGCCTCCTTCGTCCAGGCGTGCGTGCTGGCGCGGGCCAACATCCTCATCTCGGGTGGGACCGGCGCCGGCAAGACGACCCTGCTCAACGTCTGCTCCAGCTTCATCCCCATCGACGAGCGCATCATCACGATCGAGGACGCCGCCGAGCTGCAGCTGCACCAGGAGCACGTCTGCCGCCTGGAGTCGCGTCCCCCCGACGCCAACGGCGAGGGTCAGATCCGGATCCGCGACCTGGTCGTCAACTCCCTGCGAATGCGGCCGGACCGCATCGTCGTCGGTGAGTGCCGCTCCGGAGAGGCGCTGGACATGCTCCAGGCGATGAACACGGGGCATGACGGCTCGATGACCACGATCCACGCCAACAGCCCGCGAGATGCCCTCTCCCGGCTCGAGACCCTGGTGCTGATGGCGGGCATGGACCTGCCTCTCAAGGCCATCCGCCAGCAGATAGCCAGCGCCATCAACCTCATCGTCCAGCTCTCGCGGCTCAAGGACGGGTCCCGCAAGATCACCGCCATCAGCGAGGTGGTGGGGATGGAGGGGGAGACCATCACCATGCAGGACATCCTGCGGTTCGAGCCCAAGGGGGCCGACCCGCACACCGGCAAGATCGTCGGTGACCTCAACCTCAGCGGGATCCGGCCCAAGATCATCGACCGGCTCTTCGACATGGGGATCCCCCTGCCGCCCCGCCTCGCCCAGCTCTTCCCCGACCGCCGCCAGCTCCTGCAGGGCGGGATCCAGGCGGGAAGCGCGGGCCCCGCGGCCAACGGGACGCCCGCCGGGGTGTTCCCCGGCGGCGGGCTTCCGCCGGGGATGCCGCCCGCGCCCGGTGAGCCGCCGCGCCCCTTTGGACGGTGACCGGGACGCCCGCGACCTGAGCTGGCGATCGAGGGGGGAGGGTGGCCGGCGGCCCCATCTCCGGCGGGCCGCGGCCGGCTCTGAGGTCGAGGCTAGGCTCCCCCGAGGGCGCGCTGTATCGCCCTCTCGTCGACGGGCAGCGCGCTGGGACGGGCGAGCAGGAACCCCTGGCCGTGGGTCACGCCGAGGTCGCGCAGCACCCTGAGCTCGGCTCCCGTCTCGACCCCCTCGGCGACGATGGTGCTCTGGGTCTCCCGCGCGAAGGCGACCAGGGCGAACGACAGGGCCCGCCGGGGCCGGTCGCTGTCGATGCCCCGGGTGAGCGAGATGTCGAGCTTGATGATCTCGGGGGCGAGCAGGAGGATGTGACGGAGGCTCGCGAATCCGGCGCCGGCGTCGTCAACCGCGATCCGCACCCCCGCCTGCCGGAGCGGTCGAAGGGCGCGCTTCAGCGCGTCGTAGTCGCTGACCGCGGCGTGCTCGGTCATCTCCATGACCACCCGATCCAGGGGCACGGTGTCCAGCAACCGCGCGATGTCACGGCTCTGGAGGGTCGCCGGGGAGATGTTCAGCGACAGGTAGGCGCCCGGCGGCAGGGAGGGCAGACCGCAGAGCGCGGCCCGGATCGCCGCGGTCTCCAGCTCGGCGCGCAGCCCGACGGCGTCCGCGTCGTCGAACCACTGCTGGGGCGTGCCGGAATCGAAGCGGGAGAGCGCCTCCACCCCGCTCACGCGTCCCTGCGCGAGGTCGACGATGGGCTGGTAGACGGGGTGGACGTCCCCGCGCTCGGTCACCGACCGGATGCGCGCCAGCACGCGGTCCCGCGTGAGCTCCGCCTCCTCCCTGCCGGCGAGCTGCTCGGTGAGCTCGTGGACCACGGTGCTCGCCACCTCCGCCGAGAACGCCGATTCGCCGAGCAGGACGCGCTGGATGGTCCGGGTCACCTCGTCCGGCATCGACCCCTTCACCAGGTACGCGCTGGCTCCGGCGCGGAGCATCTCGAGGATGCTGGCCCGGTCGCCATAGGCCGAGAGGGCCACGATGCGGGTGCCCGGGCTCCGGGCGAGGATGCCCCGTGCGGCCTGCGGCCCCCCCCCGCCCGGCATCTTGACGTCGAGGATGGCGACGTCGGGATGCTCGCGGGTGGCGGCCTCGATGGCCGTGTCGGCATCCTCGGTCACGGCCACGACCTCGATGCCGCCCTCGGACTCGAGCAGCTCGCGCAGCGCGTCGCGGATGCTGGCGTCGTCATCGGCGATCAGCACCCGGGCCGTCACCTCCTGATCGATCATCGCGCCGGGCCCCGGTCGGGACGGGCACGGGCGCCTACCCCCGACGGTGGCCGCTCGGTCCCCGGGCGGAGGGCACCGCGCGGTCCCACGTCCACGCGGGCGCGGGCCCGGATCGGGCGGAGGGGGCGGCGGGACGCGCCCGCCGCTGCGCACGTCGACACGGTCGATGTGAGTCTAGGCGGGGCCCCCGGGCGCCGCCCGGACGTTCTCCGAACGGAACCGCTTGGTGAGCGGGCCGTCACCGCCTTGGCGGTCCCTTCACACGGAGGCCGGTCTCAGCGACCGGCGGCGAAGATCTCCTCGGGGACCGCCTCGCCCTCGGCACGAAGGGTGTCCAGCAACCTGGGCATCACACCCGTCGCCACCATCTCGCCGAGCACCCGACCGCTGTCCGCGTCCACGCCGCGCTGCCGGAAGGCGAACACCTCCTGGGTCTCGACCTCGCCATCCCTGGTCCCCAGCACCTCGGTGATGCTGACGATCTTGCGCGTCCCGTCGCGGAGTCGGGACTGGTGGACGATGAGGTGCAGCGCGGACCCGATCTGGTCACGGATGGCTCGCGAGGGCAGCTCCGCCCCGGCCATGAGCACCATGGTCTCGAGACGGCTGACGCAGTCCCGCGGGTTGTTGGCGTGCAGGGTCGTGAGCGAGCCGTCGTGCCCGGTGTTCATCGCCTGGAGCATGTCCAGCGCCTCCCCGCCGCGGCACTCCCCCACCACGATCCGGTCCGGGCGCATCCGCAGCGCGTTGATGACGAGGTCACGGATCGTGACCCGGCCACGCCCCTCGACGTTGGCGGGGCGCGTCTCCAGGGTCACCACGTGGTCCTGCCGAAGCTGCAGCTCGGCGGCGTCCTCGATGGTGACGATGCGCTCGTCCTCGGGAATGAAGCTGGAGAGGATGTTGAGGGTGGTGGTCTTCCCTGATCCCGTCCCCCCGGAGACGACCACGTTGAGACGGGCCCGGACGCAGGAACGCACGAAGGCCAGCATGTCCGGGGTCAGCGACCCGTAGCGGAGCAGGTCGTCGGCGGTGATCGCCTCCTTGGCGAACTTGCGGATGGTGACGGTGGGTCCGCGCAGCGCGAGCGGCGGGATGATGACGTTGACGCGCGATCCGTCCTTGAGCCGGGCGTCGACCATCGGCGAGGACTCGTCCACGCGCCGGCCCACGCTGCTCACGATCCGGTCGATGACCTGCATCAGCTGCTCGGTGCTCTCGAAGGCCACCGGGCTGCGGCTCAGCTTGCCGTGCTCCTCCACGTAGATCTGCTCGGGCCCGTTGACCATGATCTCGGTGACCTCCGGGTTGGCCAGCAGCTCCTCCAGCGGGCCGAGACCGAGAACGTCGTGCACGAGAGTCTCGGTGACGCGCTGGCGGTCCTGGCGGCTCAGGGTCATTCCCTGCTCCGCGATGACCTCGCTGACCAGCTCCGCGATCTTCTGCTGGACCACCTCGGCGGGGGCGGAGTCCGTGTTGCCGGCGAGCTCCTCCACCAACCGCTGGTGCACCTGGGTGCGCAGCTGGCTGTAGGCCCCCGCCCCCATGCCCCTGCCGTGAGCCGGCCGGGAGATCCCGGTGCGGGTGAGGAGCGACCCCGGACGCATCGGGTCGGTGGCGGTGCCGGCGTCGGTGCCGCGGCTCAGGAGGCCGGGAGCCGCCGGAGCCGGACGGGCATAGGCGGGCGGGGACGGGGGCTGCGGCCGGGGCGCGGGTGGGGCCGGCGCCGCCGGGGGGGCCAGCGAGGCGCGCAGCGACCAGGGGGGCTGCCCGGGAGCGCCCTCGCGGGACGCGCCCGGCGCCGGTCCGGCGGAGGCCGGCACCTGGGGCGGCGCCGCTCCCGGGCCGTCGCCGGCCCCGGGCGGCGGCGTGGCCGTGCCCTCCTCGGCCTTCCGCTGCACACGATCCAGAAGCGACATCCCACCTCCACTCCTGCGGAGTCCACTCGGCCGCGGCGCTGGTGCTGCCGGGCCCCGTTCCGAAGCCTAGCTCTTCCAGGGAACACGTCCAACCAGCAGATTGCAACGATCATGTCGAGAGGCTCGTCATGGCTCCGCGCCAGGCCTCAGCCGTCACGGTTCTCCCGGCCCTCCCCCGGGACAACGCTTCATATAGATCAAGCGCGTTCACAGCTTCAGATGCCCCTCGTTACCCGGCTGTGGCCACTTCCGCCGGGAGATCGTGAGACCGCCCCCCCTAGCCTTCCCAGTGGCGTCTAGTGCATTTGAACTACCTGAACAGAACGGTCAGAAGGCACGGATAGAAGGAACGAGGATCATGGAGAAGCGTACGAGCAAGCGATCCCTGAGGGTGGCCCTGGTCCTGGGCGCCGCCATCGCCGGCACCGCCCTGGTCGGCTGGGGCGGGTTGGCCGCCTGGCAGGCCTACAGCGACAACGCCGGCAACAGCGTGAGCGCCGGCACCCTGAGCCACACCAACAACGGCTGCGCCTCGTCCAACACGCTGACCGCCGCGACCGGCAGCGGCGCGTGCAAGGCCATCATCACGGTGGCCAACGCCGACTACAACTGGGCGGGCCAGACCGGCACCGTCACCATCACCAACACCGGCAGCCTGACCAGCACCTTCTCGATGGGGCTCGCCAGCGCGCCGGCGGCCAGCCCCAGCACCAGCGGCATCTGCAGCGATCTCCAGGTGACCGTCGCCGGCAGCACGGGCCACTACTACGTGGGGTCCGCCACGGCCCCGGTGTCGCTGGGCAGCGTCGGCACGGTGGCCGTGGACTCGGCGGGCAACGGCGGAACGACCACCGCCACCTGGGCGGCCAGCGCCACCAACACCTTCACCTTCGACGTCACGCCCACCAGCGCCTGGAGCACCGACAGCACCGTCGCCGGCGCGTCGTGCTCCTTCGACATCCTCTGGACCCAGCAGGGCTAGTCCTGACGCCATGATCTGAGGGGGCCGGGCGGAGCGCCTCCGTCCGGCCCTTCTCGTCTCCACCGGCAACGACCGGGGCGAGCGCGGCGCCGCCCCTCCCAAGAGCGCCGCCACCGCCTCCTCCGAGCCCACGGCCCGCGAGGCAGCGCCGCCCACCACGTCATTCGGAGGTTTGCCCATGTCCATCGTCAGCCGGAGCCCCAGGCGCGACCGCAAGGTCCGTGCCGGGATGGTCCTGGTCCTGGTGCTCGCCGGCACCGCCCTGATCGGGTGGGGCGGGTTGGCGGCGTGGCAGGCGGTGACCCAGAACAACGGCAGCACCGCCATCACGGACGGTGTCCACATGCAGAACGTGGCCACACCGACGGGTGGCACGAGCACCACCTGCACGGACCAGACCTCGCCGAGCGGGTGCGGCGTGATCTTCACGGTCAGCAACATCACGCCGGGTTACGGCCCGTCCGCCGTCGGCACCGTCGCCATCACCAACACCGGTAGCGAGCAGGCGACCTTCGACGTCTCCCTGAAGTCCGCGGCGGTGACCGGCGCCGACTCCTTCTGGAACGCGTCGACGGACACCACCCTCTGCTCCGACCTGCAGCTCACCGTCACCGACGGCGAGACGAGCCCGGTCACGGTCTACACGGGGTCGCTGAGCGCCATGAGTGCGACCGGGATCGCCGTCAAGGACAGTGGCGGCTCGGCGATCTGGCCGTCGGGCGCCACCAACACCTTCACGTTCACGCTGTCGCTGCCGACCAGCAGCCCCAACACGGACGAGGACTCCACCTGCACCGCCGACTACACCTGGGGTGAGAGCGGCGCCTGACGCCCTGCCCACCTGAGCCGAGGGGACGGCGGCCAACCCGCCGCTCCCACCACGACCGCCGGACCGGGACGCCCCTCCGGCGGTCGTCTCGCGTCCGGGCCCACCCGCTGCCGCAACAGCTTCGTTGCCCGCCGTTGCACGGGAGCCTCGGGATCGGGCACGACAATTGAGGCGAGCTGGCCGGGCCGCCGTGGAGCCGTCGATCAGCCGCAGGGGTGTGCGCATGGGCAACGCGGGGATGCTCCTCCCCGAGGAGCTGCAGGACCTGGTGAGGGACGCCGTGGCGGAGGTCTCGACCGCCGCCGGCGCCCTCGCCCGAGAGGTCCCGCGCCCGCGCCCGGGCGCAGCCGCGCGAGAGCGGCGGGGCGCTCCCCAGGCGACCATCCTGCGGCTGCCCGCCGCGCCCCCACCCCCCCCGCCGCCCCCGCCGGCACCCCCGGCGACCGCGCCGCCCTCGCCGGCTCCGGGGACGGCCGGCACGCCGCACGGCCGCGCCTTCCTGCATCGCCTCGCGGTGCCCGCGGCGGTGCCCGCGGTCCGCTACCCGGCCCGCACCCGCAGGGTGGCCGTGCCCTGCCACCGCCCGTCGCCGCTGGACGCACGGCGGGTCACCCGGATGCTCCGCATCGCCGTGCCCACAGTGAACCTGGGCACGCCCGCCTCGCTGGTCGTCAGCGCGGGCCCACCCGCACCGCCCCGGGCCGCGCCGGCGCCGTCTCCCCCCCCACCGCGCGCGCCTGCCGCGGCACCGGTGACGGCCGCCCCGCCGGCCAGGGCACCGCAGTGGCTCCCGGCCGCTTCGCCCGAGCCGGCGCTGGAGGAGCGCGCCGAGCCGCCGGCACCCAGCTGGCGCGCGGTCGGCGGCCACGTGACCAATCTCCTGATCGCCGCGGCGCTCGGCCTGGTCGCCACCTTCTGCGCCATCGTGGTGGGGCTCGTGGTCACCGGCCACCACCTCGAGCAGGTGGTCACGGGCAGCATGCAGCCGACCATTCCGATCGGTTCCCTGGTGGTCACCGAGCGCGTGCCGGTGAGCCAGCTCCAGGTGGGGGACATCCTGGTCTTCCCCAACCCCGACAACGGCAAGCAGACGATCGTCCACCGCATCGTGTGGCTCAGCCACGACTCCCAGGGAGACGTCCTCGTCCGCACCAAGGGTGACTACAACGCGCTCCCGGACAACTGGACCGTCAGCCGGCCCGCGGCCAGCGACGCCGACATCGTGCACTGGATCATCCCCGGAGGGGGGACCCTCGCCGCCGGGTTGCAGGACGCCGGCATCTGGGGCCTGATCGCCCTGGTTGCGGGCGGCATCGGCTGGTACGGGCTGCACAAGGTGCGCCAGATCCTCCGCGAGGATGACGAGCCCGACGCCGAGCCCGACGCCGGAGAGGCCTCATGACCGTGGACACGCTCGGCATGATCCGGCGGGGCTGGCAGGACAGTGCCGCCACCATCGCGCCCCGGGTCCCCGGGCTCACCGACCTGCTGGACAAGCGCCTCGCCGAGGCGGTGCGGCTCGGCACGCTGGACGAGACCTCGCTCCTCGCCATCGTGGACGCGGCCATCCAGCTGACCGCGAACTCGGGTGCCGTCGAGCTGGTCCCGGCGCTCTCGAAGCGCCTGCGGCGTCACGTGTACGAGTACCTGCTCTCGCTCGACGCCGCAGCCGATGAGCAGGCGGGAGCGGTGTCCGCCTCCCAGCCGTACGCTCCCGAGGGGGGAGGTCTGCTCATCGGGGCCGACGAGGTCGCCGCCCTGCGTCGCGACGGCAGCGGGAAGCCGTCGCCCTCCGGGGCGCCCCCGCGGTCCATGGGCCTCGCTCCCGAGCGCGCGGCCGCCCGCAACGATGCCTCCGCCGAGCCCCCGAACCTCCCCTCCCCCGCCGCCGAGCATGGCAGGGGGGCGGTCCTGCCTCCCCCGGGCGGGTGGGCTCCGGCGCCCTCGCCCGCCCCGCGCTTCAGCTTCCACATCGGCGACCCCGAGGACCTGCTGAGCAGCAGGACACCGGCGAGAGAGGAGTCCGATGCGCCCACGCTGCCCGAGCTCTTCGCGCCCTCCGACCTGCAGCCGCCGGCTCCCGATGCGGCACCGCGCCGGGCCTCGTTCGCCGACCCCTCCACCTGGCCGCGCCCGCTCACCCCCACCCTGAGGGGAAACCGCGAACAGCCGCCGGCGCAGGCCTGGGACGCCTCCGACGAGCCCTCGCCAGCAGCGGACCTGGAGCCCGAACCGCCTGCCGAGCCGGAGCCGGAACCCGACGCGCGGGGACTCCGGGACCTGGCGTGGCCCCCCCCCACGCAGGATCTCGCGGCCAACCCTTTCGACGACGGCCATGCGCTGCCCCAGCCACCTCCGGCATCGCCCGGGCCCGAGGCGGCGGCCGGACCCCGGCCGGCCTCGCCGGAGGACGGCAGGGATCCCGTGGAGCTGCACCTCACGCCGGCCGCGGACAGCACCGCAGGGTGGTCGCCCGCCCCGGCGGCGGAGCGCGACATCACTCCCCTGCGCGCCTCGGTCGAGGAGCGGCTGCGCAAGAAGCGCTGCGACGATGCGGCCGCCCTGCTCCAGCAGGCGGCACAGGAGCTTGGTGGCGAGGCCGTCGCGGAGCTGGCGCTCGACGCCGGCGATCGCTGCCGGACGCTGGGCAAGCGCAACGCGGCGCTCAACTGCTACCTTGCGGCGTCGCGGGCCGACCCGGTCTATGAGGCCCCCCTGGCACGGCTTGCAGACATCTGCATCGACGACCAGGACATCGACCTCGCCGTCTCCTACCTGGAGCGGATCGCACGGCTGACCCGGCTTCGCGGTGACCAGCGCGGGTCGATGCGCATCTATCGCCGGATCGCCTCCATCGCTCCCTACCGCGACGACGTGCTGGAGATGCTGATGCGGGCGCAGACCGGCGGCCACATCGACGGCTGAGCGCCGGTCGGCCCCGGCACAGGTGTCGTCGCGACGCGCCGGGTGCATGCGCGTGCACCGTGATGGCGCCGTGCGCGGGGCCACGCGGGGGGCGCGCGAAATCGCACCCATCTGTTACCGGAAGGCGACAGCCGCGTGGTCGGGGTGGATCACACTCGGCGTGCAGGCATCGCCTGAGACCGATCGCCGTCCGCGCCGGCGGTGATCGGGCGTGACCGCGGCGCAACCACCCAGAGGTCAGTACGTGGCGATCCCTTCCAACAAGCCCCAGAACCGCATTTTGCTCGTTGGCGGCATCGTCTTTGCGCTGCTCGCCGGCGTCGTCGTCTTCCTTGCGGTCAACAGGACCTCATCGAGCCCGGGCACCTCCGCGCCGAGCCTGTCGGTGGTGACCGCCCGGACCAACATCCCGGCGGGGAGCCTGATCAGCCAGTCCGACCTCGGGGTCACCTCCGTGCGCCAGGCTCCCGTGGCCGGATACTACCCGCTGACCAGCGAGATCGAGGGTCACACCGCCGCCCAGGCCATCGCCAGCGGAACCGTCATCACACCGGAGATGGTGAGCAGCGGGGCCGTGGGGACGGGCGGGACCGGGCCCGCCACCGGGGCCTCGGTGTTCGCCCACCCGATCCCCGACAACTACGCGGCCCTCGCCATCCCCACGAGCCTCAACACCGCGTACACGTCGGTGGACCAGATGACCGTGGGCTATTACGTGCAGCCCGGTGACCAGATCGACATCCTGGCTCGGGTCGGCGCCCCCGCGCCGGCCAGCAGCGCCAACTTCGGATACCTCTTCCAGGACGTCCCGGTGCTGGCCGTCGGCTACGCGTCGAGCACGGCCGCGAGCCCGAACGCCGGCGCCACCCACACCACCCTCCCGGCTCCCACCTACCTGGTCGTCGCCATGCCCTACAACGAGGCCGTGCAGATGACCGCCATCCTCACGGGGGGCGTGGAGACCACCAACGGCGGACCCGCAGACATGGTCCTCAAGTACGTGCTGCGGCCCACCGACGAGTACGGCACCTGGGCCAACAACACGAGCAAGACCGGCGTCACCTTCAGCCCCAAGACCCTGGGCGGCGTCGCCACGGTGAGCCTGTCCGGGTCCACCACGTACGTGGGCGCGGCCGGGTGACGCTCGGAACGGGCATCAGGGTATCCGTGGAGTAGGTCACAGCCGATGACGTCGTTCCTGCCCCTGCTGGCCGCGGTGCTGGTCGCGTGCACCCTCCTCTGCTGGGTCGGCCTGATCATGGCCCGGGGAGGCTCCGAGGCTGACGAGGTGGCCCGCCGCCTGAGTGTCTTCATGGGCGGGGGGACGCAGCCCGCGGCCCCCGAGCGCCCCCGCACCGGCAGCCCGCTGCGCGACCTGCTCAACGCCTTCACCGACGCCGTCAACCCCCTGCTCGCCCGCGGCTCGTATGCGGGCCGTCTGGCGGAGGACCTCCAGAAGGCCGGGCTGCGCATGAAGACGTCCGAATGGATGCTGATGGTGGTCGGCCTCGGCGTGGCCGTGGGCGCCCTGATCGGGCTCCGCTTCGGCACCGTCTTCGCGTTCATTCCCGGGCCGATCGTGCTGTGGATCCTGAGCGGCTTCTTCCTGCGCTTCCGTCAGGCGCACCGCACCCGCGCCTTCGAGGCGCAGCTCGGTGACACCATCATGCTGCTGAGCAACGCCCTGAAGGCGGGCCTCTCCTTCGCCCAGGCCATGAGCACCGTCGCCAAGAACGGCACCCCGCCGATCTCCGAGGAGTTCGCGCGGGCCACCCGGGAGATCGCCCTGGGCATCCCGGTCGACGAGGCCCTGCAGCACATGGTGGAGCGCAACAAATCCGAGGACTTCGACCTGATGGTGACCGCGGTCCAGATCCAGCGCTCGGTGGGAGGCAACCTGGCCGAGATCCTCGACACCATTGCCTTCACGATTCGCGAGCGGGTGCGCATCCACGGCGAGATCCGCACCCTCACCGCTCAGGCCAGGATGTCAGGTCTGATCATCACCCTGCTTCCCGTCGGGCTCGGCGTCTTCATGTTCTTCCTCGAGCCGACGTACTTCAGTCCCATGGTGAACCAGACCCTCGGCTGGATCATGCTGGGGCTTGCGATCTTCAGCATCATGATCGGAAGCGCCCTGATCCAGAAGATCGTCAGGATCAGGGTGTAGGCGATGCTCGCCGCACTCGCCGGCACCCTGACCGCGGTCGCGCTGCTCTTCATCGTGCTCTCGCGCCGGGCGGCACGCTCGCCCCAGGCCGACCTTCTCGAGGCCCGGCTATCCCAGTACACCGAGGCGGGGCGCATCGTCCACAGCCTGGCCGAGGTCGAGATGACGCTGCCCTTCTTCGAGCGCGTCCTCCGGCCCACGCTCGACCGCTGGGGACGGCGGCTCACCGCCCGCAACAGCGCCCAGCGCACGCAGGCGCTTCAGGAGAAGCTCAACCTCGCGGGCAGGCCCTGGGGGCTGACCGTGGGCGGCTTCCTGGTGCTGAAGATCATCTCCCTGATCGTGCTGGGCGTCATCGGGGTCGGGGGCAGCCTTCTCGTGCTCCATCCTGCTCAGCTCCCCCTCGTCCTGGTGGGTCCGGTCGTCGGTCTGGTGCTCGGCTACCTGCTCCCCGACGCAGCCCTCTCCCGGCTGATCCGCCAGCGCCAGACGGATATCCTGCTCGCGCTCCCATCGGCCCTCGACCTGCTCACCGTCAGCGTCGAGGCGGGGCTGGGCTTCGACGCCTCCCTCGGCCGGGTGGCCGAGAAGCAGCGCAACGCGCTCTCCGCCGAGTTCGTGCAGGTGCTCAACGAGATCCGGCTCGGCAGGCCGCGCGTCGAGGCTCTGGATGACATGGCCCGGCGCAACAAGGTGGACGAGCTCAACGGCTTCATCCAGGCGGTGATCCAGTCGGAGCAGCTCGGCGTCGGCATCGCCAACGTCCTGCGCATCCAGTCGGAGGAGATCCGCCGCCGCCGCCGGCAGCGGGCCGAGGAGGCGGGCCAGAAGGCGCCGCTCAAGATGCTCTTCCCCATGGCGTGCTGCATCTTCCCGACGCTCTTCGTCGTCCTGCTGGGTCCGGCCGTGCTCACCGTCATCCAGGATTTCGGCCACTAGCGCTAGCCGGACCGGACGGCCTCGAGGGTGGTGATGGCGCTGGCGAGCCGGCGTTCGAATCGCGTCCGCCACCGAATCCTCAGGACCGGGCTGGAGCGATAGGCGGCGGGGCCGGGGAGGGCATCGCGGCGCACCGCGTCCGCGAGTTGGGCCAGCTCGGGCTCGAGCTCGATGAGCCCGAGCTGCGCGGCGACACCCACCGCCGCGCCCACGCGGCTCAGCTCGCCGGAGCGCAGCCAGTCGTGCAGGGCGCCGACCAGACCCTCGCGGCCCTCGTCGATCACGGAACGCGCATAGGCGAGGAGCTCCGCCTCCAGCCGCTCACCCTCGGTCTCGCTGCGGCGCTCGAAGGCGGCCAGGATCGCGTCGCGCGCCCCCTGGTGCGCCAGGACGGCCGCCAGACCGGGGGACGAGCGGCCGAGCAGGAGCTTCTCGAAGGGCGTGAGCTCCACGTAGCCGATTCGCTCGGCGGCGATGGACACGATCCAGGGCGTGCCGTCGTGGCGAAGCAGGCAGAGGTTCTCGGGCCGGGACGGCTGCCGCCACGCGTACAGACCGGGGGCTTCCACCAGGACCGTCAACGCCGCCGGACCGAAGCCGTAGCGCAGACGGCGGACGCCACCGCTCTGGGCCTCGGACCGCAGCTCTCCCCGGAGGCGGCTCAGCACCTCGCGGCCCTCGGCCTCCAGCTCGCGCGCCGTGTCGACGCTCAGGATCAGGGTCTCGCACTGGGAGCGGGCGCACGCCAGCAGGGCGCGATAGTCCTCCCCGGTGGGCTCGTCCACCAGGTCGTACGTCTTGCGGCCCGAGACGTCGACCCCGCCCAGGCGGGAGATGAAGCTCTTCTGCATCGCTGAGGCGAGCACGCTGGTGCCCTGGCGCGATGGTAGCAGGGGCAGGCGGGGGGCACGGCGGCGCCGGGCCGCGGCGCGGCGTGCCCCCCACAACACCTCCGTCACAAACCCGTTGACGCCCGCGTGATTCTGCCGGCGCCATGCTACGTTCGCTGCGGTGACAGGTTACGGACTGGACGAGGCGGCCGCCGATCTCGTCCTCATCCTCATCGTCGGCGTCAACAGCTACGTCGGGTGGCGCTTCGGGCTTGTGCGCCGCGCCATCGCGGTCGTCGCCGTCTTCGCCGGGGCGCTGGCAGCCACGTACATCGGCAACCCGGTGGCGACCCTGGTCAGGCCCGACGACCTCTACGCCAACGCCTGGTGCTTCGTCGGCATCTTCGCGATCGTGCTGGTGATGATCGAGATCCTGGCGGCCCTCTACGGGGAGCAGCTCAAGGGGATGGTGACGCTGGTCTTCGATCGGGTCACCGGGCTCCTCGCCGGTGCCGCGGTCGGCCTTCTCGAGGCCGGCGTCCTCTTCCTGGTGGCCCAGGCCGTTGCCGACGTCCCGGCGACGGCGGCGATCCCCGTGCCCTCCGGCCACCAGCAGGTCGCGGTCGCCGTCGACCACGGGCTGCTCACCCAGCTGGTCGTGAGGCTGGAGCCCGGGATCCAGGCGCTCCTCGGGCCGGCGCTCCCCGGCAGCCTCTCCGGCCGGTTCGCCGAGCCCACCGCCGCCGTCACCGGCTCGCCCGCCCCCTGATGGTGGGGAGGGCGTCCGCCATCCCCCGGGCGGGAGGCGGCCCCGTCGCGCCGTCGCCGGCTACGCGGGGACCGTCTGATCGCTCGCGAAGAAGGACCTGACCACCGATCCCAGCCCCACGAGGTTGAACGGCTTGGTGATCAGATGGTTGGCACCCGCGAGGCGGGCCCGCTCGACGTCGTCATCACCCGAGAGGGCGCTGAACATCAGCACCGGGATGTCCGCGGTCGCCGGGTTGCCGCGGATGCGCCGGCAGGCCTCGAGCCCATCCATCCCCGGCATCATGATGTCCAGGATGATCAGATCGGGCCGCGCGGTCTCGACGTCGCGGAGGCCCTCCTCCCCGTTGGAGGCCGTGCGCACCTCGTAGCCCTCGATCCCCAGGTACATCTGCACGATGTGGAGCAGGCGCGGGTCGTCGTCGACCACCAGGACGCGTCGCTGGCTCATCGCGTCCGCTCCGCGAGGGGCGGGCAGCGGCGAGCGGGAGAGGGGGTTGGCTTCATGTCGCGGTTGTCCATTCTGAGGGTCCGGGGCACGCTGGGCGTGGCGATCGCGGATCAGGATAGTTGAGGAGGGGCCGCACCGGGCCGGGAAGCCGGCATGGAGGCCTCCTCCGGGCCCCGACCTCGCTCGCGGTCGATCCCCTTGCGGATTATGCTGCAGAGGCGCCGATCGAAGTCCCTGCGTCGCTGAGCGTCGACCTCCGCGGGCGGCTGTGCCCCGTGCAGCCGCTGCACGATCCACGGAGGGGCGAGGCGCTCCACGGTTCGCGAGTTGACCCGGACAGCGACCTCGGCGTCCGCGCACTCCTCGACGACGAGGGCGACCCGCAGCGACCATCCCGTCCGATCGACGACCTTCCAGGCACGCTCCCAGGCACGGCGCCGGTCGCTCCCCGTGAACGCCGGGTAGACGGGGTCGGTGACGATCTGCGCCTCGCCGCCCAGAGCGGCCTCGCCGAGGAGGAGGTCGCGCACATCGGCATCGACCTCCCGAGCGACCCAGCTGACCAGCGAGGGGGCCCGGTTCTCGAGGTCCGGCATCGGCGTCGCGCTGGAGACGAGCCCGACCGGCAGGGCGCTCACCACCCCGGCGTGCCGCCGGCAGTAGACGTGCCCCGCGATCACGAGGCGATGGTCCGGGCACCACGCCGTGCTGCAGGCGCGCCCTCTGCGGTCGACGTACTCGCAGCTCAGCCCCACGGAGCTGCCGCACCCCGGCTGCGTGCAGGGAAGCTCTCCCCGCCGCTCCGCCACGGCCCCGAGGCCCGCCTCGGCGGGCGGAGCCGCCCCGGCGAGGGTCCCCGGGCGGGGCGGTGTGCTCCACG